>NZ_JAATEP010000018.1:0-193350 GCF_012034275.1 Nonomuraea composti | reverse complement strand
TCGATTTAGGTAGGGGTGGGGGAGGGGGGGGGCGAGCTGGTGGCTGAACAGGATGGCCTCCACCTCGATCCCGTTCATGGTGATGATCCGGCACCGCGTGTACGGGTCGGCGTGGTCCGGGTCGATCGGCGTGACGTTCAGCTCCCGCCAGTTCCGCAGCTGCTCGTCCAGCGGGATGCCCCGCTCCTGAAGTGGGTCGAAGGCCATGTCGCTCCGCGTACCCGGGGCCTTTCCCGGCAACCTCCGCGTTCCGTCCGCGTTCGGTAAGGCGGCGCGTGCCGGGAGCGGGCCAGGGTACGGGCGCTGACGTGGCTGAACAAGATGTCATCGAGCTCCTGATGGCCCAGCACGGCCGGATCAGGGATCTGTTCGACGAAGTGGAGCAGGCGCCTCCCGACAAGGTGGGCGACGCCTTCGACCGGCTGACGCGCATGTTGTCGGTGCACGAGACGGCCGAGGAGGAGATCGTCCACCCGTACGCGCGCAGGAAGCTCGACAACGGCCAGGGCGTGGTGGCCGACCGGCTGACCGAGGAGAACCGGGCCAAGCGCCTGCTGCTCGACCTGCACAAGAGCGGCGTGGACCATCCGCGGTTCTGGGAGGGGCTGGCCGCGCTGCGTACCGCCGTGATGGCGCACGCGCGCAGCGAGGAGCGGTACGAGTTCGCCCGGCTGCGCGCGCACACCTCGGTCGTGGCGCGGCGGGCGATGGCGGCGGCGGTGCGCGCGGCCGAGACGCTGGCGCCGGTGCGCCCGCATCCGGGCACGGAGTCGGCGACACGGAACCTGGTGATGGGCGCGCCCCTCGCGGTCATGGACCGGGCCCGCGAGGTGATCAGGAAGGCGCTCGGCAAGCGGTGACCCTCCGGCGCGCGTCGCAAGCGGGGCAGGCGCCGACCCTTCGACGCACGTCGAAAGGTCGACGTACTAGCGTCATGAGCATGGAACACATCGCCAGGGACGCCGACATCGCCCCGGTCGCCGCGCTGATCGCCGATCCGACGCGGGCCGCGATCCTGACGGCGCTGCTCGGCGGGCGGGCGCTGGCGGCGGGGGAGCTGGCCAGGATGGCCGGGGTGAGCGCGGCGACGGCGAGCGCGCACCTGGCCAAGCTGCTCGACGGCGGGCTCGTGGACGTCGTCCGCCAGGGCCGCCACCGCTACTACCGGCTGGCCGGGCACGAGATCGCCGAGGTGCTGGAGGTGCTGGCCAGGGTCAGCGCCCGCCCGCCGGTGCGCTCGCTGCGCCAGTCGCGGCAGGCCAGGATGCTGGAGGAGGCCCGTACGTGCTACGACCACCTGGCCGGGCGGGCCGGGGTCGGGCTGCTCGACCGGCTCAAGGAGGGCGGCTTCTACGACGGGCACGACGTGACGGAGGCGGGGGAGCGGCTGCTGTCGCGGCTGGGCGTGGACGTGGCGGGCGCGCGCCGGTCGAGGAGGCGGTTCGCCCCGGAATGTCTCGACTGGACCGAGCGCCGGGCGCATCTCGGCGGCGCGCTCGGGGCGGCGATCACGGAGGTGCTGTTCGAACGCGGATGGTACCGGCGGGGCAGCGTGCCCAGGGCGGTGCTGCTGACGGACGAGGGCAGGCAGGGGCTGGCGGAACTGTTCGCCGGTAAGGGGCTAACATCGGTTACGCCGGTTACCTAGTCGAGAGAGACGCACCATGCGCGACAACGGAGTCGTGAACGTCGGCCCTGAGCCCCTGACCTTCGACGACGTCATCAGGGTGGCCCGCCACGGCGCCCCCGTACAGCTCACCGACGATGCCGTCGCCGCCATCGCGGCGGCCCGCCAGCGGGTGAACGAGCTGGCCGAGAGCCCGGTGCCGGCGTACGGCATCTCGACCGGGTTCGGCGCGCTGGCCACCCGGCACATCGACCCCGCGCTGCGCGCCCAGCTCCAGCGCTCGCTGGTGCGCTCGCACGCGGCCGGCAGCGGCCCCGAGGTGGAGACCGAGGTGGTGCGCGCGCTCATGCTGCTGCGGCTCAGCACGCTCGCCACCGGCCACACCGGCATCAGGCCGACCACGGCCAAGACCCTCGCCGCGCTGATCAGCGCGGGCATCACGCCGGTCGTGCACGAGTACGGCAGCCTCGGCTGCTCGGGCGACCTGGCGCCGCTGGCGCACGTGGCGCTGACCCTCATGGGTGAGGGCGTCGTCCGTGACGCCTCGGGCGCCGTGCAGCCGGCGGCCGAGGCGCTCAAGCAGGCCAGGATCGACCCGGTCGAGCTGGGCGCCAAGGAGGGCCTGGCGCTGATCAACGGCACCGACGGCATGCTCGGCATGCTGATCCTCGCCATCGACGACCTGACCAGGCTGGTCAGGACCGCCGACGTGAGCGCCGCGATGAGCGTCGAGGCGCTGCTGGGCACCGACCGCGTGTTCGCGCCGGAGCTGCAGACGCTGCGGCCGCATCCCGGCCAGGCGCTGTCGGCCGCCAACATGACGAAGGTGCTGCGCGACTCCGGCATCATGGCCAGCCACCGCGACCCGGCCGCGTGCACCCGCGTCCAGGACGCCTACTCGTTGCGCTGCGCCCCGCAGGTCGCCGGCGCCGCCCGCGACACGATCGCGCACGCCGCCACCGTCGCCGGCCGCGAGCTGGCCAGCGCCATCGACAACCCGGCCGTGCTGGACGACGGCCGCGTCGAGTCGAACGGCAACTTCCACGGCGCGCCCCTGGCGTACGTGCTGGACTTCCTCGCCGTCGTGGCCGCCGACCTCGCCTCCATGTCGGAGCGGCGCACCGACCGCTTCCTCGACGTGGCCCGCAACCACGGCCTGCCCGCGTTCCTGGCCGACGACCCCGGCGTGGACTCCGGCCACATGATCGCCCAGTACACGCAGGCGGCCATCGTCTCCGAGCTCAAGCGCCTGGCCGTGCCCGCCAGCGTCGACTCCATCCCCAGCTCCGCCATGCAGGAGGACCACGTCTCCATGGGCTGGTCGGCGGCCCGCAAGCTGCGCAAGTCGGTCGACGGGCTCACCCGCGTGCTGGCCATCGAGGTGCTGACCGCCGCCCGCGCGCTCGACCTGCGCGCGCCACTGGAGCCGGCGCCCGCGACGGCGGCCGTGGTCAGGGCGCTGCGCGAGACCGTGCCCGCGCCAGGCCCCGACCGGTTCCTGGCCCCCGAGATCGAGTCGGCCGTGCGGCTGGTGGCCGAGGGCGGCGTGGTCGCGGCGGCCGAGACCGTCACCGGCCCGCTCGGCTAGCGCGGCAGGGCCACGATCAGGTCCATCTCCAGCAGCAGCCCCGGCATGAACAGCTTCGACACCTCCACCGTCGTGCTGGCCGGGGGCGTGCCGGTGATGTACTTCCTGCGCACCCGCCCGAGAGCGGCCCGCTCCTCCATGTCCGTCAGATACGTCCTGATGAACACGACGTCCTCGAAACCGGCCCCCTGGTCGGCGAGGATGCGCGAGACGACCTGGAACACGTGCTCGGCCTGGGCCTCCATGGAGCCCGCCCCGACGATGTCCCCGTGCTCGTCGAAGGCGGCCTGGCCGGAGACGTAAAGGGTGTCGCCGGCGCGGACGGCGTGCGAGTACATGCCGTTCGTGGCCGGGATGGTCGAGAGGTTGAGCGGCACGGCCCTGCTGCGCGGCGCACTGCCGCCGGTGTGGCCGGCGATCGCGGTCAGGTCGCGCTCGCCGAGCCCGGCCGCCAGCGCCTCCCGCATCCTGGCGCGGGCGGCGGTGGCCATCGTGGCGCCCTGCCACGCGCCCAGCTCCAGGTCCTTCGTGGCGTGGGCCAGCGAGTAGCGGGTCTCGGGCGACGGCACGCGCAGCCGCTCGGCCAGCGTGCCCAGCGGGGTGCCGGACAGCACGTCGATGAGCGCGTTCCGGTCGACGCCGTGCGCCTCGCCGTACGCGAACGTCTCGGCCAGCAGCACCTGGGCCGGCACGAGCGCGCTCATGACGGCGACCTTCATGGCCGCGCCGGAGCCGAGCGGGCCGCACTCGCGTACCGAGCCGAACACCTCCAGCACCTCGCGCCACCCGGCCACGTCGCCTCCGGCGAGCACGGTCAGCGTGCCCTCGGCGGCGGGCCCCACGCTGCCCAGCACCGGCGCGTCCACCAGGCCGACCGACGCGGGGAGCAGCGCGCGCAGGTCGCGCACCGCGCCGGGGCCGATCGTGGACATCTCCACCACCGTCGCGCCCGGCCGCAAGCCGGGCAGGGCCGCCGTCAGCACCTCGCGCACCGCCGCCGGGTCGCTGAGCATCGTGATGATCAGGTCGGCGCCGTCCACCGCCGTGGCCGCCGGCACCCCGTCGGAGCGCCGCCACGTCGTCACCTCGTGCCCGGCCTCCACGAGTCGCCGGGCCATGGGGACGCCCATGCGCCCCTGTCCGAGAAAGGCAATCACGTGCCTCAGTGAACACCTCTGCGAGGTATTCCACCACCGACTAGATTGCATGGCAGCCATGCCTGACACGAATGCCTTTGACACCGCCACGCTGCGGCTCTTCGACGAGGTCGCCCGCGGCGGCTCGTTCACCGCCGCCGCCGAGCTGCTCGGCTACACCCAGTCGGCGGTCTCCCGCCGCGTCGCCGCCCTCGAACGCGCCGCGGGCGGCCCGCTGTTCGAACGACTGGCCAGGGGCGTCCGCCTCACACCCGCCGGAGCCGCCCTGCACCGGCACGCCGTCGCCGTGCTCGACCGGCTCGACCGGGCCGGCGAGGAGCTGGCCGCCATCCACCGGGGGCGCGGCGGGATCCTGCGGGTGGGCGCGTTCGCCACCGCGAACATCGACCTGCTGCCCGGCACGCTCAAACGTTTCCTGGAGCGGCGCCCCGGCGTCGAGCTGCGGCTGACCGAAGGGCTCAGCGCCCGGCTCATGGAGCTGCTGGCCGCCGGGGCGCTCGACGTGGCCGTGATCAGCGACTACCCGGCCGGGCTGCCCGCCGAGGGGGCGCGCACGGTGCCGCTGCTGGAGGACCGGCTGCTCGTCGCGCTGCCTGCCGATCACCGGCTGGCCGCCGAGCCCGACGTGGACCTGCGCGACCTGGCGGAGGAGAGCTGGATCGAGGCCGCCCCGCGCGGACAGCCGACGCTGCTGGTGGCGGCGTGTGCGGCGGCCGGGTTCACGCCGCGCGGCGGGCCCCGGGTGGCGGAGTGGTCCGGCAAGTTCGGGTTCGTCGCCGCCGGCCTCGGGGTGACGCTGGTGCCGGAGCTGGCGGCGCGGGCCGTACCGGCGAACCTGGTGCTCAAGTCCCTCAGAGGTACGGCACCCGCACGCAAGGTCTACGCGGCCCTGCCCGAGCCGCCACTGCCCGCCGCGCTGGAGCTGGTCGAGATGCTGGGACAATGGGAGGTGTGTACGACGGATTCGCCCACTTAGGCGGCTTTCTCGCCAGCGGGTTGCGCGACGTGACCTCCGACCTCGCCGCGCTCGACGGGGCGGGCTGGTGGGCCGTCGTGGTCGACTACGAGGGCAAGGTGACGTGCGCCCGGTTCGACCGGGTGCGCAGGTCGCCGCTGCCCGCGCCGGCCGGCCCCTGGCACGGGCCGCACCCCGGCCAGTGGCGCAGCTCCCTCGACCGGGCCGCCTACGAGCACGGCGTGCGGGCCATCCGCGCCCACATCGAGCGGGGCGAGGTCTACCAGGCGAACCTGTGCCGGATCCTCACCGCGCCCGTGCCGCGCGACGCCGACCCGCTCGCCCTGGCGGCCAGGCTCGCGGCCGGCAACCCCGCGCCGTACGCGGCCGTCATCGACGTGCCGGGGCTGAGCGTCGTGTCGGCCTCGCCCGAGCTCTACCTCTCGCGCGACGGCGACGTCATCGAGTCCCGGCCGATCAAGGGCACCGGCGCGACCGCCGGCGACCTCCTCGACAAGGACTACGCCGAGAACGTCATGATCGTCGACCTCGTCCGCAACGACCTCGGCAGGGTCGCCGCCGTCGGAACCGTCGAGGTGCCGGCGCTGTGCGCGGTCGAGGAACACCCTGGGCTCGTCCACCTCGTCTCCACCGTGCGCGCCCGGCTGGCGCCCGGGGCGGGCTGGCCCGAGCTGTTCTCGGCGACTTTCCCGCCCGGATCCGTCACGGGCGCGCCCAAATCGTCCGCCCTGCGCATCATCAATGAGCTCGAACCAGCACCCCGCGGCCCGTACTGTGGGGCCGTGGGCTGGGTCGACGCCGACCGAGGCAGGGCGGCGCTGGCCGTAGGCATCAGAACATTCTGGATCTCCGGCAGCGAGATCCGGTTCGGCACGGGAGCGGGCATCACCTGGGGCAGCGACCCCCGGCGCGAGTGGCTCGAAACCGAGCTCAAAGCAGCCAGGCTCATCGCACTGGCATCCACAGGAGGTAACTGAATGAACATCCCTGTCTGGGTCAACGGGGAGCTGATCGACCCCGACCGCGCCACCGTGTCCGTGTTCGACCACGGCCTGATGGTCGGCGACGGCGTCTTCGAAACCATCAAGATCGTGAACGGCCGGTCGTTCGCGCTCACCCGCCACCTCGACCGGCTCACCCTCTCCGCCCAGCGCATGGACCTGCCCGACCCCGACGTCGAGGCCATCGCCGACGGCATCGCCCAGCTCCTCGACGCCGCGCCCGCCTGGCCGCTCGGCCGCATCCGCGTCACCTACACCAGCGGCCCCGGCCCCCTCGGCTCCGACCGCGGCGACCAGGGCACCACCACCGTCGTCATCGTCGACGAGCAGAAGCCGTTCCCCGCCACCGCGAACGTCACCGTCGTCCCCTGGCCCCGCAACGAGCGCGGCGCCCTGGTCGGCGTCAAGAGCACCTCCTACGGCGACAACGCCAAGGCCCTGCTGTACGCCAAGCAGCGCGGCGGCGGCGAGGCCATCTTCGGCAACCTCGCCGGCAACCTGTGCGAAGGCACCGGCTCCAACATCTTCATCGTCCGCGACGGCCGCCTGCTCACCCCCACCCTCGCCTCCGGCTGCCTGGCCGGGGTCACGCGGGCGCTGGTGCTCGAATGGTGCGGCGGCGAGGAGACCGACGTGCCGCTGTCGGCGCTGTACGAGGCCGAGGAGGCGTTCCTGACCTCGACGACGCGCGACGTCCAGCCGATCCGGCTCGTCGACGACACGGAGCTGCCCCTCGCGCCCGGCCCGATCACCACCAAGGCCGCGCGCCTCTTCGCCGAGCGTTCCGCGGCTGACCTCAACCCATGATTTTCTGTTACGGCAAAGCCAACACGGCCCCACCCGCCGTCACGGGCTGAGGGCCCTCCAGGGAGACGCTCCTCCGCCTCACCGCCACCTCGCCGTTACGCGCGCATGCTTGACCGGCGAGGTGGTCAAAACCGGGCACCCTTCGCGCATCGCTCGTGTGCCCCGTTCGCGCGGCCCGTCCGTGCGGCTCGTGCGCTTCGTGTGGCGTCCGTGCGCCCCGGCGGCGCGGCCCGTGGGTGCGGTTCCATGCGTGTGCGGCCCGTTCGTGCGGCCGTTCGCGCGGTTGTCGTCGGCGACCTACGTCCGTTCCCCGAGCCGGTCGCCGGCGACCTACGTCCGTTCCCCGAGCCGGTCGCCGGCGACCTACGTCCCTTCCCCGGGCTGGCCGCCGGCGACCTGCGCCCGTTGGGCGGGGCGGTCGCCGGCGGGCTTTGACTCGGCCTTCGCCGGTTCCGTCAGTAGGACTTCTGGGTCTGGACGTTGAAGTCGTCCATTTTGACCTGCTTGGCCGGGTCCGTCAGCGGGTCGGTGATCTCCAGGACGTCCAGTCCCTCGGTCATGTCGCTGGAGTAGATGTAGCCGTTGTAGTAGTAGGCCGACCAGGAGCCGGCGATGCCGCCGCCCTCGTGCGGCCCGCGCTCGAAGTAGCCGATCTCCTTCGGGTTCGCCGAGTCGGTGAAGTCCCAGATCGACACGCCGCCCTGGTACCACGACTGGACCATGATGTCCTTGCCGTCCACCGGGATCAGGGAGCCGTTGTGGGCGACGCAGTTCTCGTTCGGCTGCTGCTCGCGGGGGATCTTGAAGTAGCCGCGCCGCTCCAGCTTGCCGCCGACCAGGTCGTAGATGGCGTTCGCGCCCTTGGTGGCGGGGGTGTTGCGGTCGCAGGTGGCCTGGCCGCCGCCGCCGAGCTCGTCGCTGAAGACGACCTTCGTGCCGTCGTTGTTGAACGTCGCCGAGTGCCAGATCTGGAAGTTCTCCAGGTCGGTGAGCTGCTGGAGGACCTTCGGCTTGACCGGGTCGGAGATGTCGAGCAGCACGCCGTCACCGAAGCAGGCGGCCGCGGCCAGCTTCTTCTCCGGGTAGGCGGTGATGTCGTGGCAGCCGGAGGCGAGCTCGGAGTGCTGCCGCTCGGGGAAGATGTCCGGCTTGGCGACGACCTTGGCGGACGCCGGTGACTTCGTCGGGATCTCGACGATCGAGATGAGCTCGTGCGGTGCCGGGCAGGTCGCCGAGTCGGGCTCGGGGCCGGGGGAGGAGACGTACACGTAGAGGGTCTCGCCCGCGGGCACCATCGTGTGCGTGTGCGAGCCGCAGTCGGTCTGGACGGCGCCCACGTACTGCGGGCTCTTCTTGTCCTTGACGTTGAAGATCCGCAGGCCCTCCCACTTCCGCTCCCCTTCGGCGGAGTCGCACTCGGGGCCGCCGCGCGGCTCGTCGATGGAGAGGATCAGCAGATCCTCATAAACGGTCACGTCGTTCTGCTGCGCCGGGCAGGACACCTGGCTGACGAGCTGTGGCTTGGTCGGGTCGCTGATGTCGTAGATCGAGAACCCGCCGAAGTTGCCCACGTACGCGTAGTCGCCCTGGAACGCCAGGTCGGTACCGAGATCGCCCTCACCGTTGAACGGCGCCGTCAACGGCATGTTGGCGATGTGCTTCACGTTGTCGCTCGTCATCACGTCGCCCGAGGGCGAGGCGGCGGGCGTGCCGGCCGGAGCGCTGGTCTCCTGCGGAGCGGTGGCGGAGGTCGGCTCTTCTGTGGCGGCCGGCCCCGCGGCGCACGCGGAGGCCAGGAACAACACCGTACACAGCAACACTCCGCGCAACTTGGCAGAGATCAATGCGCATCCCCTTTGTCTTGTAGCTCACTATGGAAGCTATGTCAGCAGGTTATGGGCCGCGTACGCTCTTCATCACAGTTATGTCGACATTTGCCCTTGCCGCCTGCTCGCAGCAGCCCACCGAGCCGGCGGGCCCTTCCCCCGTGGGGACGGGGGCGCCGGTCATCGTGCCGGGCAGCCCGGGTGCGCCGGCCCGGACGGCGACGCCGGGGGAACGGGTGGGGCCGACCCCGTCCCCGACGGTGGCCGCGGACGTGCGGTTCGCGGAGGGGATGATCCCGCATCACCGGCAGGCCCTGGAGATGACGTCCATGGTGGAGGCGCGGACGACCACGGCGTCCATCCGCGCGTTCGCCCGCCAGATCTCGGCGGCGCAGACGCCCGAGATCAAGGCGATGACCGCCTGGCTCGCGGAGCTGGGCCGCTCAGCGCCCGTCGGCCACCAGCACGAGCAGGGGGAGGCGAGCTACGGGATGGCGACGGAGGCGGAGCTGAACGCGCTGCGCGCCGCCAGGGGAGGAGCCTTCGACCGGCTGTTCCTGCAGCTCATGATCAGGCACCACGAGGGGGCGGTGAAGATGGCGGGGGAGGAGCTGGCCGGCGGGCGCGATCAGCGCATGCGGCTGATGGCCAAGGACGTGTACTCGGGGCAGAGCATCGAGATCGCCCGGATGCGCGAGGTCCTGAAGTCGCTCCCCGCGTAGCGCAGCCGTGCCCGGGCCGGCTTTCTGCAACGCGGGGGCCTCCCTCATGCCTGACCCCGGCCGGCTCCCGGCATGATCAGCGGCCCCGACCGGCTGCCGGCATGATCAGCCCCGACCGGCTGCCGGCATGATCAGCGGCCCCGAGACCTGCCCGGCGCTCCCAGACGTGATCGGGCCCCGGCACGACCGGCCCCAGGCATGATCGCGTCCGGCCCCCTCAGGGATGGCCGGACGGACGGGTACCGCCTGCCTGATCCGGTCAGCTGGGCCAGAGCATGTTGGTCAGCTCCGCGTCCAGATCCATGAAGTCGGTCTCACGTCCGGCCGGCACCTTCTCGTAGGTGCGGTGCAGGAACTCGGTCAGCGGGGCCAGCGGCACTTCGAAGAGCGCCTGCCCGAACGGCGAGGTGAGGCTGATGTGCAAGGTGCGCTCGCCATCGGCGCGCGCGGGCCACACCTGCACGTCGCCGTCGCCGACGCGCCTCACGATGCCCACGGTCAGCAACTCGCGGGCGAAGATCCACTCGACCGGCTCGTCGTTCCCTACGTGGAAGGCCATGCGGATGGCGTACGGATCGTCGGCTGTGTAACTCAGTCCGGCGAGCAGGGGGACGGTAGTACGGTCGGGGACCACAAGCCGAAGGCCAAGCTCGGCGGAGACGGTGGTGCTGTTCATCGTCAGCCAAACCTTTTCGTCGTAGGTCCCCTCTTCGGGGCTTTCACTGCTCTGACGGACTTCGTCCTGAGCTATGACGCGGAACGAAGAAACCTGTAGGAAAGATTCCGCTCCCAGGGCCTTCTGTAACGCACATCACAGCTGGACATTTAGGCATCTACCAGGCTAAACGGCATCAATCGGGTCGTATTTACAAGGGTTTTGCGTGCTGTGGAGCCTGCCCCGGACGGGCCGTCCATGAACGTTTCTCGCGAAAAGATCATGCCCGCCGCCTTCCGGGACACGACGATGGTATGCCACCCGCCCGCCGTGCCGATGGGCAACCGCCGCGTTTCACCCGAATCCCTCTGACACACCCTCCCACCCCAAGATCGTCCACCGGCCCAACCGGTTCGCCGTAGGTGCCGGAGTGCGGTATGGTTTTCCACGTCGGCACCGCAAGGAGCCGCCAAGGGCGGGCGATTAGCTCAGCGGGAGAGCGCTTCGTTCACACCGAAGAGGTCACTGGTTCGATCCCAGTATCGCCCACCGAAGTCAGAGGCCATCTCCCCCGATTGGGGAGGTGGCCTCTTGCTGTTGTGGGGCCATCCGTCAGACTAGGCGCCTGATGATTGCCGCCCCGAGAATGGGATGGCGGTGGCGCCCTGTTCCGTCGCTGTTTGAGGGGTCCTGTCAGAGCGGGCAGGTGCGGGGACCGATGGTTTCGCCGGCACCGATGATCGTGACCTGGGTGGCGTTGTCCGGGGTCGTCGTGGTGGCGGTGCAGATGATCTGGTCGGTGGCCAGGGTGGAGAGTTTGTCGGCCGGGGTGGACAACGTCACGATCAGGCGGCCGGCGGGGGCGGCCGTCACCGAGAAGGGGCCGGCCCGGGCGGGGACCTGGGTGGTGTAGCCGCGTGAGCGTTCCCTCGCGGTGGGGCCGGCCGCCAGCAGGGCGAGGGTGTCCTGGGGGAACAGGGGGCCGCCGGCGGGGCGGGTCACGGCCGTGAGCTTGTCGTCGCGGACGAAGTAGAGGGTGATCGCGATGGAGGGTTCGACGGCGCCGCTGGGTGGGTCGCCGGCCTCGATGGCGTCGCTGGGCTGAACGCCGCAGCCGGTCAGTGTGAGGAGGAGCGCGGCGAAGGCAGTGGTGAAGGCTGTGGCGAAGGCTGTGGTGGAGGCTGGGGCGAAGGCTGTGGTGAGCAAGTGACCAGGCCTCATGCCGGGCCTCGTGCGGAACTTCATGCGCGGCCTCATTCGGGGCCTCATTCGGGGGCTCCGTCCGTGGGGCGGGGTAGGCGGGGGAGGTGGAGGGTGAAGAGGGCGCCGCCGTCGGGGGCGTTGGTGACCGTGAGGTCGCCGTGGTGGAGGCGGGCGTTCTCGCGGGCGATCGCCAAACCCAGGCCGCTGCCCTCCGAGCGGGCTCGGGCCGCGCTGGCCTTGTAGAAGCGGTCGAACACGTGCGGCAGCACCTCCTCGTCCAGGCCGGGACCGTGGTCGCGGACCTCGACGGTGATGTGGTGCGGGTCGGCGGTGAGGCGGAGGGAGACGGGGGGTTCGCCGTGGCGCAGGGCGTTGCCGACCAGGTTCGCGAGGATGACGTCCACGCGGCGCGGGTCGAGGCGGGCCGTCACCCCGGGGGGCAGGTCCGTGTCGACCGCGTCGGACCAGCCGCGGGCGCGCAGGGTGGCGCGGACGAGCTCGGCGACGTCGACCTCGTTCAGGGCGAGGGCCGCGACGCCGGAGTCGAAGCGGCTGATCTCGATGAGGTCGTTGACGAGGCCGGTGAGGTTGAGCGTCTCCTGGCTGACGAGGCGGGCGGCGCGGCCGGCGGGCTCGGGCAGGCCGGCCGCCTCCTCGTCGAGGACCTCGGCGACCGCGGCCAGCGCGGCGAGCGGGGTGCGCAGCTCGTGCGAGACGTCGGCCACGAACCGGCGGGCGTCGGCCTCCATCTCGCGCAGCTGGGCGACGTGCCGCTCCAGCTCGGCGGCGGTGTTGTTGAACGTGCGGGCCACGTCGGCCAGCTCGTCGGAGCCGCGCACGGCGATCCTGGTGCGCAGCTCGCCCTCGCCGAGCAGGCGGGCCGCCCGGCCGAGCTCGCGTACCGGGCGCAGCACGCCGCGGGTGGCCAGCAGCGCGAGGACGACCGCGAACGCCAGGGCCGCCCCGCTGGTGAGCCAGGCGAGCCAGGCGATCCGGTCGATGCTGCGCTGCTCGGACTGCAGGCTGCGCGCGGCGTAGACCTCGATGCCGGACGGCCGGGTCGGGGCGCCCCGTTCGGCGACCAGCAGCGGCATGCCGACGATGAGCCAGACGCCGTCCTGCAGCGCCACCCGCTGCCACGCGGTACGTCCTTGGGCCACCATCTGCCGCAACTTGGGTGAGATCGTGTCGGGGATCCGGCCCCGGATGCCTCCGGGCCTCAAGCTTCCCGGCGGCGGCGGGGGGAGCGGCGAGTGCGTCTCGCCCTGGATGGCGATCGCCGGGCTCTCGTTGTCGCTCGCGGTCGCGGCGATCATGCCGAGCTCCTCCTCGTTCGGCGTCAGGGTCCGCAGCGGGTAGAGCGTCTCCAGGCGGTCGCGCATCGACTCCACGGTGGCGTCCTGGGTGCGCTGCAGGATCTCGTTGCGGGCCAGGACGTAGAGGCCGCCGGCCACCGCGACCGCGGTCACCACGCACAGCAGCGCGAACGCGGACAGCAGCCGCGCGCGCAACCCCAGGCTCGGCAGAGGCGTCACGTCCGGTTCACACCGGGCCGAAGCGGTAGCCGAACCCGCGGACCGTCTGCACGTAGACGGGCGCGGCGGAGTCGTCCTCGATCTTGGCGCGCAGCCGCTGGACGCACGCGTCGACGAGCCGTGAGTCGCCGAAGTAGCCGTGCTCCCACACCGACTCCAGCAGTTGCTGGCGGCTGTGCACGCGGCCGGGCGTGCCGGACAGTTCGAGGAGCAGGCGCAGCTCGGTGGGGGCGAGGTTCACCGGCTCGCCGTTCTTGGAGACCACCAGGCCGGCCCGGTCGATGGTCAGGTCGCCGTACCGCTCCAGCTCCGCCTGGTCGCGGCCGATCCGGCGCAGCACGGCGCGGATGCGGGCCTCCAGCACGCGGGGCTGGACGGGTTTGACCACGTAGTCGTCGGCGCCCGCCTCCAGGCCGGCCACCACGTCCATGTCGTCGCCGCGGGCGGTCAGCATGATGATCGGCACGTCGCCGGCGGCGCGGATGCGGCGGCACACCTCGAACCCGTCCATGCCGGGCAGCATCAGGTCGAGCACGACGACGTCGGGCACGTCCGCACGCAGCCGTTCGAGCCCCTGCTCGCCGGACCCCACCGCGCGCACGCCGTGCCCGTGCCGGGACAGGGCCAGCTCAAGGCCCTCCCGCACGGCCGGATCGTCCTCGATCAACAACACCCGCGACCCGCCGCCGAGTTTCACTGCACGCTCCGTCTACTCGCCCGCCCCTCAACCCCTCCACTGTGGGGCGGCGGTGTCGCCGCCTCGTGCGCGCCATGTCATGGTTGTGTCACAGTCTCGCCGGCGGTCTCACCGGCTGCGACGCCCGCGGGCCGCCGTCGATGAACGGTGACATGCGGCGGACGGTGCGCGCACATTCGGCGCCAATCGTAGTCGGCATGAACGAAGCACGCACCATCCCACCCCGGCCGCGGGACCGGCTGTACGCCGTGGTCACGCTGGTGCTGGCCGTGCTCCTGCTGCCGGTGGCGTTCGTCCGGCGGCCGGGACGGGCCCGCGAGCTGGCCTGCCGCTGGGCGTTGCGGATGCGGTTCCCCGCCGAGGATCTCACCGGGCTCCGGGACGGGGCCCTGGCGGCGTTCAACGCGGCACGGACCGAGGCGCTGTGGCGTCACGGCCAGCTCATCGGCCTCACCTCGGGCTACCGCGACCCCGCCGAGCAGCAGCGCCTGTTCGACGAGGAGGTGCGGCGCACCGGCTCGCCGTTCCTGGCCCGCATGCTCGTGTTACCGCCGGCCGAGTCCCCGCACGTCAAGGGCGTCGCCCTGGACGTGCGCCCGCACGAGGGGGCGCGCTGGCTGGAGGAGCACGGCGCCCGCTACGACCTGTACCGCATCTACGACAACGAGTGGTGGCACTTCGAGTACCGCCCGGACCGGCGCGGCACGCCGCCCCCGCGCTGCCCGCACCCGGGCGTGCGCCACCTGATCGAGGACCGGGACCCCTGGGCGTAGCCCCGTCCCGCACACATGAAGAGCCGAAACATGAGCCGAGACACGAGCCGAGACACGAGGGCGACTTTCTCCAGTGGACGATGTGATCGTGGACCCCGAGGTGCCGCCGCAGGACGCGCGGGTGCTCAGGCAGAGCCGGGACGTCCTGCTCAGGATGCGGCAGGGGTGGACGCCCGGGCTGCTGCCGCGCTTCTCCGGCCCGCACTACTGGATGCTGGCGGCGTTCGCGCCGGCGGCCTGCTTCGGGCTGCTGCTGAGCCTGGGCATGATGAGCGCGGCGATCGTGATGCTGTTGCTCGCCGTCCCGCTGGCGCTGCTGCCGCTGCTCGGGCGCGGGGGCGGGGACGGGGGCGGGGTGGAGGCGTCCGAGCGGGCGGCCTTCGCGCAGCTTCGCTGGTACGAGGGCCGCTACGTGCTGGTCGACGACCTCGACGTGCCCGCCGCCGCGTTGCTGGTGCGCGCGCGGCGGGCCATCGCCACGGTGACGGGCTCCAGGGTGAACGCCGATGGGCTGCTCGACGACGTGCGGAACGCGGTGATGCTGCCGGAGCAGGAGTGGGAGATCGCGCGGCTGCTGGCCAAGCTGTCGGCGTTGCGCGCCACCTACGCCGAAGCGGCCGCTCCCGGTTTCGAGGCGGTGGTGCGGGCGCTGCGTGACAGCGAGGCGGCGGTGCTGGCCCGGGTCAAGGCCCTCGAACGGTACGCGGCGGGCGTCGCCGACGCCGAGCGGGCGTACGTGACGCAGGTGCGGATCGAGGAGCTGCGGAGCCGGGCGCACCAGTACGAGGACCTGGCGGCCGAGGCGGGCGCCGACGCGTTCGCCGTACCGGAGCTGGAGCGCCTGGCGGCCGAGGCCGCGAGGCTGGTGCGGGCGCTGCGGCGACCGCCGGGGAACCAGGGGGGAACGGGGACGTGAGCAGAATGACTTTTTCTTGACCGTGTCAGAGAGCGTCAGCAATGATCACCGTCGGACCCCCCGAAAGGTGATCACGTGCGACATCTCGCAGCAAGAGTGGCGGCGTTAGCCGCCGTCCTGACCACCGTCACCCTCACCGTCCCGACCCCTGCCAGCGCCGCCGCCCAGCTCATCGCGAACGGCACCTTCACCAGCTCCACCAGCCCGTGGGCGGCGATCGGCAAGACCGCCGTCGCGGCCGAGTCCGGCCGGATGCGGGTCACGGTCACGGACGTCGTGGCCAACCCCTGGGACGCGATGGTGGCCGCACCCACCACCGCCGCCCTGACGCCGGGCCGGAGCTATACGCTCTCCTTCGACGCCTACTCCACCGTCGCGTTCACGGCCAGGGCGACCGTCCAGTACACGGCCACGCCGAGCACCAACCAGTCGCTGGCCACGGACGTGCGGCTGACCACGGGCAGCAAGCGCTACAGCATCCCGTTCACGGCCGCCGCCGCCTCCGCGACGGCCGCCGAGGTGACGTTCCAGCTCGGCGGGTCCGGCGCCAAGCCGGTCGTCCGGCTGGACAACGTGTCGCTGATGCAGACGCAGACGACCAGGCCGACGAGCCTGTACGTCAACCCGCTGTCGCACCCTGCCGACTGGGCCTCGAAGAACGCGCAGACGCCCGAGGGCCAGGCCATCATGGCGAGCATCGGCAGCAAGCCGATCTTCGAGTGGTTCGGCGGCTGGTTCGGCGACCTCACGCAGGCCGTGGACACCTACGTCGGGGCCGCGCAGGCGCAGGACCGGCTGCCGCTGCTGGTGGCCTACAACATCCCCAACCGGGACGCGTGCGCCGGCCACTCGGGCGGCGGCGCCGGCGACGCGGCCGGCTACCACACGTGGATCACCGAGTTCGCGCGGGCGATCGGCAACCGGCACGCCGTCGTCGTGCTGGAGCCCGACGGGGTCGCCGCCGCCGGCTGCGTGACGAAGATCGGCAAGGACCCCGAGGACCAGTACCGGATGCTGCTGGACGCCACGCAGGTGCTGCGCGCGCAGGCGCCGAACGCGTGGGTGTACCTCGACGCGGGCAACGCCACCTGGATCCCGGCCCCCGAGATGGCGGCGCGGCTGGTCAAGTCGGGCGTCGCGAACACGCGGGGCTTCTCGGTCAACGTCTCCAACTACTTCACCACCGGCGACAGCGAGACGTACGCGGAGGCGGTCAAGGGGCAGCTCGCCGGCACGGTGGGCGCCAAGACGTACGTGATCGACACCAGCCGGAACGGCAACGGCCCGTACCAGGACGACACGCCGGACGACAACTGGTGCAACCCGCCCCAGCGCAAGCTCGGCACCACGCCCCGGCAGCAGACGAGCGGCGCCGAGTACCTGTTCTGGGTCAAGGTGCCGGGCGACTCCGACGGGCCGTGCGGGATCGCCGGCACGACGCCCGCGGGCACCTTCAGCCCCGAGCTGGCCATGGCCCTGATCAACGGCAACCCCTGACCTTCCCCCCGTACGTCCCGGTCCGTGGCCGGAGCGACGGCTCCGGCCGCCCACAGGAGGCTGAACCCCAGTGCCAGATGGTCTCGTGAAGCGGTGCGTCGTGGGCTTCACCACGTTCGCGCTCATGGTCGCCGCGGGAGCGGCCACCGCCCCGGCGGCGGCGGCCGAGGAGCCCGCCACCTACTACATCGACAGCGTCAGCGGCAACGACACGAGGAACGGAACCTCGGCGGCGACCGCGTGGCGCACGCTGGCCAAGGCGAACGCGGCCACTCTCGTCCCCGGCTCCAAGCTGCTGCTGCGCAGGGGCGGCAGCTGGGCCGAGCAGCTCGTCGTCACCGACCGGGAATCCGGCACGCAGGAGCGGCCGATCGTCATCGACGCCTACGGCACCGGCGCCAGGCCCGTGATCAAGGGCACCGACGAGGACGCCTGCGTGCTGCTGTCCGGCAACCACATCGAGGTCTACAACCTTCAGGTCGGCGTGGAGGGCGCGGGCCGCTGCGAGTGGTCCGGGTTCTCCGTCGAGGGCGACAACAACTTCCTCAACCAGAACTACATCACCGGCGCGTCGGCGGGCGTCTACATCGACGAGGACGCCGACTACACCTCGATCAACAACAACGAGTTCGTCAACAACAACGTCATGAGCGTGAACACGGACGCGTCGGAGATGGGCGAGGAGTACGCCAACGACGACTCGGGCGCGTTCGGCATCCTGGTCCACGGCGACGACTCCGAGATCTCCTGGAACGACATCAGGGGCTCGATCGCCCCCAGCTTCGACTACGTCTTCGACGGCGCGGCGGTCGAGATCTTCAAGGGCTCGCGCAACTACGTGCACCACAACATCTCGGTGGACAACGACACCTTCACCGAGCTCGGCACCCTGACCTCACCGGACGGCCAGTCGCAGGACCCGGACGGCACCGCGGACAACGTGTTCGAGTACAACGCCGTCTACGGTGAGCGCACCAGGGGCGGCATGGTCACCCGCGGTCCGTTCAAGGAGGAGGCCGGCTCGCCGGTCGAGCCGAACGGCCCCGTCCTGCGCACGGTCTTCCGCAACAACTCCATCTACCTGACGCACGAGGACGCCGAGGGCGTGGTCTGCGACGCGAGCTGCACGAACGAGCACCTGACGATGACGCAGAACGCGATCTACGCCAAGAAGAAGAGCGTGTACGCGCCCGGCGTGACGAAGGCCGCGAACTCGTACAACGTGCTGGACGGCGACCAGTACCAGATGGCCGACGACGGCACCGGCAACGTCTTCGAGAACCCGCGCTTCGACCCGGCCAACCCGCTCCGGCTCCTGTCCGGCAGCAAGGCGATCGGGCTGGGCAAGGTCAAGTACGGCGAGATCGACCTGAACGGCGTCGCGATCGGCACGGGCGGCGGCATCGAGGCCGGCGCCTACGAGTACACCGCCGGATAAACCGCCTACGAGTACACCGCAGGATGAACAGGACAGTCAGAAGCCGCGCGTCCGCCGCAGGGCGGGCGGGCGGCCGTCCGGGTCCACGGCGAACCGGTACATCGGCAGCGCCAGCAGCTTGCGGACGCGCGACAGCCGCGGCTCCGGATGCGGCCGCAACCGCCCCGGCGGCCGCGGCGGCCCCCCTGACACGCGGCCGTCGGAGGCGACGGACTCGTGCCAGGACTCCAGGGCCGCCGCGGAGCGGGCGAAGGCGTCGAAGGCGGCCACCGGGTCGCACAGCTCGTCCACCCGCTCCGCCGGCAGGTCCAGGTGCTCGGCCATCAGGGTGAGCCGCAGGTCGCGGGCGAAGCGCAGCGCCCCGGCCGGCGGGCGCGGGTCCTCCTCCTCGTCGAGCACCGCGCAGCTCAGCTCCGAGTCGTACGTCCACGACCGCAGGTTGACGTTGTCGGAGCCGATGGCGGCCCACACGTCGTCCACGACGCACACCTTCGCGTGCACGTACACGGGCGTCCCCTGGTGGTTCTCCAGGTCGTAGATGGCGACCCGGTCGCCGCCGGCCCGGCGCAGGCGGCGCAGCGCGTCGGCGCGGCCGATGAGGCTGGCGGGGCCGGCCAGCCAGCCGTCCTGGTCGGGGTGGCGCGGCACGATGACGATCATGCGCAGCCCGGGCTCGCGCTCCAGGGCGCGGGCGAACGGCTCGATCACGTCCGTGGACCACAGGTACTGGTCCTCCAGGTAGATGAGCGATCGGGCGCGGGCGAGGACCTTGCGGTAGGCGTGGGCGATGCTGCGCTCGCCCTCGGGCGCGAACGGGTATCCGCGCCGGGCCGGGTACGTGCGCAGCAACTGAACGTTGTGGCGGCCGGCGGGCGGCGGGGGCGGCCCGGGGCGGGGGAGCGGCGGGGCGTCGTCGAGGCGGCCGAGGTGGTCGCGCAGGCGGCGCACCGGGTCGCGGGTCTCCGGCGCCGGGTCCTCCCACCGCTCGCAGAACACCTGCTCCACCTCGGCGACGGCGGGCCCGCGGACGGCGGCCTGCACGTCGTGCCAGGGCGGGCGCGGCCCGTACACGTCGGGCATCGGGGCGGGCTGCGGGTCGCCCTGGTGGGAGGCGTCGTCGCGGCGGCTGTGGCACAGGTCGATGCCGCCGACGAAGGCGACGTCGCGGGTGGCGTCGCGGTCGTGGCGCAGGATGACGAACTTCTGGTGGTGGGAGCCGCCGACGGCGGTGCGGGTGTCGAGCAGCGCCTGCCCGCCGGTGTCCTCGATCTCCTGGCCGAGGTGGCGGTTCTCGGCGGAGCTGAACCGCAGCAGGTCGAGGTGGGAGCGCCAGATGAGGCCGCGTACGATCGCGCCGCGCTCGGCGGCGGCCGCCATGGCCGCGCCCACGGTGGGGCCGCCGGGGGTCAGGCGCTCGTCGGGGTCGCCCCGCCAGTCGGCGAACAGCAGCAGGTCGTCCTTGCCCAGCCGCTCCAGGCACGCCCTTAACTCGGCGAAGTAGGTGGCGCCGTGGACGAGCGGCCGCACCTCGTTCCCGCGCGACCAGGCGGGCAGCTTGCTCGCCGGGTTGCCGCGCTCCTCCTCGCTGAGGAACCAGTCCTCGATTCGCATTCGGTCCTGGCTACCCCGGGAGCGGCGGCTGATACCTCTGCCGGGCGGGCCCGCGCGCCGGCTCGGTGACCGGTGATGAAGGGTGCGCGGGCAGCCGCACGGTGAACACGGCGCCGCCGCCGGGCCGGCCGTCGGCGGTGATCGTGCCGTGGTGGCCGTCCACCACCTCCCGGACGAGCGCCAGCCCCAGCCCGAACCCCGTCCCCTCGAACCGGGTGAACAGCCGCTCGGCGTCCTCGGGGTCGAGCCCGGCGCCGTCGTCGCGGACGGTGAGCAGGACGGTGCCGGGCTCGCCGGCCAGCGTCACCCAGATGTGCCCGCCGGGGCCGGTGTGGCCGAGCGCGTTGTCCAGCAGGGCCGACACGACCCGCCGCAGGGCGGACTCGACGCCGCGGACGACGTGGTCGCCCGGCCCGTCGCAGCGCACCACGATGTCCACCCCGCGCGCGGCGGCCCTGGCGTCCTCGGCGGCGGCCAGCTCGGCGGCGAGCGCGGCCAGGTCGACCGGGCCGAAGGGCCGGCGCAGCTGCTTGAACTGGGCGGACCTGAGCAGGTCGGCGACCACTTCGCCGAGCTGCCCGCTGCCCTTGACGAGCTGGTCGACCTCGTCGATGAGCAGGATCGGGTCGGTGCCGCCGCGCAGCCGCCGGGACAGGAGCTGGGCGCGGGTGTGCAGGCGGGTCAGCGGCGTGCGCAGCTCGTGGCTGACGTCGGCGGCGAAGCGGCGCTGGCGGGCCAGCGCCTCGCCGAGCGGCGCGATGGCGCGGCGGGAGACGACCTGGCCGACGAGCAGCGCGGCCAGCAGCCCGGCGACCTCCGCGCCGGCGAGCGTGCGCAGCAGCCGCGCCTGCTCGGCCGCCTGGTAGCGCAGGTCCATCACGGCCTGCACGGTCGTGTCCGCGCGGCGCCGCGTGTGGACGAGGTAGTCCCGTCCGGCCACGCCGACCCGCGCGGTGCGCGGGGCGGCGCCGGCGGCCACGCGGGCGAGCTCCGCCCGCACGGGCAGCGCCGCGGGGGCGCCGGGCGAGGCGCGTACGGTGCCGTCGGCGCGCAGCTCGTACAGCCACACGCAGGGCGGCGGGTAGGCGAGGGGCGAGCGCTGCGCGGCGACGCCCAGGTCGCGCTCGGCCGCCGTGCCCTGGCCGTGCCCCATGGCGCACCAGACCAGCACGCCGACGAGCGCGAGCACCACGGAGATCGCGCCCGCGACCTGCACGGTGATGCGCCGCCGGGCGCGGACGAGCAGCCGCCGGTCGGGGTCGGGCAGCCGCTCCCGGGCCGGCCGGGGCCCGCCGGCGAGCCGGCGGCCGAACGGCGTGACGCTCACAGCGCACCGAGACGGTAGCCCACGCCCCGCACGGTGCGCACGACGCCGGAGCCCAGCTTGGCGCGCAGGTAGTACACGTACGTGTCCACGATCGACTCCTTGTTGGCACCGTCGAAGACCCGCTGCCGCAGCGACCTGCGGGTGTGCACCTGCCGGGGCCGGGCGGCCAGCGCGCTGAGCAGCCGGCACTCCTGCCCCGACAGCGTCACCTGCTCCCCGCCCGGCAGGCGCACCACGCGGGCCTCGGTGTCGAGCCAGCCCGCGCCGAGCGGCAGCAGGCCGGCCTGGTCGAGGTTGCGCCGGTGCAGGGCGCGCACCCGGGCCAGCAGCTCGTCGATCTCGAACGGCTTGACCAGGTAGTCCTCGGCGCCCGCGTCCAGCCCGGTCACCCGGTCGGCGACCGAGCCGAAGGCGGTGAGCACGAGGACCGGCACGGTGACGCCCTGCCGGCGCAGCCGCCGCACGAGGTCGATCCCGTCGAGGGCGGGCAGGCCGCGGTCGACGATGAGCACGTCGTACCGGCGGGACAGCCCCAGGTGCAGGCCGCGCTGCCCCTCTGGCGCGTGCTCGACGGTGTAGCCCTGTTCGGTGAACAGGCCGACCAGCATGGTGCTCAGCTCGCGGTCGTCCTCGACGAGCAGCAGCCGGCGTGAGGCGGGGCCGGAACTGCTTGATGTCTCAACCACCAGTCCACGTTTGCACCACTGCGGCCGATTTACCAGATCCACTCGGCCATTGGCCCACCGGACCACGCTTCCGCGTGAAACGTTCACGTGGAAGGGGCGCGGGCTTCCACCGGACGGTCCTCGGGCCGCTCCCCGGCCAGGGCGCCGGCCTCCAGCCGGTCGGGCAGGGCCAGCTTGTACAGGGGCAGGGCGCCGGCGGTGGTGATCACCGCCACGAGCACGAGCATGGCGAACAGCTCTGACGTGATCATGCCCTGGGCCAGGCCGATGTTGATGAAGATGAGGATCATCAGGCCGCGCGCGTTCATGAGCGCCCCCACCGCGTACGACTCCCGCCGGCCGAACCCGATGCCCCGCATCGCCCACGAGCACCCGAAGTACTTCCCGGCGAACCCGGCCAGCAGGATCAGCCCGAACGCCCCCAGCATGGCGCCGCCCGCGATGCCGCCGAGCTGGGTGTTCAGCCCCGAGAAGGTGAAGAAGGTGGGCAGCAGCAGCGTCGAGACGACGTCCATCATGCGGCCGTGCAGCGCCCGCCGGAACACGGGGTCGCGCGGCATCGCCAGGCCCGCGAAGAAGCCGCCGAACACCGAGTACACGCCGATCCAGTCCGTCACCCAGCCGGCGGCGAGCGGCACGAGGACGACCACGTACATGGCGGTCGGGCCGAGCTGTCCGGTGCGCGCGACGGACCTGCCCAGCGGGCGTAGCAGCGGGGCCACGACCTTCAGCATCACGACCGCGAACACCGCGGTCAGCACGATCGTGGGCAGCGCGCCGCCGGGGCCGGTGCCCAGGTGCATGGCCGACAGCACGGCCAGCAGGCACCAGGCCAGGGCGTCGTCGATGGAGGCGGCCAGCAGGGTGAGCCGGCCGACGGGCGTGTGCTCCAGGCCCCGCTCGTACAGGATCCTGGCCAGCATGGGGAAGGCGGTCAGCGACAGCGCGCCCCCGAGGAACAGGGCGAACTGCAGCGGCGGCACGTCGGGGCGGGAGAGCAGGTCGTACAGCAGGAAACCGGCGCCGGCGCCCAGCAGCAGCGACGGGGCGATCCCCGACGCGGCCAGCACGCCGGCCTTGCGGACCTCGCCGGGCGTGCTCGCAGAGCCGTGCTCGATGCCGGCGCCGACGAGGAACATGTAGAGGGTCAGGCCGACGGTGCTCAGCACGTACAGGACGGGCCGCACCTCCGGCGGGAACAGCGCCGCCTGCGCCTCGGGGAACAGCCAGCCGAACAGGGTGGGGCCGAGCAGCACGCCGGCGACCATCTCGCCGAGCACGCGCGGCTGCAGCACGAGCTGGGCCAGCCGCCCGCAGACCGCCGCGGCGACGAGCAGCACGACGAGGGCGGGCAGGACCTTCAGCACCAGGGCGAGGTTGGCGTCAGGGGCGGTGACCAGTGCGGTGACGTGCATGGGATCCCTCCGGCTCAGGACCGAACGTTTCAGAGGAGGAGAAATGGCGCTCGCACAGCCGTAGCCGGCGCGCGTCCCAGACCATGTAGGTGCCGAGGACGAGCTGCGCGAGGCTGCGCCAGACGTCCTCACAGCGGTCGCGCACCCGCAGGTACGCCAGCGCCGGCCCGGGCCGGTGCGGCGCGCCGCGCGGGGTGAGCAGGCACGGCCCCCGGTGCGGCATCGCCCTGGTGTGCGAGACGGAGGAGTCGAGGAGGTAGCGGCCCAGCACCTCTCGCGTCACCACCCGCATCACGATCGGCGCCAGCCGCCAGGCGGGGCACGGCCGGTTGGCCGCGACGCCGAACGGGATGTGGTGGAGCCGTTTCGCGCCGGGCCCCGCGAAGCGGTCAGGGTCGAAGCGGTCGGGGTCGGCGCAGCCGGCGTGGTGGAAGGCGGGGTAGTTGAAGCAGAGCACCGAGCCGGCCGGGATCGTGGCGCGCCCGTCGAGCGCGATGTCGCCGGTCGTGACGCGGTGGGCGATGCCGAAGAGCGGGTAGAGCCGCAGCGTCTCGGCCATCACCTGGTCGAGGTAGGCGTCGTCGCCGGTGCGGGCCCGCTCCTGCACCTCCGGATGGCGGGCGAGCACCAGCAGCAGGTGGGCCATGGCCTCCGAGAGCTGCACGACGGCGGTGGTGCAGAAGGCGCCGTGCAGGTAGTACGCCTGCTGGCGCGGCGTCAGCCCCTCGGGCAGCGGCACGCGCACCCGGTGCAGGTTGCGCATCAGGTAGGCGGTCAGGCGGTCGCGGCGGCCCATGTGCCGCAGCCGCGTGCACTGGAGCGCGCCGGCGACGTCCTCGGCGTTCGCGGCGATGAGGTCGCGGGCCTCGCGCGGGCACGGCTCGCCGAACACCAGCTCGTAGGAGAACTCCGCCCACATCGGGATCATCAGGTCCCGCAGCCGCACCAGGCCGCGCACGTCACGCAACGCCCGGCCGGCGCAGCGGCGGGCCAGCTCCTCGGCCTCCGTGCGGCGCACGGCGAGCAGACGGCGCGTGGTACGGGCCACCGCGTCGTACGTGTCACCCGCCTCCAGATGCTCCTGGTGCATCTCGGGGCCGGGCGAGAGCCAGTACCAGAACAGGTCCGACAGCGCCGCCCCCTTGCTGCGGCCGCCGGCGGCCGGGTGCGCGTACACCTCCTCGAACTGCTCGACGCCGACGAGGTCGCCGGGCACCGGGATGCCCTCGTCCCCGTTGATCCGCTCGAACACGCGCACCCGCAGCGCCACGACCCTGGCCGGCAGCCACCACGGCAGGCTGACCAGCCCGGCCAGCCCGACGAGCGCGATGATCAGCATGCCCGTCCCTTCCTCACCCGGGCGCTCATGCCGGGACGGACGCCGTCCGCGCGGCGAGGAAGGCTCGCAGCGGCTCCACGTGCACCTCAGGGGAGTCCCACTCGTTCTCCAGGTTCTCCGTGAGGTGGTGGGCGGCGACGGGCTCGCCCGGCCGGTGGTGCCGCACGACGGGGTGCAGGTAGTGGCCCTCGTGGGCGCGCGCCGAGTCGCTCTGGGCGATCCGCGCCACCTCGATGTCGAACGGGTCCACCTGGTCGTGGCCGGGGCCGTACTCCAAGGTGATCGCGAAGTGGCCGCGGTCGCCGATCGGCGGGCCCTCCATGTCGTACGGCACCTCCTCCAGGTACCGGGCGCCGCCGTCGTCGTCCAGCACGATCACGTCGGCCAGCAGGCCGAACTGCTGCCACAGCGCCGAGGTACGGTTGACCCGCTCGATCACGGCCGCCGCGAGCGCGGCCGGGTCCGCGGGCAGCCTCCTGCCCGGCCACGGCACGCCGTGGTGGCGCGACTCCAGGACGCGGTGCAGGGCGCGCACGCCGTACCGGAAGCCGTGGATGAAGCCGCTGGTGCCCTGCTTGAAGTCACGTGACTGGGTGATGGTGCCGGCGAAGTACAGGTCGGGGACGTTGACCGACTCGTACGCGGGCGTCAGCGCCGGGAACCGGCCGTCGATCACCAGCTCCGGGCGGCAGTCGCCGGCGAAGATCGAGGCGTCGAAGCGGAAGCCGGTGCAGACGATCACCCGGTCGTACGGGATGTCCTTGGTGACCTCGTTGACCCGGGCGAAGGCCACCGTGACCAGGTACGTGCCGTCCGGCTGCCGCTCGATGCGCCGCACGTCGCCGTCGAGCAGCGCGTTCTGCGACTTGAGCTGGTAGGTGTCGAGGAAGCCGTTGTTGATCGCGCGCAGGTGGCCGACGTAGTGGGTGCGCCACGCCATGCGGACGGAGTGCGGGCCCGCCACGTGGATGACCGCCGCCGTCTCCATGAGGTTGTCGGCCGTCTCGAAGGCCGAGTTGCCCTTGCCGAGGATGAGCACCCGTCGCCCCAGGTAGTCGGCCGGGTCGACGGAGGCGGTCTCGTACAGGTCGGCCGTCTCGATGCCCGGGATGGGCGGGACGTTCGGCCGGGAGACGCCGGTCGCCACGACGACCCGCCGCGCCCGGTACGCCCGGCCGTCCTCCAGCGTCACCAGGAACGGGCCCGGCCGCTCCACCCGGGCCACCCGGGCGCCGCAGGCGATCCGCAGCCCGCACGCCCGGGCGTAGTCGCCCAGGTAGCGGACCATGTCGTCGGCCTGCGGGAAGTAGCGGTCGCTGTAGCGGGTGAACAGCAGGTCGGGGTCGTCCGACAGCAGCGAGTTCCAGTCCATCCGCAGGTTCAGCTCGGGATCGTCCCAGCCGGTGTTCTTCTTGTTGATCGAGATGAGCGTGCGGTGGCGCGGGAACGTGCGGAAGAACTGGCCCGGCGCGGGCCCGGCCTCGAGGATCAGGTAGTCGCGGCCCGCCCGGTGCAGATGATGGCCGAGCTGGAGGCCCGCGGGCCCGGCGCCGATCACCAGGTAGTCGAGGGTATTGTCCGGCACTGACAGCCTCCGTCACTGCAAAGTGGTTGAAGCGGTGAACATCAGTGTTGGCGGGCAATTCTCAGAGATTGCTCAGAACAGGTGCGTGAGCAGCGCTCTCTTGTCGGGCTTGCCGCTGGTGGCCACCGGGACGCCCGGCACCACCGTGATCGTCTTGGGCACGCTGTCGGCGCCCAGCTCCGCCCGGACGCGGGCGGCCAGCGCCGCCTGGTCCGGCACCCGGCCCGGCGCCGGCACCACGAACGCGTGCACCGCCTCGCCCGTGCCCTCGTCCGGCGCCCCCACGACGTACGCCTCGTCCACGTCGGGATGGCCGGTCAGCACCCGCTCGATCGGCCCCGCGTACACGACCACCGCGTTGACCATGACCACGTCGCGGGAGCGGCCCTCCAGGTGCAGGAAGCCGGCGGCGTCCACGTGGCCCAGGTCGCGGGTGCGCAGCCAGCCGTCCCGCAGCGTGTCGCGGGTCTCCGCCTCGTCGCCCCAGTACCCGGCCATGATGTACGGGCTGCGCACGAAGATCTCG
This sequence comes from Nonomuraea composti, assembly GCF_012034275.1. Lineage (NCBI taxonomy): Bacteria > Bacillati > Actinomycetota > Actinomycetes > Streptosporangiales > Streptosporangiaceae > Nonomuraea > Nonomuraea composti. The sequence goes on along the minus strand of NZ_JAATEP010000018.1, from coordinate 166,443 downwards.
CCCGTCCGCCCCGGCGGCAGCTCGGCGCCGTCGTCGTCGCGCACGCTCAGCTCGACCCCGGGATGCGGCAGGCCCACCGGGGTCACGACGCCGGCCGCGATGTGCTCGGGGGTGAGCATCGCGACGTTGCCCGCCTCGGTCTGCCCGTACCCCTGGTAGACGACGGGGCCCAGCCGGGCGGCGGCCGCCCGCAGCCGGCGCGGGGCGATCGGCGAGCCCGACACCATCAGCGCCCGCAGGCTCGACACGTCCGCCGAGTCCAGCAGCTCCAGCATCCGGTACAGCCGCGGCACCGTGATGATCGACCCCGTGATGCGGTGACGCTCGATCGCGTACGGGAACAGCGGCCGCCCGTCGTCCTCCGGGATCACCGCCGTGCCGCCGCCGAGCAGGCACGGCGCCAGGAACTCCAGCACCACCATGCTCGCCAGCGTCCCGAACAGCAGGTACCGCTCGAACCCGCGCGCGAACGCCGCCGCCACCGGCGACCACCGGCGCGGCTGCCACGCCCAGTGCTCGCTCAGCGCCCGGTACGTGATCGCGCACCCCTTCGGGCGGCCGGTGCTGCCGCTGGTGAACGTCAGGGCGGCCACGTCGTCCGGCCGGGCGCTCACCTCCAGCGGCCCTTCGTCGCCCGGGTGGGCCAGCAGGTCCGTCGCGCCGGGCACGGGGCCCAGCGAGAGCGTCCGGCCGGTCATGAGCTGCGGCGCGGCCGTGGCCGGGTCCACGAGGACGGCGTCGATGTCCAGGCCGAGCACGTGCGCGAGCTGGGCCGGCGGGTAGCCGGGGCGGACGCCGACGACGCGGCAGCCCAGCGCGTGCGCGGCCATGTGCGCGGCGAACGCCTCGGGCGTCAGCTCCGTGCGGACGGCGACCGCCCGGCCGGGGCCGAGGCCCGCCGCGCGCAGCGCGCCCGCCAGCCGGCGGATCAGCTCCAGGAGCTCGGCCCGGGTGACGGTCCTGCCGGCGTGCTCGAAGGCCGGGGTCGCGGGGGCCCGGCGCAGCGCCTCGATCAGGGGGTGCGGGAAGAGCATGATCGGCTCCTCTGTGCGTTGGCGAACTCCGTCAGGTGGCGGGCTCCGTGCGCAGGCTTCGTCCGTTCCCGGATGCCTGATGCCGTCATATAACGGGATTTGTCGCGACGTTAGGCGGCGCACATCAGAGACGGATCAGAGGTGCGCGGGTGAAAGTGATCGGCGCGGGCTTCGGCCGCACGGGGACCAGGTCCTTACAGGCGGCGCTCGAACGGCTCGGCTTCGGGCCCTGCTACCACATGTCCACCGTAATCGCCGAGCCGTACCGGGTACGGCAGTGGCTCGACGTCGGCGAAGGCCGCTCCCGCGACTGGGACACGCTGTTCGCCGGGTTCGGGTCGGCGGTCGACTGGCCCGCCTCCGCGTACTGGCGGGAGCTGGCCGCGCACTACCCCGACGCCAAGGTCGTGCTCACCGTCCGCGACCCCGCGCGCTGGTACGACAGCGTCAGCGCCACCATCTTCCGCGGCGTGACCGAGCGGAGCGGGCCACTGCCCCTGCGGCGGCGCATGATCCAGTGGCTGGTGGCGCGGCGGGCGCCCGACTTCGCCCTGTTCCCCCAGATGACCAGGGCGACCTTCGTCGACCCGGTCTTCGGAGGCCGCGTCGACGACCGCGACCACGTCATCGAGGTCTTCCAGCGGCACATCACCGAGGTCAAGGCCGAGATCCCGGCCGAGCGGCTGCTCGTGTTCGAGGCGGCGGACGGGTGGGAGCCGCTGTGCGCGTTCCTCGGGGTGCCCGTGCCCGGCGAGCCGTACCCGCGGGCCAACGAGCGGAACGAGTTCCGGCGCAAGCGGCCCCGGCGGCTGGCCCGGCTCATCGTGCGCGGGCGCTGACCGTCAGGACAGCGTCCACTCGCCCTTCTGGCTGGCGAACCCGCTGTTCAGCGCGAACTGGAACTTTGCGGGCTGCGCCGACTGCGGGATCTCGAACACGATCACGCCCTTACGCGAGTCGCCCGCGTTCGCCGTCACGCTGCCGCCGAAGCCCTGCCCCTCGCTGACGTTGGCGATCGCCGAGTTGTACTGCTGGTTCTGCGCGTCGATGAGGACGGCGCCGTTCGTGGGGGAGTCGCTGTAGACGGCCTGGCCCGCGTTGGTGAGCGTGACCTCCACCGCGACGTACTTCTTGCCGGTCTGCGGCTTGAAGAAGTCGGAGGCCGGGGTGGCCGGGTTCACGACCCGGTTCACCGTCACGCTCACCTTGAGGCTCGGATCGGTGCCCTGGAGGGTGAGCGCGCCGCCCACCCTGGCCGTGGTGGGCTGCTGGCCCTGACCCTGGGCTTGCTGGTCCGCCGGATTCGCCAGGTTAGCCGGGTTTGTCGGATCGGCCGGGTTTGTCGGCTGAAGCTGGCCCAGCGTGTCCGCCGACGGCAGGCCCGCAGGATCACCCACGGCGTCACCCGCCGCGTCACCGGCTGCATCATCGGCCGCCGGAGGGTCGCTCGCCAGCGGATCCTGCGTAGGCATGACCATGTTCGGCCCGCCGGTGCCGGTGAGCACCGCCGACTTGCCGGTGTCCGTCAGCACCATCACCACGGCCGCGCACGCGCCCAGGAGCAGCAGCGGGACGCCGATCGCGAGCAGCACGACCAGCGCCCGGTTGTCGCGCGGCGACGGCGGCGGCACGGGCTCCAGGTAGCCGGGATCGGGCCGCGGCGGGTAGGACGGCTGCGCGTATGGAGGCTGCGCGTATGGAGGCTGCGCGTATGGAGGCTGCGCGTATGGAGGCTGCGCGTATGGCGGTTGGGGCCGCGGGCCGTACGTCGGCTGCTGGTACGGAGGCTGAGGTCCGTACGGGCCGGACGGCAGGGGCGGGTATCCCATGGCGCGACTCCTGATAGGGGACGGGACTTATGGGACGTTCCAATCGCGCGGGTGGTTGTCCCGCACCCGTAACAGCTTGATCGGCTTTTCGCCGTCCCGCTAGAGTCGGCGCTCCGAATCCCCGGGAGTGCCTCGTGCGTCGCCGAAGGTGAGCGGCAGGGCGGCCAGCGGCTCCTCATCATGGCCCTCCCCGGGAAGGGCGGCAAGGCCGTCACGTACCGGAAGGCGAAGCGGCAGTGGTGACCCCCGGCTGCGGCCGGGACCGTCCGATCCCCTAATGTGCGGGGGATGAGCGGACGTGCAGTGCTGATCACCGGAGCGTCGAGAGGGATCGGGCGGGCGGTCGCGGCGGCCTTCGCCGCGCAGGGGGACCGGGTCGCGATCCACCACCGCGACTCCGCGAAGGAGGCCGAGAGCCTGCTCGGCGAGCTGCCCGGGCAGGGGCACGCCGTCGTGCGGGCCGACCTGGCCGACCCCGAGGGCGTCAGGAGCATGGTGGACGCCGCGGCGCGGAAGCTGGGCGGCGGGATCGACGTGCTCGTCAACAACGCGGGCGTGTTCCTGCACCACCCCGCCACCGGCACCTCCTACGAGGAGTGGCAGGACGCCTGGCGGCGCACCCTCGACGTGAACCTGCTCGGCGCGGCCAACGTCGTCTGGTGCGCGTTGCGGCACATGTCCGCCGGCGCCCGGATCATCAACGTCTCCTCGCGCGGCGCCTTCCGCGGCGAGCCCGACGCCCCCGCCTACGGTGCCAGCAAGGCGGGCCTGAACGCGCTGAGCCAGTCGCTGGCCATCGCCCTGGCGCCGCACGGCATCGCGGTGGCCGCCGTCGCGCCCGGCTTCGTCGAGACCGACATGACCAACGAGCACCTGAAGGCGCCGCGCGGCGACGCGATCCGGGCGCAGAGCCCGTTCGGCCGGGTGGCGCGGCCCGAGGAGATCGCCGCGGCCGTCCTCTACCTGGCCTCCCCGGACGCCGAGTGGGCCAGCGGCGCGGTGCTCGACCTCAACGGGGCCTCGTACCTGCGCTGACGATCTTCCGAGTGCCCGGGGTTATCGTGACTCTCTAGGGCACTTCGCGAACTCGCGCAGAGGGGGACGGCGTGGCCAAGGGCTGCCTGTACGCGCTGTTATCGGTCGCGTCCACCGCGGCCATCCTGGTGACCTGCCTGGCCGCGTACCTGGTCACCGGGTCGGCCGGCGCGGTGCTCGCCCTCATGGTCGGACTGCTGGGCCTGTGCGCGTTCCTCGTCGCCCGCGACACGGCGCGCCGCCGGGCGTTGACCGCCGAGGAGGCCCGGCGGCTGGCCCGGGAGCGTGACCACGTCAGGCGCACGGTCGACTTCGTCGCCGACCCCGGCCTGACCGAGGAGCAGCGCCTGACGATCATCGACTCGTTCGTCCCGGGGCGGGGCGCCTCGCGGGCCCCGTACCGCGACCGGCTGGTCCTCGTCCCCGAGCTCTCACCGCCCGCCCGCGCCCTGCTGGAGCGGGCCAGGGCGGCCGTGATGTCCGTCTACACCTCGCAGGTCATGCGCCGCCGCCTGCTGGACGGCCTGGCCAACGAGGTGCTGCTGCCCCGCCAGATCTGGGAGATCGCGACGCTGCTGCGGCTCCAGACGAGCCTGCACGAGGAGCAGGAGCGCGCGATGCGCGGCGTCGTCACCCCCGAGCTGATGGCCGTGCTGGAGCCGCAGCAGGAGGCGCTGCGCCGCTCCGTGGCGTCCGTGACGGCCAGGGTGGAGCGGCTCGAACGCTACGCCCGCCGCGTCCAGGAGGCCGACGCCGCCCTGCGCGCCCGCGAGGCCCTGGACAACAACGACAAGTATCGCGACCTGCTCGCCCGCACCGACGACGCCGAGGGCCTGCGCGACCTGGAGGCGCGCGGCGCCGCCCTGGAGGAGACGCTGGCCGAGAGCGTACGCGTGGCCATCGACGCGGGCCGCACCCTCAGCCTCGACCGCCCCTCCTGAAGCCGATCAGCTCAGCGTCCACTCGCCGCGCTGCCGGGCGTACCCGCTGTTGAGCGAGAACTGGAACTTCACCATCTTGGCCGCCTGCGGCACCTCGAACACGACGAGGCCCTTCCGGCTGTCGCCCGGGTTGATCGAGGTGGCCCAGTGGAACTGCTGGCCCTGCTCGACCCGGCTGATCGAGAACTGGTACTCCTGGGAGTCCGCGTCGATCAGCACCGCGCCGTTCATGGGGGCGTCCTTGTAGACCACGCTGCCCTTGTTCGCCAGCGTCAGCTTGACCGCGCAGAGCCGGTAGCCGGGCTTCGGCTGGAGGCTGTCGAGCGTCGGCTGGGCGTCGGCGTAGACCTGGTCGAGCGTCACGGCCACCTTCGAGCCGGCCTCCAGGCCGGTGAGCGTCACCGTGCCGCCGACCTTGCTCGTGAGCCCGCCTCCGCCGTTGTCCTCTTCCTCCTGGGGTGCGGGCTCCTCCTCCGACGCCTGGGCGGCCGGCTCCGACTCCTCCTGGGAGGACGGGAGCGCTTCGGCGGGGGAGGCGGAGGCCGAGGTGACGGTGTCGCGGGCGGGCGCGGCCAGCACGAACCAGGCCGTCGCGAAGCCCCCGAGCAGCAGCAGCGGCAGGCCGATGGACAGGCTCAGGACCAGGGCCAGATTACGGCGCGGCGCGGGCGGGCCCGGCGGCCCGTACCCGTACGGCGGGCCGCCGGGATGGCCGGGACCGGCGGTGTACTGGGGGCCGGAGCCGTACGGCTGCGGCCCCGACCCGTACGGCTGCGGCCCGGATCCGTACGGCGGCGGGCGGTGAGGGTCCGATGGGTATCCCATGGCGCGGCTCCACTGGAGGGAGGAAGGACCGTCCAAGGATGCCCCCGCCCACCAGCCCCGGATGGGCGAAATGCCCGTTCGGTCTGAGGTTGAACCGTTCACCCGCCCCGCTCGGCCCAGTCGTGCAGTTCCTCCGCCACGCCGGACGCGTCGAGGTTCAGTGCCGCCTCGATCAGCGCCAGGTGCGTGAACGCCTGCGGGTAGTTGCCCAGCATGCTGCCGTCGTCCGGCGCCATCTCCTCGGCGAACAGCCCGAGCGGCTCCGCCCGCGCGCACAGCGTCTCGAAACGGTCGCGGGCCTCGGCCGTCCGCCCGGCCAGCACCAGCGCCGACACCATTTCGAACGAGCACAGCAGGAACGCCCCCTCGGGCCCGTCCACCCCGTCGCCGGTGCACTCGGGGTCATAGCGGTGCAGCAGCGCCCCGCCCTCGCCCAGCCGCGACTGCACGTGGTCGAGGGTGCCCAGCACGCGAGGGTCGCGCCCGTCGAGGAAGCCGACCAGCGGCACCCGCAGCAGCGACGCGTCCGCGCAGGTGGAGCCGTACGACTGGACGAACGAGCCGGTCTCCTGCGAGTAGCCGTTCGCCAGCAGGTCCGCGCGCACCGCCTCCCGCTCGTCCCGCCACGCCTCCAGCGGCAGCCCCTTTTCGCCGGTCAGCTCCGCGAGCCGCACCGCCCGGTCGAAGCACACCCAGGCGTACAGCTTGGAGTAGGTCCACAGGCGCGGCTTCCCGCGTACCTCCCAGATGCCGGCGTCGGGCTCGCGCCACTGCTCGCACGCCAGCCACACGACCCGCCACAGCCGGGAGTTGTCGCGGCCGGCCAGCTCGCCGGTGACCTCGTGGTAGGCCAGGGCCGCGTCCATGATGTGGCCGTAGATGTCGAGCTGGTGCTGGGCGGAGGCGTCGTTGCCGACGCGGACCGGCCGCGAGCCGGCGTACCCCTCCAGGTGGCCGAGCACGCTCTCCTCGTCGGCGGGGCGGCCGTCGATGCCCGCCATCGGCGGCACCCGGTCCGCGTCGCCGCCGCACTGCCGCATCAGGCACTCGAGGTAGGCGCCCGCCTCCTCGCGGTGGCCCAGTCGCAGCAGCGCCAGCACGGTCAGGGCGGCGTCGCGGTGCCACACGTAGCGGTAGTCCCAGGTGCGCGGCCCGCCCGGCCACTCGGGCAGGGACGTCGTGGGGGCCGCGAGCAGGCCGCCGCCCTCGTCGTACAGCAGCCCGCGCAGCACGATCGCGCTGTGCCGCACCTCCTTGGCCCCGACGCCCGCGTACCCGGAGCGGGCCGACCACGACCGCCACGACCGCACCGTGTCCTCCAGCAGCCGCGCGGGGTGGCCGTCGGGCGCGGCACCGGTGTAGCCGAGCATGAGCGCCAGCGACTCGCCTTCCCGCAGCACGACGCGGGACTCCGGCTCGGGCGTGCCGGTCAGGACCAGCCCGCACTCCTCCTCCAGCACGCCGTCGCGGGCCGTCCAGCGGGCCTCGCGCACCCCGTAACCGGGCCTGGCCAGCACCCGCGACCTGACCACGGCGCGGCCCCGCTCGCACCGGGCCCACCGCACCAGCAGGTGCGCGGCCGCCATCCCCGCGCCGGCCCTCTCACTGGCGGGCGCCATGGCGAGGAAGTCGTGCACGACCACCACGCCCTGCGCGCCCTCCCAGCGCGTGCGCAGCACCAGCGTCTCGTCCAGGTAGCCCCGCTCGGTCACGAACGCGTCCTCGGCGTGCAGCTCCCACGCCCCGCCCCGCCGCCGGTCGAGCATCCTGGCGAACACGCTGGGCCCGTCGAAGCGCGGCACGCACATCCACTCCACCGCGCCGTCGGGGCCGACCAGCGCCGCCGTGTGGCAGTCGGACAGGAACGCGTACGAACCGATCGGCGGGTAGCCGCTCATCATCACCCGAACGGGCTGCCCGGCCCCTGACCTGCTTAAACGGCCTGCTCAAACGGCCCGCCCGAACGGGCCCGCTCAAGCGGTGGCGCGGCGCTCCAGCAGCAGCGCGCCCCGCCCGGCCAGCAGCGAGCGGCACCACTCGCGCAGGTCGCCCGGCTTGGGGCCGCCCAGGTCGCCGCCGTCGAGCAGGTCCGCCCAGTCGAGCAGGGACTCGGCCAGCATGAGCGGCACCCCGCGCCGCTCGTGCACCTCGGCCGCCGCCTCGAAGTGCTCGCCGGCCCGCACCGGATCGCCCATCGCCACGCACAGGTGCGCCAGGTAGTGGTGCCCGCAGTGGTGGGCGACCGCGCCGTGCCCGAACGTCTCACCGCCGGAGGCCAGCGAGTCGTACAGGCGTGCCGCCAGCTCGGCCCGGCCGAGCCGGGCGGCGGCGACGGCGAGGTTGTCGAGGGCGGAGCGCAGCGCCATGTTGCGCGGCGGCGCGGCGCCGCCGTAGGCGAGGATGCGGTCGAGCAGCGGCCCGGCCTCCTCGTCGCCGAGCTCGCACAGGTAGCGCAGCACCGCGTGCACCGGATCCACGCGCGGCCGCTGCGCGGCGCGGCGCAGCCGCTCGCCCAGCTCCCACAGCCGCCCCTGCAGCCGCCTGATCTCGCGGATCTGCTCGGAGTAGATGGCCATGGCCTCCAGGCGGCGGCCGATCTCGGAGCCGAGCCGCAGCGCCGCCTCCGCCTCCGCCTCGGCCTGCACGAGGTCGCCCTGCATGAGCGTCAGGCCGGCCGTGGAGTAGCCGATCAGCCAGGTGAGGTGCGGCTGCCCGAGCCGGCGCGCCAGCTCGTCGGCCTGCCCGAGGAGCATGGCGACCTTGGTGGTGTCGCCGCCGTCGAGCACCGGGGGCGTGCGCTGCATGTACGCGTGGAACAGCGCCAGGTCGTCGCCCGTGCGGCGGGCCGCCTCCAGCATCTCGTCACCGTCGCGGTGCCGCTGGTGCAGCGGGTCGGCCGGGATGATCGTCAGGCTGCGCATGCCCAGCACGCTCGCCAGCGTGCGCGGGTCGCCGGACTTGCGGGCCAGCGCCACCGCCTCGTCGCTCAGCGCGAAGCGGCGCTCGCCGTCGGGCGCCCAGATGAGCTCCGCGGCGAGCTGCGCGGCCAGCAGCGCCCGGGTGCTGACGTCGGTGGAGTCGACGACCTTGCGGGCCTCGGTCAGCAGCGCGATGCGCTCGCGGTCGGGCGCGGCCGAGATGGCCGAGCCGCGGTCGCCGCCCAGCGCGGCGGTGACGAGCAGGTCGTGCCGCCCGCACTCCCTGGCCAGGTCGGCGGCGTCGAGCAGGGTGCGCCTGGCCTCCGGATGCCCGGCCAGCCACATCGCCCTGCCGCACTCGACCAGCAGCTCGGCGCGCCGCTCCAGCGACGTGCCGGGGAAGTCGCGCAGCAGGTCGAGGACCCGCTGGTACCAGGTGACCGCCTCGCGGTGCGCCAGCCCGGCCAGGGCGTGCTGGGCGGCCTGCACGGCCGCGTCGGCCGCCGCGCTCACCCGGGCCGGGTCGCGGCCCTGCTCGGCGGCGGCCACCAGGTGGGCGGCGACCACGTACGGACGCGCCCGCATGGCCCCCGGGTCCGTCTCGCGCAGGGCGTCGGCCACCCGCCCGTGCAGCAGCGCGGCGCGCGGCGGCGACAGCGTGGAGTAGAGCGCGTCGCGGGTCAGCTCGTGCGAGAAGTGGCAGGACCCGTTGTCCAGCATGGTCACCAGGCCGGTGCCCATGGCCTCCTCCACCGCCGCCACGAACCTGGCCTCGTCGAGGCCCAGCCCGCGGCGCAGCTCGGGCGAGGTCATGCGCTCGCCGACGGCCAGCAGGGTGACCAGGTCGCGCGCGTCGGGGTGCAGCTGCGACAGGCGGGCCGTCACCATGCGGGTGACCGAGTCGGGGACGGCCAGCGCGTCGAGGTCCTTGCCCGCCGCCAGCTCCCTGATCACCTCGCTGACCAGGAACGCGTTGCCGCCCGTGATCCGGTGCAGCCGCTCGGGGTCGCTGCCGGCCCGCGCCTGCGTCAGCGCCGACGACACCTCGTCGAGCCCGAACGAGGGCACCTGCACGACCCGCGCGCCCGCCGTGAGCTTGTGCAGCTCCGGCAGCGTCTGCGGCGGGGCCGACTCGACCAGCACGGGCCGCGAGGTGGCCAGTACGAGCAGCGGCAGCGCGTCGGCGTCCCACATGAGGGCGCTGAGCATCTGCAGCGACTCCAGCGTGGCCCACTGCAGGTCGTCGATGATCAGCAGCACGGGCCGCACGGTGGCCAGCCGCTCGATGAGCGTGCGCGCGGCGGCCATCAGGTGGTAGCGCTCGGAGACGGGCTCGGTGGCTGGCGGCACCTCCAGCGACAGCGGCGGCGCCGCCAGCGACGGCGCCAGCCGGACGAGCTGGCCGCACTGCTGGTCCACGCCCGCCCGCAGCAGCAGCGCGGGCGAGGTGCGGGCCAGCCGCTCCACCGCCCCCGCGATCGGCTCGTACGCCTTGCGCGCCGGATCCGTGCACCGCCCCGCCAGCACCGTGAACTGCCGTTTGAGCGCCTGCCTGGCCACCTCGGAGGCCAGCCGCGTCTTGCCCACCCCGGGCTCGCCCTCCAGGATCACCAGGCCGCTGCCGAACTCGGCCGCCGCCAGCTCCCCCTCCAGCACCCGCAGCTCCTCCTCGCGGCCGACGAAGGGCAGCAGCCCGGCGTCGTCCAGCCACGGTGCCAGGCCGCCGCCGAGGTGGTGGTCGGCGCTCTGCCAGTGCAGCTCGTAGGTGTGCAGCGGCTCGCGCAGCCCCTTGCCGGGCAGCCGCCCGAGGTCCTTGAACTCGTGCCGGCTGCGGCCCTGCGCCAGCCGCCTGACCAGGTCGGTGCACAGCACCTGGCCGCCCTCGGCGACCGCGACCAGGCGGGCCGCCTCCACCGTGGGCAGCCCGCTCACGTCGTCCTGCCCCCAGCAGACGTCGCCGGCGGCCAGCGCGGCCCTGATGGAGATCTTCTCCAGGGCGCGCTCGTTCTCGTCGGCGACGGCCTGCTGCACCGCGATGATCGCGTCGAGGCCGGCCGTCGCCGAGTCGAAGACCGCCATCAGGCCGTCGCCCAGGCTCTTGGTGAAGGAGGAGCCGCTGGCCGTCACCACCGAGTGCAGCAGCTCGTAGAGGCGGCGGAAGACCACGTTGGCCCGCTCCTCGCCGAGCCTGATGCGCAGCGCCGTCGAGCTCACCACGTCGGTGAACAGGATGGTCGCCGTGGTGAGCGTGCCGGGCTCACGTCTGGGCTCATACGGACCGGTCACTAGCGCGGGCCTTTCCGCCCCTGCGCGGGCGCTCGTAGCGTCTTGCGGACGGTGCGGCGGATCGCGCGCGTCTTGACCGCCGGGGCCGACTGCTTGATCCGCCAGGCGCGGGCCAGCTCGTCGGGGATCCTGAACGCCGCCTGCCCGTCGGAGTGGCGGTCGATCATGGCGATCACGATGTGCCGTCCGGCCTTGCGTACCAGCCAGCGAATCACACCGCCCACGGGGCTCGCCAGCCACTTTTGCCGGTGGGCCGAGCGGGCCACGGCGAAGCCGGCGGTGAACCACCAGGCCGGCCGGGGCACGCCGAGCAGGCCGGGCACCCGGTCGGCGCCGTGCGAGGCGTTCTGGAAGATCCAGTGCACCAGGCTGCGCGGCATCTTGCGCCAGCCCAGCGGCATGAACGCCTCCATCTCCCTGAGCAGCATCGCCATCAGCCGGCGGCCCTCCTCGCTGGGCTCCAGCATGCGGCCCAGGCGGGCGCTGACCGGCTCGACGTCGGCGAGCGTGAGGGGGCCGTCGCCGCAGACCTCGACGCCCATGAGGTGGCCGAAGACGCTCCACGTGTAGAGGTTGGCGGTGCGCTCCTCGTCGGTCAGCACCACGCCCATGGTCTCCATCGCCTCCCACGTCACGACGGAGAAGTCGAAGAGCGTGGCCAGCAGCAGCTCCTGGTTGACCGGCGGGCCGTACCGCTCGGTGTCCCAGCGGTCGGCGTACTTCTCCGCGACCAGGGCGCGCACGAACGAGTGCAGGATGCGCAGCCCGATCGCGGTCGTGTGCCCGGGGCTGCCCGGCCGGAGGCTGTCGGCGGCCCTCAGTCCCATCACGTCCACGAGCATCTGCCCGGTCTCCGCGACCCGGCGGGTGAGGCTGTGCGTGGCCAGGTTGGAGACGCCGGCCAGCACCTTGGCGCTGGACACCTCGGCGTAGGCCATCGGCAGGCAGGCGAAGAACAGCGCCGCCGACTGGTACAGCCCGTAGTCGGAGAAGACGGCCTGCCCCCGGGCCAGCAGCTCCGTGTCGTCGCCCCAGTCGGGCAGGTCCTTGGCGAAGTCGATCGCGTCGAAGATCTCGGAGGCCGGCGGCTCGCCCGAGGGGGCCCTGGCCTCCCGCTTGGCCGCCCCCAGCTCCGCGACCACGGACTTCAGCAGGTCGAGGGCGCTCTTGCCGGCGGGCTGCGCCTCGAGGTATTCGGCCACGACCTTGTCGATGTCCGGGTCGGCCTGCTGCCTGAGCTGCCGGAACCGCTCCTCGGGCCAGCGCTCGTCATGCTCGTTCATCAACCCCGTACTCCCCAGTCGGTCAGAGGCCGCCCCTTTTCCGCAGGGCGGCGACATCCAGCAGCGTGATCGTCCGCCCTTGGACGGAGATGAGATTCCTCGACACCAGCGACTGCAGCGCCCGGTTGACCGCCGGCCGCGACGCGCCGATCAGCGCGGCGAGGTCGGACTGGGTCAGCCCGGGCAGGTCCACCACGTCGCCGGACTGGCCGTGCTTGCCCGCCAGCTCCAGCAGCAGCTTGGCCAGCCGCCCGCCCAGGTCGAGGAAGGCCAGGTCGGCGGCCTGGCCGGTGAGCCTGCGCACCATGCGGCCGAGCAGGCGCAGGAACTCGTCGGCCAGGCCCGGGTGCTCCCGCATCAGCTCCAGCAGCCGCGCCCTGGGCAGCGCGAACACCCAGGAGGGCCGCACGGTCACGATCGAGGCGGAGCGCGGCGAGCCGTCGAGCAGCGCCATTTCGCCGAACGTGTCGCCCCGCCGCAGCATGTTCAGGACGATCTCGTCGCCGTGCTCGGTGGTGAAGACCACCTTCACCAGCCCGTCGAGCAGCACGTACAGCGACTCTCCCGGATCCCCCTGATGGAAGATGATCTGCCCGGAGCGGTAGCGGCGCGCCACCCCCGCGCGCGCCGTGCTCCGGATGCCGCTCTCCCCGAGCACGCGGAACAACGGGATCTCCGCCAGCACGGCCGCGACCGGCTCGACGTCGTACGGAACCCCGCTGCGCGCGTTCATGCAAGAACTCTAGGCCGCATTCACGGAGGGGACAGCAGACGAAACCCGATCCCCGGAATGTGACGAGCGCCACACCCGGACTGTTGCCTTCGGAACAGTCTTTTCGGATCAGCCGGCGCACGGTGAGGTAGCCGGCCGGAATTGGCCCCCCGAGAAACCGGACCGGCGGGGAGATCGACATGCAGACCATGGAACGGCTCGACACGCCGCTCGAGACCGCGGACCTCGTGTCCGCCGCCCAGCAGGGTGACGCCTGGGCGTGGGAGCGGCTCGTCGAGGAGTTCAGCCCGATGCTGAAGGCCCGTATCAGGCGCTTCAGGCTCAGCCACGAGGACGCCCAAGACGTCCTGCAGACGACGTGGATGCTCGCCTGGCAGAACCTCGGCAGCGTCGAGGACGGCCAGCGCATGGCGGGCTGGCTGGCCACGATCGCCTTCCGCGAATGCCTCAAGCTGACCAAGCGCACGAGAGAGATCTGCACGCCGGACCTCGACTCGCTGGGCAGCACGGACGACGTGGACAGGGAGCTGGCCAGGATCTGGCTGGCCGGCACGCTCGCGGAGCTGGTCGAGGAGCTGCCGGCCGCGCAGAGGGTGCTGTTCAGAGCGCTCACGGAAACCTCCGAGCCCCACTACGTGGACGTGGCGCGCAGGCTGGGCAGACCGGTCGGGAGCATCGGGCCCACCCGAGCCCGCTGTTTCGCGAAGCTGCGCGGGCTCCTTCAGGCCCGCGAGATCACCCGCGACTTCCTTGATTGATCGGCTACTCCTGCTCCAGCGGGATCGCCTCCAGGAACGGCTCGAAGTCGAAGTGCGCCATCTCGTACGCGTCGGGGTCGGTCTCCGTCGGGAAGGCGTAGAACTTCCTGCCGCGTAGCGCCGGCATGCCGCTGACGGCCTCGGGCACGAGCCCCCGCGCCATCTCCTCGGCGAGCCCGTCGGCGATCTCCTGGTCGAACGGCACCCGGTAGAGCGCGTCCACGGTCTGGTAGACCCGGAAGTAGCTGACGATGAAGCGCATGCGGTCGGGGTAGGACACCCAGTCGGTCACCCCGGCCGTCGACGCCTCCTGGTCCTCGGTGATGAACTCCTCGGCGAGCTTGCGCACCTTCTCGTTCTGGATCGGCACCCACACCTTGGCCAGGTCCACGCCCGCCGGGGCGGTGAGCGGCTTGCCCACTTTGACGTCGCTGAGCGGGGTGGCGACGGCGAACAGGTGGCGGGTGTAGAGCGCCGACCACAGGGATTCCAGCTTGCGGGTCAGCCACGGCTGGTCCGCGTGCGCCGCGGCGTACAGCTTGAACCTGGGGAAGGGCCGGCGCGTGACGAGGGAGCGCAGCGAGCGCCACGACACCCGGGTCAGCCAGCGGACCGGCCGGTAGAGCACCAGCTCCAGCGCCGCCTGCGCGCGGGCCTGCTCGTAGGCCGACAGCGCGATGTTGGCGCCCAGCATCAGCTCCGCCCGCGCCGCCGGGTCCTCGGTGCTGGCCGCCTCCACCATGAGCTGCGCGGCGTCCTTGAGATAGCGCGGGTCGGCCGGCGACAGCAGGTCCGTCAGGAACTCCGGCGGCGTCGGTGTCAGCTCGGACTCGGGGCTCACCTTCAGGTAGCGGTCGGGCTCGTCGTTCCACAGGTTGACCGCGAGGCTGGCCGTCTCCAGGAAGATGGCGCGGTTGGCCAGCGCCAGGCCGAGCTGGTAGCTGGGCCCGAGCAGGGTCAGCAGCGCGGCCCGGAACAGCCGCCTGAAGCGGCGCGGCACCCGCAGGCGGCGGCCGAAGTCATCGATGAACGGAGAATTCGGGCCGAGGTCGAGGCTCTCGCCCACCGCCTTGGAGGTCCAGGTGGCGTAGCAGTACCAGTTGTTGGCCGCCCGGCCCAGGTGCACCGCGAGGTCCGCGGCCACGCGGTGGTAGCTGTAGGCGATGACCATGGCTTCGAGTGCCGCGCTCCGGTCCTTGTAGGCCGCGATGCGCAGCACGTCATCCGCGGTCATCGGAGTGTCGGACATGGAGTCTCCCGTTTGCTGGTCCCGTCGCCTGGCGGAGGGCTCACGGAGTTAAGAGCGCCCCCGTCGGCGTCAGATACAGTCAGGCGGCCCCTGTCTCTCCCCGTGGCCGCGGCAGGAGCCTAGGAGGGCCCGCTTGCGGGGTGCTTGCAGTACGATCACCGCCCCTCACTCCTTGACCGTCACCTTGCTGATCACGACGAATCCGCCGAGCGCCCCCGAGGTGCCCGCGGCCGTCGTCGTGGTGAGGTTGACCACCAGGTCATAGATGCCGGGGGCGAGCTGACCGCGCATGGGGATCGAGGCGGTATATCGGCCGGAGCCAGGGGTGAAGGTCAGCTCCACCGGTGGCGAGGGGTGCCTGGTCTCGCCACCGCCCATCAGGTCGGCGATGATCTCCAACTGCCAGCATCCCGCCAGCCAGTCGACGAGCTCGCCGGTGACCTCCCAGCTCACATCCACGGTCCAACCCTCGTCCCGATGGACCACGTGCGTGGGCTGCGCACCGGGATCGACAACCTGGCCGTGAAGCATGCCGGCCAGCTGCTCGGCCGGCACCTTCATCACCTGGAACTCTCCTGATGCCATCGCGATCTCCTCTCGGGCGGGCGGGTCCCCGTGTGAGGAGCAGAGCGACGACACCGGCGGCGAAATACCCGTCCTTTCTATCGATGTATGTGCTGATTTCGTCTAGACAAGTCGGCCGTTGATCCGGGCGAGATCACCGGGCCCGGACGCGCCGGTGCGCACCCCGTCCAGGCGCACGCCGGCCTCCACCGCGCAGCCGAGATAGGCGTTCAGCCCCCTGATCACGAGGTCGTCCACCTGGCCGTCGGCCAGCCGCAGCACCGCGCCGCCGCCCTGCGCGGCGACCACCTCGACGATCCCGTACGGCGTCCGCAACACGATCGGCCCCTCGTTGCCCGACTGGACGAGCACGACGAGATAGTGCACATCCCGGTCCGGGTGGCTGCGCAGGAACGCGTCGGCCTCGCCGTGCACCACGAGCCCCTCCGCCACCTCCGCGAGGGGAGCCGACGGCGTGATCAGCGCACAGGGTGACAGGTGCTCGTCGAGCGCGGGCAGGGGGCCGTCCACCAGCACCCGCCCGCCCGCGCGCGCGTACGCGGCCAGCAGCTCCTGCACCCGCCGGTGCATGAACGGCCCGCCGGGCACCGTGACCGAGCGGTAGGCGGCCAGCTCCGCGGCCGTCACGCTCTCCAGCTCGACCAGCGCGTAGTCCAGCCCGCGCGCCCGCATGCGCTCGTGGAAGGCGCGCAGCGCCCGCCCGCACCCGGGCCCGTCCGGCTCCCCGGACAGGGCCGCGATCCCGGCATAGGGCAGGTACAGGCCGAACGCGTCCCGCCGCACCGGCTCGCACTCCAGGAACTCCGCGCCGTGCACGGCGAAGAAGCCCGCCAGCGCCCGCACCACCGGCGCCTTGACGGTGGCGGACCCGCCCGCGTCGATGGGCGGGCAGTCCGGGTACGGCCCGGGCACGGCGTCCAGCTCCGGCCCCCAGCCCGAGGTGGCCACGCCCGTGTAGACGTTGAAGCCGGTCGCGCCCGCCGCCAGCGCCAGCAGCGACTGGTGGAAGCTGGTCGCCGCGTCGATGTAGGCGGGGTCGTACAGCTCGGAGAACCCCCAGTTCTCCTCCAGGTTCGGCCCCGGCGCGCGCTTGGCGGCGATGACGTAGCGGGCGTGCGCGTCGCGGTCGGCCGACACGACGCCCATCCAGTTGGTGAACCCGTAGGAGATGCCGCCCCACAGCTCCGGCCTGACCCTGGCCAGCCAGTCGTCCAGCGCGGGCACGGTCGGCGGGTTGAGGTTGACCAGGACCGGCAGGCCGGAGCCGACGGCCTGCGCCCACACGCGGTACACCTCGGCCAGGTACTCGGCGTGGCAGCGCCCCCAGTCGGCCTGGGCCAGCGGGCCCGACGTGGCGTCCGGGGGCTCGGCGTCCGCCCAGTCGCCGTAGGAGGTGCCGTGCACGGCGTTGTACGCCTGCGGCGTCCCGTACCAGGCCCGTAGCCGGTCGCGGTGGAACGCCAGCCCGGAGGGGCTGTAGTCGTAGGCGGTCAGCGGCAGCGCGCCGCTGGTGTAGACGCCCTCGTTCGCGATCTGCAGCGCGATCACCGCCTCGGCGCCGTCCAGCACCTCCTTGCCCACGGCCGACAGCCACTCGGTGGCCCTGGCGAGGAAGGCGGGCGCCAGCGGCGCGGGCAGCGGGCGGCCTTGGGGTGCGGCGGCGTCCGCCCAGCGCGCGGGCGTGCCGGAGGCGTCGAGCAGCGGCTCGAAGGCCGGGTCCGCGTCGGGGCACACCCAGTCGGGCAGCCCGCCGTAGGTGACCTCGGCGTGGATGAACGGGCCGGGCTTGGCGATCACCCGCAGGCCCAGCTCGTGGCAGAGCGCGAGGAAGCCGGTGACGTTCCTGGCCGGGTGGGTCAGGCCGGTGAAGTCCGGGGCCGTGCCCGCCTCCGGCTGGTGGTGCCGCCAGGGCAGGTAGCAGGTGATCACCTCGATCCCGAGCTCGTCCCGCACCGCCCGCAGCCGGTCGCCCCAGACGGCCGGATCGTCGCGGTAGTACGGATAGTCGGCGGTGACGAGCACCCGCGGCACGCCGTCGATGACGGCGACCCCGTCGATCAGCACAGTCGGGTTCCTAACTCTTGAGACCGGTGAAGGCGATGCCCTGGAGGATGCGGCGCTGGAAGACGAGCAGCACGCCGATCACGGGCAGGACGGCGAGCGTGGCGCCCGCCATGATGTAGTACGCGCGCCCGCCGTCCGGGCTGGCGACGAGCTGCTGCAGGGCCAGCGGCAGCGTGTAGAGCTCGGGGTCGTTGGTGACCAGCAGCGGCCACACCAGGTCGTTCCAGTGGAACAGGAAGCTGGTGATGGTGACGACCGCCAGCACGGGCTTCGACAGCGGCAGCACGATCCGCCAGAAGATCTGCATCCGGCCGGCGCCGTCGATGAGCGCGGCCTCCTCCAGCTCGCCGGGCAGCGACAGGAAGAACTGCCGCAGCAGGAAGATGTCGAGGACCGAGGCGATGTTCGGCACGATCAGCCCCCACCCGGAGTCCAACATGCCCAGCGACTGGGTGACGTGGATGCGCGGCACCAGCAGCGTGATCGCGGGCACCATCATGCCGCCCAGCATGATCACGAACAGCTTGTCGCGTCCGGGGAACGGGATGCGCGCGAACGCGTAGGCGGCCAGCGCGTCGATGAGCAGCTTGGCCGGCACGAGGATCGCGCACACCCAGACGCTGTTGACGAAGGCGTCGCCGAGCCCGCCGACGTCGAGCACGTAGGCGTAGTTGTCGAGGGTGGCCGCCCACTCGCCGGTCCGCTTGTCCAGCGGCAGCAGGTTGGGCACCTTGGTGTAGATGTCGGGGCCGTGCTTGAGCGAGGTGGCCAGCATCCACAGGAACGGCACCACCGACACGGCGGCCAGCAGCACCAGCGCGACGTAGATCGAAGCCTTTCTCACGCCGCCTCCTGCTTGACGAACCGGAACTGCAGCGCCGTGACGATCATGATGAAGACGAGCAGGATGAACGACATCGCGCAGGCCGCGCCCATCGCGTCGTAGCGGAAGGCGAACAGGTACAGGTGCAGCACGTACGTCAGCCCCGACTGTTCGGGCCCGCCGGTGACGCTGCGCCCGTTCCCCGAGAAGATCACGTACACCAGGCCGAACACCTGAAGCGCCGCGATCACGCCCGTCACCAGCAGGTAGAACGTGGTCGGCCGGAGCATCGGGAACGTCACCCGCCAGAACCGCTGCCACGGCCCGGCCCCGTCGATGATGGCCGCCTCCTGGATGGAGCCGGGGATGCCCTTCAGCCCCGCCAGATAGATGATCATCGAGATGCCGCACTGCCAGGCCGCGATGAACGCCAGCGCCGGGATGACCAGCTCCGGGGTGTTCAGCCAGTTCTGGCCGGGGATGCCCACCAGGCCGAGCAGCGTGTTGATCAGGCCGTACTGCGGGTCGTAGAGCCAGCGCCAGATCGCGCCCACCGCCGCCTCCGCCGTCACGACCGGCAGGAACAGCAGCAGCCTGAACAGGTTCGCCCCGCGCCTGATCGCGTTCAGCAGCAGCGCCTGCGCCAGCGCGGAGACCAGCGTCAGCGGCACCGCGACGAGCGTGTACTGCAGGGTGACGCCGACCGACTTCCAGAAGTGCGGGTACTTGACGTCGTCGAACAGCAGGTCGGCGTAGTTGGCCAGGCCCACCCAGCTCGCCTCGGTGCGCAGGTTCCAGTCGGTGAAGCTGTAGTAGAGCGCCGACAGGGCCGGGTACAGCAGGAAGACCACGAAGTAGGCCAGCGCCGGGGCGATCAGCAGCCAGCCGGTCAGGTGGTCGCGGCGCCGGGCCCCCGGGCGGCGCCTGGCGCGCCTCCCGGGTCCCGTCGTCACCCGTTCGAGTACGGGAGCGGCCACGTCAGCCGTTCCAGCCGAGCAGGGAGCGGGTCTTGGCCGCCGCGTCGCTCAGCGCCTGCTGCGCGGTGGCCTTGCCGGTCAGCGCCGACTCGATGGCCGGGGCGATGATCTCGTCGTTGACCTGGATCCACTGCGGCACGGCGGGCCGGGCGTGCGCGACCTTGAGCTGCTCCAGGAAGGCCGCCTGCTCGGGGCCGCCCGCGACGACCTGCGCCTTCAGATGGACGGGGAACCCGCCGAACGCGTCCGCGACGGCCCCGTTGTTGGCCGCGTCGGACAGGAACGCCAGCCACTTCCACGCCAGGTCCGGGTTCTTGCTGGTGGAGAAGACGACGGAGTCCTCGCCGCCGATGTTGCCGGCCGGCTCGGTCTTGTACGGCAGCGGCGCCACGCCGAAGTCCAGGTCGGGGAACTGCTCGCGGATCGTCGGCACGTCCCAGGGCCCGGAGATCGTCATGGCCGCCAGGCCGTTCTCGAACGGCTTGTCCGAGTCGGTGATCTTGCGGGGCGACGACTTCTGCAGGTCCACCCAGAGCTGCAGCGCCTCCACGGCCGGCGGCTGGTCGAACAGCACCTTCTTGCCGGCGTCGTCCACCATCTCGCCGCCCGCGCCGTGCACGATGCCGGGGAACATCCAGGCGCCGTAGCCGTCGCCCTTGGGCACGTTCATGCCGGCCACGTTCGCGTCGGCGGCGTGCACCTGGGCGGCGACCTGCTTCAGCTCGTCCCAGGTCTTCGGCGGGTTCGGCACCAGCTTCTTGTTGTAGAAGAGCGCGACCGTGGTCTGGTCCTGGGGCAGGCCGTAGAGCTTGCCGCCGGCGCGGTTGGTGTCGAGCGCGCCCTTGTAGTAGTCGGCCTCCTGGACGAGCCCGGCGGGCACCTCCTTGATCGTGCCGTCGAGGGCGTACTTGGAGACCAGCGGCTGGTCGAGGATGCCCGCGTCGGGGGCGCTCTTGCTGGCCACGGCGCTGCCCAGCTTGGTGTTGTAGTCGTCCTTGGGGATCTTGACGAGCTTGACGGTGACACCGGGGTTGGCCTTCTCGAAGTCCTTGCGGACCTTCTCCATGACCTGGCCCGCCTGCGGGGTGCGGTCCTGGTACATCCAGAACGTCAGCTCCTTGCCGCCGCTCTGGCCACCGGTGCCGCCGCCACACGCGGTCAGCCCGCTCACGAGGGCCGCCACGACGGCGCCTCGCACAAGTCCTCGGCTCATTGCCATCTCCTCATCGGGGGGATGGCCAGACCATAATCTAAGCCTCGAAGAAAGTCAGGAAACGTTTGGGTAACACCGGCCGCGTAGGTTCTTCGGGCCGTGAACTAACATGGCGGCGGACTGCCGAAGGAACGGGGGACGAGCATGAGCACGCCGGGGCGGAAGACCGTACGAGACCTCCGCCGGGGGAACCGGGCGATGCTGCTGCGCGCGCTCTACTTCGGCGGCCCCGCCAGTCGCAACGAGTTGTCCGCCCAGACCGGGCTCAGCGCCGCCACCGTCAGCACGATGACCGGCGACCTGCTGGCCGACAACGTCATCGTCGAGGCGGGCCAGGTCGACTCCGACGGCGGCCGGCCCCGCGTCCTGCTCAAGGTCAACCCCGCCTACGGCTACGCCGTCGGCGTGGACGTGGGGGAGACGCAGGTCAAGGTCGAGCTGTTCGACCTGGAGATGAACGTGCGGGCCAGGGCACACTACGCGGTCCGCTCGGCCAAGCACGACCCCGAGCTCGTCGCCCGCCACATCCTGACCGGCGTGGACGCCGTCATCGCCGAGGGCGAGGTGCCGGCCGGGCAGGTGCTCGGCGTGGGCGTCGGCGTCCCCGGCATCGTCGAGCCCGGAGCCGACGGGCTGGTGCGGGCCAAGACGTTCGGCTGGGAGGCGGTGCCGCTCGGCGCGCTGCTGCGGGCCGGCACCTCGCTGCCGCTGGTCCTCGACAACGGGGCCAAGACCATGGGGCAGGCCGAGCTGTGGTTCGGCTCCGGCAGGGGCACCGGCGACGCGGTCATCCTGCTCGTCGGCTCCGGCGTGGGCGGCACGATCGTCACCGGCGGGCGCATCTACCGGGGGGCGGGCATGGCGGCGGGCGAGGTCGGGCACCTGAAGGTGATCGCCGGCGGGCGGGCGTGCCGGTGCGGGGCGCGCGGCTGCCTGGAGGCGTACCTGGGGGCCGAGGCCATCCTCGAACGCGCCGGCGTCGAGGCCGACTCCGCCGACGAGGAGGCGGCGCTGGCCCGGCTGCTGGAGTCGGGCTCGCCGGTGATCGGGGAGACCGTCGAGCTGCTGGGCGCGGGCCTGTCGTCGCTGGTGCACCTGTTCAACCCCGAGCGCATCGTGATCGGCGGCTGGGCGGGGCTGATGCTGGGCGGGCGGCTCCTCGACGAGATCCGGGCCGCCACCGCCGCCAACACGCAGGCGCAGCCGTTCCAGCCGGAGTCGGTGGTGCTGGGGCGGCTGGGGCCCGACGCGGTGGCGCTGGGGGCGGCGACGCTGGTGATCGAGCCGTTCTTCGGGGACGCCGCGTACCCGGCGCCCGCTATTGCGTAGAAGTTAAATCAAGCATTGACATAAGTCCGGGCCGCAGGCACGCTCTGCTCGATAGAGCGCTCTCTCACCACCCCCTGTTCGTGAGGAGTCCAGCAGTGCACCCCCGCAGAAGCCCCGCCCTCATCCTCACCGCCCTGGCCGCGTTACTCCTGTCGTGCCTGGTCACGGCCCCCGCGCGGGCCGCCCTGGCCTGCGGCACCGCCAACGCCGCGCAGGGCCGCCCCGCCACCGCCTCCTCCACCGAGAACGCCGGCACCCCCGCCTCCGCCGCCGTGGACGGCAACACCGGCACCCGCTGGTCCAGCGCCTTCAGCGACCCCCAGTGGCTCCAGGTGGACCTGGGCTCGTCCCAGGACGTCTGCCAGGTCGTGCTCCAGTGGGAGACTGCCTACGCCACCGCGTTCCGCGTCCAGGTCTCCGCCGACGCCTCCACCTGGACCGACGTCTACGCCACCACCACGAGCACCGGCGGCACCCAGACCCTCGACGTCACCGGCACCGGCCGCTACGTCCGCGTCCACGGCACCGCCCGCGCGACCGGCTGGGGCTACTCCCTGTGGGAGCTGACCGTGCGCACCACCACCACGACCCCGCCCGGTGGCGGCGACCTCGGCCCCAACGTGCACGTCTTCGACCCGTCCATGCCCGCGTCGAGCATCCAGTCCACGCTCGACTCCGTCTTCTCCCAGATGGAGTCCAACCAGTTCGGCACCCAGCGCCACGCCCTGCTGTTCAAGCCCGGCAGCTACAACGTCAACGCCAATATCGGCTTCTACACCTCGATCATGGGCCTCGGCCGCAACCCCGACGACGTCACCATCAACGGCCAGGTCCGGGTGGACGCCGGCTGGTTCGGCGGCAACGCCACCCAGAACTTCTGGCGCTCGGCCGAGAACCTGTCCATCACCCCGCCCGGCGGCACCAACCAGTGGGCCGTCTCGCAGGCCGCGCCGTTCCGCCGCATGCACGTCCGGGGCAACCTCAACCTCGCCCCCACCGGGTACGGCTGGGCCAGCGGCGGCTACATCGCCGACAGCCGGATCGACGGCACCGTGCAGCCGTACTCCCAGCAGCAGTGGTTCACCCGCGACAGCACCATCGGCGGCTGGCTCAACGGCGTGTGGAACATGGTGTTCTCCGGCGTCGAGGGCGCGCCCGCCCAGTCGTTCCCGGAACCGCCGTACACGACGCTCGCCAACAGCCCCGTGACCAGGGAGAAGCCCTACCTGTACGTGGACGCCGCCGGCGCCTACCAGGTCTTCGTCCCCTCCCTGCGGCAGAACACGCGCGGCGCGAGCTGGCCCGGCACCGGCACCTCCGTCCCGCTCACCCAGTTCTACGTCGCCAAGCCCACCGACACCGCCGCCACCATCAACGCCGCCCTCGCCGGCGGCCTGAACCTGCTCTTCACGCCCGGCATCTACCACGTCGGCCAGACCATCAACGTCACCAGGCCGAACACCGTCGTGCTCGGCCTCGGCTACGCCACCATCATCCCCGACAACGGCGTCGTGCCCCTGCGCGTGGCCGACGTGGACGGCGTCCGGGTGGCCGGCCTGCTGTTCGACGCCGGCGGCGTCAACTCGCCCGTCCTCATGGAGGTCGGCCCGCCCGGATCCGCCGCCTCCCACGCCGCCAACCCCATCTCCGTCCAGGACGTGTTCTTCCGCATCGGCGGCGCCCACGCCGGCAAGGCCACGACCAGCCTCGTCGTCAACAGCGACCACACCCTCATCGACCACATCTGGGCCTGGCGCGGCGACCACGGCACCGGCATCGGCTGGACCGTCAACACCGCCGACACCGGCCTGATCGTCAACGGCGACGACGTCACCGCGTACGGGCTGTTCGTCGAGCACTACCAGAAGTACCAGGTCATCTGGAACGGGCAGCGCGGGCGCACCGTCTTCTTCCAGAACGAGATGCCCTACGACCCGCCCGGCCAGGCCGCCTGGATGAACGGCTCCACCCGCGGCTACGCCGCCTACAAGGTCGCCGACTCCGTCACCGCCCACGAGGCGTGGGGGCTGGGCGCCTACTGCTACTTCAACGTCGACCCGAGCATCGTCGCCGAGCGCGGCTTCGAGGCGCCCGTCAACCCGAACGTGCGCTTCCACTCCCTGCTCACCGTCTCACTCGGCGGCAACGGCACCATCAACCACGTCATCAACAACACCGGAGCCGCCGCCCAGGGCACCGCCACCGTCCCCGTGAAGATCGTCAGCTTCCCCTGAGCCGCACCAGATCGGGGGTGAGCCCCTCGACCCCGCCGCTCACCCCCAGCAGCTGCACCGTCCGCACGAGCTCGGCGCGCAACAGCTCCAGCACCCGCGTCACGCCCGGCTCGCCCCCCGCCATCAGCCCGTACAGGTAGGCGCGGCCGACGAAGCACGCCCGGGCGCCCAGCGCGACCGCGGCGGCGACGTCGGCCCCGCTGCGCACACCCCCGTCGAGGAACACCTCCGTCCGGCCGCCGACCGCCGCCACCACCTCCGGCAGCAGCTCCAGCGGGGTGGCGGCGCGGTCGAGCTGCCGCCCGCCGTGGTTCGACACCACCAGCCCGTCCACCCCGACGGCGGCCAGCTCCTTCGCGTCGTCCACCCGCTGCACGCCCTTCACCAGCAGCTTCCCCCGCCACGCCGCCCTGATCCACTCCAGGTCCGCCACCGTCACCGACGGGTCGAACATCAGGTTCGTCAGCCCCGCCATGTCCTCCGGCGCGCCCTCCACCGTCGCGAACCGGAGCGGCTCACCCGTCAGGAAGTCGAACCACCACGCCGGATGCCGCACCGCCTCCAGCGCGCCCCGCCAGCGCAACGACGGCGGGATCGTCAGGCCGTGCCGCACGTCCCGCAGCCGCGCCCCCGCCACCGGCACGTCCACCGTCACCACCAGCACGTCCATGCCCGCCGCTTCGGCCAGCGCCAGCCGCTCCAGGTTCCTTGCCCGGTCGCGCACCACGTACAACTGGAACCAGTTCCACCCGCCGGGCGCCGCCGCGGCCACGTCACCCGCCGTCGTGGTGCCCATCGTCGACAGCGTGTACGGCACCGCCGCCCGCTCCGCCGCCCGCGCCACCGCCCGCTCGCCCCCGCGATGCATCATCCGCGTGAACCCCGTCGGCGCCAGCACCACCGGCATCGCGATCCGCCTGCCCAGCACCTCCACCGACGTCGGCGCCTCCGCCACGTCCCGCAGCACGTGCGGCGCGAACTCCACCCGGTCGAACGCCGCCACCGCCCTGGCCATCGACCGCTCACCCTCGGCCGCGCCGTCCACGTAGTCGAACACCATGCGCGGGGTCCGCCGCCGCGCCAGCCGCCGCAGCTCCGCCACATCGGCCGCCGCCGCCACCCGCGCCGCCCTGGACCAGCGGGGGCGCTCGGGCACGATCCTGCGCAGCTCCCGCCAACGGGGCAGGCGCCGTGGCTCCTTGTCCGCGTTCGTCCCGATGTCTCGGACGATAACATCACGCGGCCCGCGTACGGTGGGATCGTGCTTCCCAACCACCCCGCACCCGCGCCGGGCACCGCGCCCTCGGACGGCGGCCCGTCCGCGCCCGGCTCGCCCGTTCAGGGCCGCGCGCTCCCACGTGATGCTGCGGCCGCGCACGGTGGTGCGCCGGAGCCGGGTGCTGCGCCCGCCCACGACGGCCTGCCCGCGTCCGGGGTGGCACGCGCGCAGGGCGGCGCGCTCCCACACGACCGCACGTGGGGTGGGTTCGGGGCGGGCTGGGTGGCGGTGGCCGGTGGGTCGGCCGCCGCGCTCGCGCTCGGGGCCGAGCTGGTCGCGCGCTGGGCGGAGCCGCACCGGCGCTACCACACGCGCACCCACCTCGCCGCCGTCCTGGCCGCGATCGACGACCTCGCCGACGAGGCGGCCGACCTCGCGGCGGTACGCCTGGCGGCCTGGTTCCACGACGCGGTCTACGACGGCCGCCCCGGCTGGGACGAGGAGCGCAGCGCCCAGCTCGCCCAGGCCCGCCTGCCGGCCTGCGGCGTCCCGGCGCAGCGGGTGGCGGAGGTGGCCAGGCTGGTCCGCCTCACCGCCGCCCACGACACGCTCCGCCCCGGCGACCGCAACGGCGCCGTCCTGTGCGACGCCGACCTGGCCATCCTCGCCGCCCCACCCTCCGGCGACCGCATGCCGACGACCGGCCGGACGTCCGACGACAGCATGCGCGCGATTGGCCCGGTGTCCGGCGACTTCACGCCCGCGACCGCCCTCACCTACGACGGCTACGCGCGCGCGATCCGCCAGGAGTACGCCCACGTCCCCGACGTCGCGTTCGCGGAGGGCCGTTCGGCGGTGCTGCGGCGCCTGCTCGCCGCCCCCGCCCTCTACCGCACGCCCCGCGCCCGCGCCCTGTGGGAGGAGCGCGCCCGCGCCAACATGACGGGCGAGCTAGCGCGGCTGCGGGCGGCGCTTGCGGCGGCGCAGCCCGGCGGCGACGAGACGGCGTAGCAGCTCCTGCGACCCGACCGCCTCGGCCCCCAGGGCGACGGCCCGCGCGTGCACGGTCTCGGGCACGTCGTAGTGGTCGCGGTCGAACGCCCGCTCCGGCACCCCGAGCCGCACCGCGAAGGCGTGCAGCTCCTCCAGCGAGTGGTCGCTGACGAGGTGGGACCACATGAGGCCGCGCGGCCCTGGCCAGTTGGGCGGATCGATGAGAACGGTCACGACGTCAAGGGTAGAACCCGCCCACGCACCTCGATCGCCCCCAGATCGGACACCACGGCAGAAACGCCCTCACCGCTGACGCCATCCGCACCCGGAACACCCTCAGCGCCCGGAGCATCCCCACCGCTCGCGGCGTCCACCGCGATCACCGCCCCGAACCCGCCCTTCCTGCCCGCCTCGATCCCCGGCAGCGCCGACACCACCACCGCGACCTTGGCCGCCGGCAGGCCGAGCCGCCGCGCCGCCTCCAGGAAGAGCGCGGGGTCGGGCGTGCCGGGCAGGTTCAGCAGCGCGGCGTCGTTGCCGTCGACCATCAGGTCGAACAGGTGCATGACCCCCGCGGAGCCGACCAACTTGCGCCCGTGCAGGCTGGCGGACACGGCGGCCGTGCGGGCGCCGCGGTGCCGCAGCTCGTGCAGCAGCGCCACGGTGGCGGGGAAGGCGGCGACGCCGTACTTGTCCACCTGCTCCATGAAGAGGCGGTCCTTGGCCAGGCCCAGCCCGTGCACGGTGGGCGCGCCGGGCTCGTCGTCGGGGGAGCCTTCCGGCAGGGTGATGCCGCGGGTGGCGAGGAACGTGCGGATGCCGTCGAGGCGCGGGCGGCCGTCGACGTGCCGCAGGTAGTCGCCGCGGATGTCGAACGGCGCCGAGCGGCCGCGCAGGAACGCGTCGAAGACGTGTTTCCAGGCGGCCGCGTGCCCGCGGGCGGTGTCGGTGACCACGCCGTCGGTGTCGAGGACGACGGCGCTGATCGCGGTCAGGTCGATGACGGTCACACAGCGAACGTAACCGCTCTACCAGGCGACGGGTAGCTCTTTGACGCCGTACACGATGGCGAGTTCCCTGAACGGCACCTCGCCGGCGACGCGCAGGCCGGGGAAGCGGCGCAGCAGCGCGGGGAAGGCGATGCGCATCTCCATCTGGGCCAGCGGCGCGCCGATGCAGCGGTGGATGCCGTGGCCGAACGCCAGGTGCGAGCCCGCCGTCTCGCGGCCGGGGCGCACCTCGTCCATGTCGGCGCCGAGCGCGGGGTCGCGGTTGGCGCCGGTGAGCGAGCACAGCACCATCTCGCCCTTCTTGATGGGGACGCCGTGCAGCTCCAGGTCGTCGCGGGCGAAGCGCGGGAAGGCGACCTGGACGACGGTCATGTACCGCAGCAGCTCCTCGACCACGTCCACGACGTAGCCGTCGACCTCGCGCACCTTGGCGGCCTGCTCGGGGTTGCGCAGCAGCCACAGCGTGCCGAGCGCGAGCATGCTGGTGCTGGTGTCGTGGCCGCCGGTGAGCAGGCCGTCGGCCATGCTGGCGAGCGTGCGGTCGTCGAGGTCGTCGCCGTGCTCGCGCAGGAGCTGGCCGAGCAGCCCGTCGCCGGGGTTCTGGCGCTCCCTGGCGACGAGGTCCACCAGGTACGTCATCGCGTCGTTGATGGCCTGCAGCGACGCCTCGGGCCCGGCGGTGAAGTCGAAGCGGTCCTTGCTGATCTTGACGAAGTCGGCGCGCTCCTCGTACGGGACGCCGAGCAGCTCGCACACGACCAGCGACGGGATCGGCAGGCAGAACTCCTCCACCAGGTCCACCGGCATCCCGCCGGCCGCGGCCTTGGCCTCGATGCGGTCGAGGTGCTCGGCCACCATGGCCTCGATGCGCGGCTCCAGCCGGCGCAGGCGGCGCATGGTGAACTCGGGCGTGAGGTACTTGCGCAGCCGCGTGTGCTCGGGCGGGTCGCGGAAGCCGAGACCGCCCGGGTCCTCCTGGTTGGAGCCGAGCCCGATCACGCCCGCGAAGTCGTTGCTGAAGCGCTCGTGGTCGCCGAGCACCGCGCGGACGTCCTCCCAGCGGGTGACGAGGTACACGGTCTGGTCGCCCGGGATCTGCATGGGGAAGACCGGGTGCTCGGCCCGGATGCGCGCGAGCTCGCCCACGGGGTCGAACCCGTCGCGCATGAACTGGACGAGCGGGAACTCTTCTGTCTCTGACATCGATATCCGTCCTGGCTGGGATGCATCACACCATGTTGGGATAAATCCCTGCATAGATGGTCCCATCCGGAACCGTGAATGGAGCCCTCCGAAAGGACGAATTTACATCTCACCCTCGCCGCCCTTGCGAACGGCAGGGCAGGCTCACCTTCCGGCTAACGCCCGGGTCACCTCCTCGGGCGGCGGCTCCGTGCGGTCGCGGGCGCGAACCGGCGGCTCGGGCGGCACGGCCTCGGCCGCCAGGGCGGGCGGGGAGGGCTTGGGCCTGCGCGGCTCCCGCACGCCGCCCGTCCCTCCGGGTGGATCCTCGAACGGGGGGTGGTCACGCTCGGTCCAGTGCGGTTCGCCGGGGCCGAAGCCGGGCGGCCACGCGGGCGCGCCACTGGAGAGAGCGCGGCGTCTTCGCGATCGCTTGCTCACATTCCCCTCCTCGCGTCCCATTGTGCGCCCGCCCATCAAGCACGACCAGCGAGAATCGAGGCTGTCACCTGGACGGCAGGAAGCCGGCGCGCCCCCGCCCGCGCCGGGCCCCTGCCCGCGGACCTTCCCGGCCGTCCCTCACGACGAGGGAGGCGCCGCCGTTCCCGGGCCCGCCGCAGCGGCGGTGGCGGGGACCGTGGCCGTGGCGGTCGGGGTGGACTGCTGGCGCACGAGGACGGCGCCCAGCAGGGCGACGAACGCCATGATCGAGGCCGTCTGCTGGTCCGTCAGCGACACCCCGAACACCAGCCCCAGCGTGATGGCCGCCTGCGCGAAGCCCAGGACCGCCGCCTTGATGGTGCGCCCCCCGTCCAGGTTGCGGGTGGCGAACGCCGTCCAGACGCCCAGGCCCGCCGCGGCGATCGAGTTGATGGCCGCCACCTGCGCCGTCGTCAGCGGCAGGAAGAGCGCTGTGAGCATTTGCAGGCCCGCGCTCAGCAGGCCGAGTGCGAGCGCGGGCTCGCGGCCGAAGATCTTCATGGAACCCCCTCCCAGAGTCGGACCCCCTGTGACGGCAGAGGGGCGGGGCGCGGGTCTGATACACGCGCCGTCAAGTCCCCTGATCTGCGGTGAAAGGTGGGCAAAGTGGGGCAGCAGACGGCGTTTGGCGTACAAGATGGCGACATTCTGCGATGATCTCGTCGCATAGAGCCGGAGTTTGAGCCTCACGGATAGTGACTGATGCCGACATTTGAGGAAATAACAGCCTTCATCACCGAGAAGCCGCTCGCCACCGCCGTCATCACGCTGCTGAGCCTGATCGGCCTGGCGCTCGCGGTCCTGGTGCTCAGGGTCGCCTGGCGCGCCGTGTCCTGGTTGTTCAGCAGGTACGTCGCCCCGCGGCCCGTCGAGGACGTGCTGACCATCGTGGCCGCCTCCATCGCCACCGGCGTCTCCGCGCAGGGCATGTGGCGCTTCTCCGGGGACGTGCTGGGCATGAACGGGCCGCTGCGGTTACTGCTGTTCGCGTTCATCGAGGTCGCGATCATCACCTCCGCCGTACGCGCCCGCCGCAACATGCGGGAGAACTTCTCGGCCGGCATCGACGGCATCGCCGTGTGGGCCCTGACCTGCCTGACCGCCGTGCTGTCCTCCATGGACGCGCGCAGCCTGCCCGAAGCCGTCTTCCGCCTGGCCGCCCCGCTGGTGGCCGCCTGGCTGTGGGAGCGCGGCATGGCCATCGAGCGCCACCGCATCCGCGGCACCGGCCGCATCAACTGGCGGCTCACCCCCGAGCGGCTGCTGGTCCGGCTCGGGCTGGCCGAGGTCAGCGACCGTACGGCCAGCGAGGTCGACGCCCACCGCAGGCTCACCCGGGTCGCGCTGGCCGCCAAGCGGGCCAAGGCGCTGCGCGAGGCGGGCGCGTCCGAGCGCAAGATGCGCGCCGCGCTCGCCAAGCTCGACAAGGCCATGGACCAGGCCGTCGAGCACACCGGCCTGGCCGTGGACCCGCAGCGGCAGGAGGCCCTGCTGGCCCAGATCGCCGCCCTCTACAACACCTCCGCGCTCATCGACGCCGACCCCCGCGTCCCCTGGGAGCCCGAGGCCGAGCACCACCCCGTGCCCGCCCGCCCCGCGCTGCCGGCCGCGCTGGCCGAGCTGGTCGAGGAGGAGGACGAGGACGCCGTGGTGTTCGACACGACGCCCCAGGTCGTCAGCACGGCCGAGCGGGCCGCGCGCATGCGGGCCGCCCGCGAGTTCTGGGACCGGCAGATCGCCAAGGGCATCGTGCCGCGCACCGTGGACATCGCCCAGGAGATCGGCATCCCGCTGCCCACCGCGCGCGAGTACCGCGCGCTGTGGAAGCTGGAGCCGCAGGCGCACGCCCTCATCGAGGCGCTGTACCAGCAGCACGGCATCGTCGACACCGGCGCCTTCCCCGCCATCGCCGACGACGGGCGGATCCTGGCCGGCAAGCCGTAGGCTGAGTACCCGCCGGCGGCGACGGAAGCGGGGGAGTGCGGGTGCGGGAGCGGACGCTGGAGCGCGTCAGGAAGCTGCTGGCCAAGGCCGAGCGCACGGACAACGAGCACGAGCGCGCCACGTTCATGGCCGCCGCCTCGGCGCTGATGGCCAAGCACGGCATCGACTCGCTGCCGCCCGCGGGCACCCGGCAGGTCCCCGGCGACCGGATCGTCACCCTGCCCGCCCCGTGGGCCAGGGAGAAGGCCCGCCTGGTGAGCCTCGTGGCGCAGGCGCTGCGCTGCCGCCCGCTGCTGATCGGGCGGGGCGACGGCGGGCAGCGGGTGCACGTGTTCGGCTTCGCGGCCGACCTGGAGCGGGCCGACCTGCTGGCCACCTCGCTGCTGCTGCAGATGGCCTCGGGCCTGGCCCGGGTGGAGCCGCCCGAGGGCGTGCCGGCCGTGCGGGCCTATCGCCGGTCGTGGCTGCTGGGGTTCACCGACGAGGTGTACCGGCTGCTGTGCGCGGCCGAGGCGCGGGCGGAGGCCGAGTCCGCCGGCACGGGCAGCGCGCTCGTCCTGGCCGACCGCAGGGCCGAGGTGGAGCGGGCGGTGGCCGCTCACTACCCCGACATCCGCATGAGCGTGCCCAGGACGAGCGGCACCGGCTACCGCGACGGCGTGGCGGCGGGCCGCAGGGCCGACCTCGGACGCACGGGGATGGGCACCGCGACGGCCCGCGAGCTCACCTGAGCCCCCGCCCGGCAGCCCCGCCCGGCAGCCCCGCCCATCAGCCCCGACCATCAGCCCCGCCCGGCGCGTGCACGGATCCGGCCGCGCACGGGGGCGATCCGGCCGCGCATGTGCGCCCGCTCAGCCCCCGGAAAGGGCGTCCGAGACGAGCGAGCGGGCCTCCTCTTGCACCTTGGCCAGGTGGTCGGGCCCCTTGAAGGACTCGGCGTAGATCTTGTAGACGTCCTCGGTGCCCGACGGCCGGGCCGCGAACCAGGCGCTGGCCGTGGCGACCTTCACCCCGCCCAGCTTGGCGCCGTTGCCGGGCGCCGCCGTCTGCACGGACGCGATCGGCTCGCCCGCCAGCGTGCCGGCGGTGACCTGCTCGGCCGACAGCCTGCCGAGCACGGCCTTCTCCTCGCGGGTGGCGGGCGCGTCGACGCGCGCGTACGCGGGCTCGCCGAACCGCCCGACCAGGTCGCGGTAGCGGGCGCTCGGCGACTCGCCGGTGACGGCCAGGATCTCGGAGGCGAGCAGGGCCAGGATGATGCCGTCCTTGTCGGTGGACCACACGGAGCCGTCGCGCCGCAGGAACGACGCGCCCGCGCTCTCCTCGCCGCCGAACCCGAGCGACCCGTCGAGCAGCCCCGGCACGAACCACTTGAAGCCCACCGGCACCTCGTACAGGCGCCGGCCCAGCGACTCGGCGACCCGGTCGATGATGCCGCTGCTGACCATGGTCTTGCCCACCCCGGCGTCGGACGGCCAGCCGTCGCGGTGGGTGTAGAGGTAGGAGATGGCGACGGCGAGGTAGTGGTTGGGGTTCATCAGGCCGCCGTCGGGGGTGACGACGCCGTGCCGGTCAGAGTCGGCGTCGTTGCCGGTGGCGATGTCGTACTTGTCGCGATTGGCGATGAGCGAGGCCATCGCGTACGGCGACGAGCAGTCCATCCGGATCTTGCCGTCCCAGTCGAGCGTCATGAACCGCCACGTCGGGTCGACCAGCGGGTTGACCACGGTCAGGGCCAGCCCGTGCCGCTCGGCGATCTCGCCCCAGTAGGCCACGCTCGCCCCGCCCAGCGGGTCGGCGCCGATGCGCACGCCGGCCGCGCGGATCGCGTCGAGGTCCACGACCGAGGGCAGGTCGTCCACGTACGTGCCGAGGAAGTCGTAGCGCCCGGCCCGGTCGAGCGCCGACGCGTACGGCACCCGGCGCACGCCCTTGAGCCCGTCCTGCAGCAGCCGGTTGGCGCGGTCCTGGATCCACCCGGTGGCGTCGGTGTCGGCGGGGCCGCCGTGCGGCGGGTTGTACTTGAAGCCGCCGTCGGCGGGCGGGTTGTGCGACGGGGTGACCACGACGCCGTCGGCCAGGCCGCTGGTGCGGCCCGCGTTGTGCCGCAGGATGGCGTGGGAGACCGCGGGCGTGGGGGTGTAGCCGTCGCGGGAGTCGATGAGCACGGCGACGTCGTTGGCCGCGAACACCTCCAGCGCCGACACCCGCGCGGGCTCCGACAGCGCGTGCGTGTCGATGCCGAGGAACAGCGGCCCGTCGGTGCCCTGCGCCTGCCGGTACTCGCAGATGGCCTGGCTCGTGGCCACGATGTGGTCCTCGTTGAACGCCGACTTCAGCGACGACCCCCGGTGCCCCGACGTGCCGAAGGCCACCCGTTGCGCCACCTCGCCGGCGTCGGGGTGCAGCGCGTAGTAGGACGTCACCAGCCTGGCGACGTCGACCAGGTCGGAAGGCCGGGCGGGCTGTCCCGCGCGTTCATGCGTCATGGAGGTCACTTTACAAATCGCCTCCGGCCCGGCGGGTGACCGCACTGCGGTGTGGGGAGATACATTCGCGTCAGTCACCAGAATGGAGTTCTGTTCCGATGCGTTACGGATGTTTCCTCAGCGAGCCCCAAGGACCCGACGCGATCGCCGGCCTGCGCGACCAGATCGCCCAGGCGGTGGCGGACGGCTTCACCTCGGCCTGGCTCTCCAACATCTTCGGCCTCGACGCCATCACCGCCCTGACCGCGGCCGGCGTCCAGGCGCCGCCGATCGAGCTCGGCACCGCCGTCGTGCCCACCTACCCGCGCCACCCTGCCGTGCTCGCGCAGCAGGCCATGACCGCCAACGCCGCGCTCGGCGGCCGCTTCGCGCTGGGCATCGGCCTGTCGCACAAGATGGTCATCGAGAACATGTTCGGCTACAGCTTCGAGCGGCCCGGCCGGCACATGAAGGAGTACCTCGACATCCTGATCCCGGCCTCGCGCGGCGAGCAGGTCGACTACCAGGGCGAGACGCTGAAGGCGAACGTACGGCTCACCGCGCCCGGAGCCGGCTTCCCCGTGCTCGTGGCCGCGCTCGGCCCGCGCATGCTCAAGCTCGCCGGCACCGTCGCCGACGGCACCGTGCTCTGGATGACCGGGCCGAAGACGGTCGCCGAGCACGTCGCGCCCACCATCACGGCCGCCGCGGCCGAAGCGGGCCGCCAGGCGCCCAGGATCGTCTGCGCGCTGCCCATCAGCGTCACCGACGACCCCGCCGCCACCGTCGAGCGCGCCAACGAGATCTTCAAGATCTACGGCCAGCTCCCCTCCTACCGTGCCATGCTCGACAGGGAAGGGGCCGCGGGGCCCGGTGACGTCGCGATCGTCGGCGACGAGGACACCGTGCTGGCCCGGCTGGAGGAGCTGAAGCGGGCGGGGGTGACCGACTTCGTCGGCTCGGTGTTCGCCAACCGGGAACGCACCAGAAGCCTGCTGATCGGCGCGGCGAAGGGTTGATCCGCGTACATCTCCATAAAATCCGGCAAGGTGAAGCGCGTGCTACAAGGCATCGATGTGTCGAACTGGCAGGGCACCGTCGACTGGGCCGGCCATGCGGAGGCGGGCGTGGCCTTCGCGTTCGCCAAGGCGACCGAGGGCGGCGACTACACCGACAAGTGGTTCGGGCGTAACTGGACCGGCATGCGCGAGAGCTGGCTGGTCTGCGGCGCCTACCACTTCGCCCGGCCCAAGGGCGACCCCGTCGAGCAGGCGCGGCACTTCCTGGGCGCGATCAGGTCGGCGGGCGGGCTCCGCCGTGGCGACCTGGTCGCGCTCGACCTGGAGACCAACGACGGCCTGCGCCCCGAGCAGGTCGCCCGCTACGCCCGCCGCTGGTGCCACCACGTCGAGCGGCACGGCGGCGTGCGGCCGTTCATCTACACCTTCCACGCGTTCGCGCGCGGCGGGCACTGCGCGGGGCTGGCCGAATACCCTCTCTGGATCGCCAGCCCCGAGAGCCCGCGCGGCAACCCCCCGGTGCCCAGGCCCTGGCGCGACTGGACCATCCACCAGTACGCCAACAGCCCCATCGACCGCAACGTCTTCCACGGCACCCGGCACGAGCTGACAAAGCTGGGGTTTCACCCGCGATAGCATCGGTGCCTACCGTCGAATCTGCCTCGGTGCCGGGCATCGAGCGCGACCTTCAAGGAGTCACCGTGTCAGCCGAGCTACGCATCACCCTCGCCGGAGCCGAGCGTGTGGTCGCGGCCGGCACGACGGCCGGTGAGGCGCTGGAGGCCGACGGCCGCACCGTCATCGCCGCCAAGGTCAACGGCGAGGCCCGCGACCTGGCCCATCCGCTGGCCGACGGCGACGCCGTCGAGCCCGTCGAGATCTCCAGCGAGGAGGGCCGGGCGATCGTGCGGCACTCCACCGCGCACGTCATGGCGCAGGCGGTGCAGGAGCTGTTCCCCGAGGCCAAGCTGGGCATCGGGCCGCCCGTCGAAAACGGCTTCTACTACGACTTCGACGTGCCGCAGGCGTTCAACCCCGACGACCTCAAGCGCATCGAGAAGCGCATGCGCGAGATCGTCAAGCAGGGGCAGCTCTTCTCCCGCCGGCCGGTCGGCGACGACGAGGCGCGGGCGGAGCTGGCGGCGGAGCCGTACAAGCTGGAGCTGATCGGGCTCAAGGGTGGCGCCGCCGACGAGGAGTCCGTCGAGGTGGGGGCCGGGCAGCTGACCATCTACGACAACCTCGACCCCAAGAGCGGCGAGCTGTGCTGGAAGGACCTGTGCCGGGGCCCGCACGTGCCCTCCACCCGGTCCATCCCGGCGTTCAAGCTCATGCGCTCCGGCGGCGCCTACTGGCGCGGCAGCGAGAAGAACCCGCAGCTCCAGCGCATCTACGGCACCGCGTGGGAGTCCCGCGACAAGCAGGACGAATACCTCAAGCTGCTCGAAGAGGCCGAAAAGCGCGACCACCGCAAGCTGGGCGCCGAGCTCGACCTGTTCAGCTTCCCGCCGGAGCTGGGCAGCGGCCTGCCGATCTTCCATCCCAAGGGCGGGATCATCCGCAAGGAGATGGAAGACTACATGCGCAGGCGGCAGGCCGAGGCGGGCTACGAGTTCGTCAACACGCCGCACCTGACCAAGAGCTCGCTGTTCGAGACCTCCGGCCACCTGCCGTGGTACGCCGACGACATGTTCCCCGCCTTCGAGCTGGAGGGCATCGAGTACCGCGTCAAGCCGATGAACTGCCCGATGCACAACCTCATCTACCGGGCGCGCGGGCGCTCCTACCGCGAGCTGCCGCTGCGGCTGTGCGAGTTCGGCTCGGTCTACCGCTACGAGAAGTCCGGCGTGGTCCACGGGCTCACCCGCGTACGCGGCATGACGCAGGACGACGCGCACATCTACACCACCCGCGAGCAGATGGCCGACGAGATCAAGTCGCTGCTGCGGTTCGTGCTCAGCGTGCTGCGCGACTTCGGCCTGGAGGACTTCTACCTGGAGCTGTCCACCCGCGACGACTCCGAGAAGTTCATCGGCGACCCCGCCGAGTGGGAGGAGGCCACCGACGCGCTGCGCCAGGTGGCCACCGAGTCCGGCCTGACGCTCAAGGACGACCCGGGCGGCGCCGCCTTCTACGGCCCCAAGATCTCGGTGCAGGCCAAAGACGCCATCGGGCGCACCTGGCAGCTGTCCACCATCCAGCTCGACCTCAACCAGCCCAAGCGCTTCGGCCTCGAATACCAGGCGGCCGACGGCTCGCGGCAGACCCCGGTCATGATCCACCGGGCGCTGTTCGGCTCCGTCGAGCGTTTCCTCGGCGTGCTCACCGAGCACTACGCGGGCGCCTTCCCGCCCTGGCTGGCCCCGGTGCAGGTGGTGGGCATCCCGATCGCCGAGGCCCACGTGTCCTACCTGCAAGACGTGGCCAAGCGGCTGCGGGCCGCCGGCATCCGCGTCGAGGTCGACGCCGCCGACGACCGCATGCAGAAGAAGATCCGCAACGCGCAGAAGGCCAAGGTGCCCTTCATGCTGCTGGCCGGTGACGACGACATCGCCAACGGCGCGGTGTCCTTCCGTTACCGCAACGGCGAGCAGAAGAACGGCGTGCCCGTGGAGGAGGCGATCGGCGAGATCGTCAGCGCCGTGGAGCGGCGCGTCCAGGTCTGACCGGCTCCAGCGAGCGGGAGGGGGCCGTGCCGGATGGCACGGCCCCCTCCCGTTTCGCCGCTCACTTGGCCAGCGGCTGACCCTGCTTGTCGGTGAAGCTGCCGATGAGGATCATGATGAAGTCGATGAGCACCCAGACGCCGAGGCCGCCGAGCGTGACGAGCTGGAGCAGGCCCGTCCCGACCTTGCCGACGTAGAAGCGGTGCACGCCGAGGGCGCCGAGGAAGAAGCACAGTAAGACGGCGACGATCCACGATTTCTGCATGGGAAATGCCTTTCGCGTGAGGGGTGGGCCGGGCGCGTGTCTCCGACGCGCCCGACCGGCTTCTGCGGGAAGGATCAACCGCAGGGGACGACACCCTAGCAAGCTCCTCAGGCTCGGCGCAGACGCTTTTTTGAGATGCGTCCAAGATCCTCAATAAGGGGATAATTCCGTTTTATCTGCTTTGTGGTAATCAGCGGCTGAACAGGCGGAAGGTCACCGCGAGACGGCCGCCGAAGCGGGCCGCCTGGTCTCTCGCGATGCCCTCGACGAAGGTGCGGACGTACGTCTCCGGGTCCTCGTCGGTCAGGGCCTCGATGTAGGCGCGGTGCTCCAGGAGCGAGCGCACGCCCCGCTCCAGGCCCGTCGTGACGTCCACGGCGTGGGTGGGGGTGTCGGAGCCGGCGACGGCGATGTAGCGGACGCCGTTCCAGGGCTCGGCCTCGATGTCAGGAAATATCCATCGATTTCCGGCGTCGGCGACCGCGTCCATCACGGCGCGGCCCACCGCGCGGTGGTCGGGCGTGTTCCAGTGCGTGCCGCCGCCCCACGTGTCCTCGTGGTTGAGCGTGATCACCAGCTCGGGGCGGTGCCGGCGGATGGCGGCGGCCATGTCCCTGCGCAGCGCGACGCCGTACTCGATCACGCCGTCCCGGTGGTCGAGGAACTCCACCGCCGTCACCCCGGCCACGGCGGCGCTGGCCCGCTGCTCGCGCTCGCGCACCGGCCCCGCCTTGGCCGGCTCCATCGTGTCGATGCCCGCCTCACCCCGGGTGGCGAGCACGTAGGTGACCTCGCGTCCCGCGGCGGTCCACACGGCCACCGCGGGCGCGCAGCCGTACTCCAGGTCGTCCGGGTGGGCGACGATCGCCAGCGCGCGCCGCCAGTCCTCCGGCATGGGCTCCAACTGATCCGTCATGCCCGCCATCCTGGCAGCGGCCACGGCCCGTCCGCCGTCCGGGGCGCGCTCTTCACGGCGGGCTTCACGGCGGGCGGGCACTCGTGCGAGGCTTGCGCAGCGGCCCGAGGGACGGACGCGAGTTCGGGGGGACGACGCGCCGACGGGGCGACCGCGCGACGACGGGGCGATAGGCGGAGCGACGGGACGACAGGCGGAGCGACAGGGCGACACGGGGCTACGGGGTGTGGCACGTGGGGCCAGGGAGGCGACGTGGGCGACGAGAGCGAGGCCGTCACGGCCGTCAGGCACGGCGGGCCGGCCGCGTTCGGGGAGCTGGTCGAGGAGTACCGGCACGAGCTGCGGGTGCACTGCTACCGGATGCTGGGCTCCTACACCGACGCCGACGACATGGTGCAGGAGACCATGATGCGGGCCTGGCGGCGGCGGGAGACGTTCGAGGGGCGCTCCACGCTGCGGGCCTGGCTGTACCGCATCGCCACCAACGCGTGCCTGGACCTGCTGTCGGGGCCGGCGCGCTCCCGCGAGATCACCGTGGACGTGAACGGCGCGGCGCGCTCGCCGTTCGCGGAGGTGCCGTGGTTGCAGCCGTACCCGGACCGGCTGCTCGACCTGGCCGCGCCGGGGGAGGGGCGGCCGGAGGCGGTGGCGGTGGAGAGGGAGACGATCGAGCTGGCCTACCTGGCCGCGATCCAGCACCTGCCGCCGCGCCAGCGGGCGGTGCTGATCCTGCGGGACGTGGCCGGGTGGCCTGCCGAGGAGACCTCGCAGGCGCTGGAGCTGAGCGTGGCGGCCGTCAAGAGCGCGTTGCAGCGGGCCCGCGCCACGCTGCGCATGCACCTGCCCGCCCGGCGCTCCCAGTGGGGGCCCGCCACGGAGCCGAGCGAGGAGGAGCGGGCGGTGCTGCGCCGCTACATGGAGGCGTCCGTGGACGGCGACCTGTCGGCCCTGGCGGCGCTGCTGCGCGAGGACGCGCGGCAGACGATGCCGCCGGCGTCGCAGGTGTTCGACGGGCGGGCGGCCATCCTCGACATGTGGCGGCCCGTCATGATCGGCCCGCAGGCGTGGGGCGAGTGGCAGGCGCTGCCGACGCGCGCCAACCGGCAGCCCGCCGTCGCCAACTACGTCCGCCGCCCCGGCCACGACCGCTACACGGCCGTCAACATCGACGTCCTGCGCGTCGAGGACGGCCTGATCGCCGAGATCACCACGTTCGGCCCGGAGCTGCACGCCGCCTTCGGCCTGCCCGCCGAACTCTGAGAAAAAATCCCGCCGCGGACCGATTCCTTTCCGGGAGCCGCGCCGTCATATGGCCGTACACCCGCTCACTGAAGGAAGGAACCCGCCATGACCGAGATCAACGACCCCCAGCTGAAGGCCCTCGACCGGCTCGTCGGCACCTGGAAGGTCACCGGCGGCGCCGCCGGCACCGTCACCTACCGCTGGATGGAGGGCGGCCACTTCCTCATCCAGGACGTGGACCTCACCCAGGACGGCGGCTCGGTCAAGGGCACCGAGTTCATCGGCAGGAAGCGGCCGTTCGGCGCGGAGCAGCCGAGCGAGGACGTGCACTCCTGGTACTTCGACAGCGACGGCAGCACCCTGGCCTACGTGTACGAGGTGGAAGGCGACACGCTGACCATCTGGGCGCACAAGCGGGACTCGGGCGCCTACTACCGGGGCACGTTCAGCGCCGACGGGACGAGCGTCACCGGCGCCTGGGTCTACCCCGGGGGCGGCGGCTACGAGTCGAACATGACCCGCGTCGGCTGACGGCCCGGCCACGGCCCCGGCAAGGGGTGCTCCGGGCCACGCCGGGAGCACCCGGGGTCCTATGCTGCTAGTTATGCACGATCAGGCAGGGGCCGGGTCCCCCGACAACTTCGAACGTCTGTGGACCCCGCATCGCATGGCCTACATCAAGGGCGAGAACAAGCCGACCGGCTCGGGCCCCGGCGACGGCTGCCCGTTCGACGCCATCCCGAAGATGAGCGATGAGGACGGCCTGATCGTGAAACGGGGGAAGACGGTCTACACCGTGCTCAACCTCTACCCGTACAACTCGGGCCATCTGATGGTGGTGCCCTACCGGCACGTGTCCGACTACGACGAGCTCGACGAGGCCGAGGTGGCGGAGCTGGGCGCGTTCACCCAGAAGGCGCTGCGCGCGCTGCGCAAGGCCAGCGGCGCGCAGGGCTTTAACGTCGGCATGAACCTCGGCCACGTCGCCGGCGCCGGCATCGCCGCCCACCTGCACCAGCACGTGGTGCCCCGGTGGGGCGGCGACACCAACTTCATGCCGGTCGTCGCCCGCACCAAGGTGCTGCCGCAGCTACTTCGCGACACCCGCCAGCTGCTCGCCGACGCCTGGAGCTGACTCGCCCTCGCGGCGCAGCGCGCCGATGCCGGTGGCCAGCAGCAGCGGCACGGCCAGCGCCAGGGCCATCGACAGCACGGCCGCGCCGGAGTCGTTGACCAGCATGCCGACGACGCCGCTGACGAGCGTGCCGATCAGCCCGGCCCGCAGCGCGGGGGAGTGCTCGAACGCCGCCGGCACGACCCCGGCCGACGCCTGCTCGGGGCGCAGGATCGCGTACACGAGGAACACCACGGCGGCGATCACGATCGGCATCAGGTTGGGGTTGGCCAGCGTGGAGATCATGGCGAGGAACTTGCGCCAGATGACCTCGATGGCCTCCCCGGTCAGCACCTGCCCGACGAACCGGCCCAGGTGCGACTGCTCGGCGGGCGGCCGCAGGTAGTTGAGCCAGGCGAAGCCCATCACGATCACGCCGCCCGCCACGCAGAACGCGCCCAGCTTCCACAGCGAGACCCGCTTGCCCGACAGGATCAGCGCGGTGACGGCGATGCCCGGCACGAACGCGATCACGCCGCCGAAGTCGCTGCCCATGCCGGACCCGCCCAGCACCATCGCGAACGCCCCGAGCACCACGATCGCCGCGATGCCGATCTTGCCGGGCCAGCGGTGCGCGATCACCGTGGTGGCCAGCAGCGTGCCGGTGGCCAGCAGCGCGAACGGGATGTTGCCCAGGCCGAAGTAGCGGGCGCCCTGCTCGGCGCTGTAGCCCATGAAGCTGTTGAGCTGCAGCGTGGTGCCGGTGAGCAGGTCGCCGACGAGCGTGAGCGCGGTGACCGCGGCGACCACGGCCAGCGGGCCGAGCGGCCGGCGCCGCCACGGCCCGGCCAGCGCCAGCGCGGTGATCGCCGCCCACCAGGCCACCATGCCGCCGAACAGCTCCAGGTGGTTGTCCCAAGGCAGGAGGTTGACCAGGAACGAGGTGACCGGCAGGGCCGCGAGCGCCACCGCCGCGCGGCGCACCCAGGGCAGGCCCTTGCGGCGGCGCAGCAGCAGGAACGCCAGGACGTAGAACAGCACCTGGAAGACCGCCAGGGCCGTGAAGTAGGCGGCCTTGGCCGAGCGCATGGTCTGCGCGGTGGCGTCGGCGCTGCGCAGCCGCTCGACCAGCGCCTCGAACGTGGCGGCCCGCTCGCCCAGCCGCAGCGGCGCGCCCACGACCGTGCTCGGCACCGCCACGCCCAGCTCGTCGAGCACGGTGGCGGTCAGGTCGGTGAGGATCGAGATGTCGTCCCTGCGCGTGGAGGCGGCGCCCAGCACCCGGCCCTCGGCGCCCGGCTCGCGCAGCGCCACCACCCTCAGGTGCGGCACGGAGCCGTGGTCGGCCAGGCCCGCCAGCAGCACGGTGGTGCCGGCGGGCAGCACCGACAGCAGCGCGCCGGCCTTGGTGTCGGCCAGCCGCAGCGCGTCGCGGCGCTCGGCGGCGGGCAGCTTCTCGGGCACCTTGGGCAGCCGGTCGGGCTCGCCCGCCAGGTACGGCTGGACGAGGTCGTCCACGTCCATCGCGACCATCGGGCACTGCTCCAGATCGGCCGTCTTCACCTGGAGCGGCGAGGCGTGGTAGCGCGCCACCGCGCCCTGCTGGTCGGCCAGCGCCAGCGCCGCGCCGGGGCCGATCGCGATCGAGCACCGCCCGGCCGCCTTCAGCGTCTCGCCCAGGGTGCCGGCGGTGCGCTGGCCCGCCACGTCGATGAGGTAGCGGTAGTCGGGGATGACGGCGCCCGCGCCGCGCTGCTCCGGCCGTGGCGGCGCGCCGCACGCGTAGCCGGCCGCCGACCGCGTGCCCGCCGACACCGTGAGCCAGCCGTCGTAGGGGCAGGTCACGTTGCCGACGGTGCGGACCGACAGGGAGCCGATCGCGCTGGACCTGGCCAGGGCCCACAGGTTGGGCGTGTCGGACGGGGTCAGGTCGTTCCAGTGCAGGCCGGGCACCCCGAGCAGCGCCACCCGCCCCTCCGCCGCCCCGGCCTCCGCCCGTGCGGACCCCGCCGAGGCGGGGCCGATGAACAGGGCGTGACCCAGTATCGCCTGACCGACCAGCACGGCCAGCACGACCAGCGCGCGCCTCACTCCGATGACCTCCCGTGATCGCAGCGTTCCTGTGGCACGGCCGAGCGGGGTAGTGCTAGGTCATGCTCCGGCGCCACCAGACGCGACTACCCTCTCATGTGCGGAGGGTGCGGGAAGCCGTCTTTCGCCGCCCGGCGGTGCTCTCAGGCGGCCACCGGGGTGAGCCAGTGCTGGTAACGGTCGTCCCGGCCGTGCACGACGGCGTCGTAGGCGTCGCTCAGCCTGGCCGTCACCGGGCCGGGGCCGTCGCCGAGCTCCCGCCGGTCGACCGACGACACGTGCACGATCCCGGCGGCCGTACCGCACAGGAAGACCTCGTCGGCGGCGTACAGGTCGGAGCGCATCAGCTCGCGCCTGACGGCGGGCAGGCCGAGGTCGGCGGCCAGCCGCTCCACGGTGTCCTGCGTGAGGCCGGCCAGCGCGCCCGCGCTGTCGGGCGGCGTGGCGAGCACCCCGTCGCGGACGACGAACAGGTTCGCCCCCGTGCACTCGCTGACGTAGCCCGCCGAGTTCAGCAGCACGGCCTCGTCGTAGCCGGCGTCGAGCGCCTCCTGCTTGGCCAGCACCGAGTTCAGGTACGGGCCGGTGGCCTTGGCGGCGGTGGGCACGACCGTCTGGTCGTTGCGCCGCCAGGAGCTGGTCATCAGCCGCACGCCGGAGCCGAGCAGCGCGCCCCACTCCCAGGTGGCGATGGACACGCTGGTCGGGCAGCCGCGCGCGGCGATGCCCATCTCGCCGTAGCCGCGGTGCGCGAGGTGGCGGATGTAGCAGGACGGCCGGCCGTTCGCGGCGACCGTGCGCAGCGTCGCCTCGCGCAGCTCCTCCACCGGGTACGGCATCGCCAGCCCGATGATCCTGGCGCTGACCACGAGCCGCCGCAGATGGTCGTCGAGCCGGAACACGGCCGGCCCCCGCGCCGTCTCGTACGCCCTGGTGCCCTCGAGGACGGCGGTGCCGTAGTGCAGGGCGTGCGACAGCACGTGCACCCGGGCCTCGCCCCACGGCACGAGCTCGCCGTCCATCCAGATGAACTTGGACTCCTCCACCCGCACTCCTTCCTCCAGTGGCCCGACTCAGCGACATTCGATTGGGCCAATTGCGCGGTAAGTGGCACAGTATCGGGATAATGGTGGCTATGGGAAGGGAAGACACCCTCGTCACGCTCGTCCGCGACCGCCTGCGCCTCCACCAGGGCCCGCCCAGCCGGCGGCTGGCCGGCGCGCTCGCCGACCTCGCCCAGACGGGCCTCATCAGCCCCGGCACCCGCCTGCCGTCCGAGCGCGACCTGGCCCAGGCGGTCGGGGTCAGCAGGGGGACGGTCGCGGCGGCGTTCAACGCCCTGTGCGAGGAGGGGCTGTGCGAGCGGCGGCACGGCAGCGGCACGTACGTGCTCGGCACGCCCTCGTTCGGCGGCCTCCTCCAGGCGGGGGCCGTCGGCGCGGACCTGTCCACCTCCGTGGTCCCCGACCCCTCGCACCTGGTGCTGCCCCCGATCGACCCGGCCGACCTGCTGCGGGCCCCGAGCGGGCACGGGTACGACGCCATGGGCGACCCCCGGCTGCGGGCCCTGCTGGCGACCGGCACCTCGGGGATCGCCGGCCCGGGGCGGATCCTCGTCACCGCCGGGGCGCAGCAGGGCATCGACCTGGCCGCCCGCGTGCTGCTGCGCGCCGGAGACCGCGTCCTGGTGGGCGATCCGGCCTACGGCGGCGCGCTGAGCGCGTTCCGGCGGGCGGGGGCGCACGCGGTGCCCGTGGACCTGACCGTCCCCGCCGCCGTGGAGGAGGCGATCGCCCGGCACCGGCCCGCCGCCGTGTACGCCTCCTGCGTCGACAACCCGACGGGCACCGTGTCGCCGCTGCGGCACGTCGCCGAGCTGGCCAGGGACGCGGACGTGACCGTGGTGGAGGACCGGACGCTGGCGGCCCTGGTGTTCGACGGCGCACCGCCGCCCGGGCCGCTGGCCCTGGCGCACCCGCACGGCACCGTCACCGTCGGCTCCCTGTCGAAGGTGCTGTGGGGCGGGCTGCGGGTGGGCTGGGTGAGCGCGCCGGAGTCGCTGCTGGCCCGCCTGACCGAGGCCAAGGTGGACGCCGACCTCGCCACCAGCGCCGTCGCCCAGCGGCTCGCCGCCGACCTGCTCGAACGCAACCCCGTCGAGCCGTGGCTGGC
The DNA here is from genome assembly GCF_012034275.1 of Nonomuraea composti. NCBI lineage: Bacteria > Bacillati > Actinomycetota > Actinomycetes > Streptosporangiales > Streptosporangiaceae > Nonomuraea > Nonomuraea composti. The sequence continues at coordinate 121,546 of NZ_JAATEP010000018.1, read as the reverse complement.
CGAGCTGGCCCGGCGCAGGGAGTACTGCCTGGCCGCGCTGTCGGCCCACCTGCCCGAGTGGGCGTGGGAGCGGCCGGCGGGCGGCCTGTCGGTGTGGGCGCGGCTGCCCGGCACGGACACCGACCGGTTCGCGGTGGTGGCCCGCGAGCACGGGGTGGCGGTCGCGCCCGGCTCCCTGTTCTCCCCGGACGGCCGCCACCGCGACCGGCTGCGCCTCAGCTTCGCCCTGCCGCCCGACCTCACCGACCAGGCGGTGGCCGCGCTGAGCCGGGCGTGGCGCGCCTACGAACGCTGAAGCAGCGGCCGGTGCGTTCGCGGAGGTGGGGAGATCAGCCGACCACCACGTCGTCGCCGACGCCCACGTTGATGCCCGCCAGGCCGCCCCGCAGCCACTCCAGGGTGATGTCCGCCTCGAAGCGGTGGCGGTCGACGACCCGTCCGGTGCGGGCGTCGAGCTTGAGCAGCGTCGTCGCGTCCTCGGCGACGTAGGTGTACGTGCCGTCCGTCAGCACGGCAGAGTCACCGCCCACCCGGTCGCGCCGCCAGGCGACGGCGCCGTCGGCGATCCGGTAGGCGGTCACCCGCCGGTCCGCGACCACGGTCACGAGCTCGGCCGACACCCCCATGTCCGTCCCGTACGGGTTGTCCTTCAGCCCGGCCGACGGGACGCGCCAGAGGAGCCGCCCGTCGGCGGCCCGGCTGACGTTGAGGCCGCCGGATCGGTCCACCCACGCCAGGCGGCCGGCGCCGAGCGCCCGCGCGTGGTACCACTCCCCGCCGTCGAAGCGCCACCGCGCCCGCCCGTCGCCGGCGTCGAGCATGACGTGGGGCGTCGGCCCGGGGCAGCGCTGGAAGACCATCACGACCTCGCCCTCGCCGCGGGCGCCGTCGAAGCACGCCGCGGACCCGCGCGGCGGGTACGACCACCGGATCGCCCCCGTGCGGCCGTCCACCGCGTCGATCCGCCCCTCGTGCGCCACCACCACGATCGGGACGGAGCCGTCCGCGGCCAGGGACAGTTCCCAGGCCGCGCCCCACTCCTCGTCATAGGCCCGGTTGGCCTCGTGGTAAGGCCCGTCGGGCAGGTCGGCCCGCCAGACGACGCGGCCGTCCGGCACGTCGAGGAGGGTGACCCGGCCGTCGCGCCAGACGGCGGCGATGCGGCGATCGTCCACCCGCACGTGCCCCACGCTGTCGTCGCTCCAGGCGTTCTCGTACCGCCAGACCGGGGACCCGTCGGTGACCCGCGCGGCGGCCAGGCCCACGCGCGGGCCGTACCGGGGGACCACCGCCACGTCGCCGAAGACCTCGGCGGCGAAGGGGACCTTGCCGACGACGTCGATGGCCGGCGTCCCCAGCCCGTCCGGGTGCCAGGGCCAGGAGGGTTTCGCGAGCGTGGTGGTGACGTGCTCGCCCGGGAGGCCGACCCAGGCCAGCAGGAGCACGGTCACGACGGCGGAGGACAGAAGGTGGATCAACCGCATGAGATCCAGCATGGCCCGAAAAATGCCGAAAGGCCGGTCGATCCCGACCGGCCTTTCGGCCGAACGTCAGTCCACCTTCACCTTCACGGCCTTGCTCTCGTGCTGCAGGCGGTCGAGCGAGGTGACCAGGTACGTGCCCGCCGACTTCGCCGTGTAGGACGGCTCGCTCACCACGGCCACCAGGTTGCGGGCGTCGGTGGTGTGGCAGTCCTTGCCGGACTTGGGCACCTGGTACACGGCGTAGGACCGGGCGCCTTCCGACGGCTGCCACGACAGCCGGGACCCGTCGGCCTTGGCGCCGCCGGGCGCGGCCGGGGCCGAGCCGCCGAGCGAGTCGTTCAGCGGCAGCAGTGCCGGACGGCTGTAGTAGCTCTTGCTGACGCGGTCCATCGAGCGGAGCGGGTTGGCCATCAGGTTCTTGGCGCTGAAGTAGACGGCGCCGTCGACCTGCTTGCTGGCGCGGTTGACGCCCACCTGCGCGGCCATCTCGCCGGCCTTGAGCCACGCCTTGTCGTCCTTGGCGCCGACCCGGTAGAGGCCCTGGCCGATGTAGAGCTGCACGTCGCTGCCCTTGACCTCGTCGGACCACCAGCGCACCAGCGTGGTGTAGTCGGCCAGCTTGTGGCCGCGCGGCCAGTAGAGCTGCGGCAGGACGTAGTCGACGGTGCCCGCCTTGATCCAGGCGCGGGCGTCGGCGTAGATCGAGTCGTACGCGGACATGCCCGACGTGCTGGAGCCGGTCGGGTCTTGCGCCTTGTTGCGCCAGATGCCGAACGGGCTGATGCCGAACTTGACGTGCTGCTTGGCCGCGTGGACGGCCTTGTCGACCTGCGCGACGAGCTTGTTGACGTTGCCGCGCCGCCACTGGGCCAGCTTCTCGCCCTTGCCGTACGTGCGGAAGGCGGCGCTGTCGTCGAACTTCGCCCCCGCCACCGGGTAGGGGTAGAAGTAGTCGTCGAAGTGCACGCCGTCGACGTCGTAGCGGTCGACGACGTCGGTGATGACCTTGGTCACGTGCTCGCGCACGGCCGGCAGGCCGGGGTTGTAGTAGAGGCGGCCGCCGTACTTGACGGTCCAGTCGGGGTGCCGGCGGGCCGGGTGGCCGGCCGGCAGCGCGGCGGTGCTGTCGCCGTAGGAGGCGCGGTAGGGGTTGAACCAGGCGTGGAACTCCATGCCGCGCTTGTGCGCCTCGTCGATGAGGAACGGCAGCGGGTCCCAGCCCGGGTCCTTGCCCGCGGTGCCGGTCAGATACTGCGACCAGGGCTCCAGCGAGCTCTTGTAGAGAGCGTCGGAGGCGGGCCTGACCTGGACGAACACCGCGTTGAGATTCCGCTTCGCGGCGCTGTCGAGGATCTTGACGTAGTCGGCCTTCTGCCTGTCGGCGCTCTGCCCCGCCTTGGTGGGCCAGTCGATGTTCTGGGTCGTGGCGATCCACACCCCGCGCAGCTCACGCTTGGGGTAGCGGGCATCGGCCTTGCAGGCCGCGGCGGGGGGCGCGGCGACGGTCGTCTTCTTCTCGCTCGCTGCGGGGCTCTCGGGGCCGAAGACGTAGGCGGCCGTCGTGGTGGCGACGGCCAGAGCGGCAGCGGCCAGGAGTGGGCGTCCAGTTCGCATAGTGCCACCCAGTGTGACACCCGCTCCGGCATGCTCGGGACGAGAAACCGAAATCAAGTCGCAACACTTTTGTTATATATGCGTACAAGTGGGCCGGGAGGGACAAATCCCTCCCGGCTCTTCCACGGGGCCTCAATCCTCGGCCGCCACCTTGCTCGCGAGGTTCGGCGGGAGCGGCTCGTAGCGCAGGAACGTCCTGGTGAACGTGCCCGTGCCGTGTGACATGGACCGCAGGTCGATCGCGTACCGCGTGATCTCCAGCTCCGGCACCTCGGCCTTGACCAGGGTGCGGCCCGTGCCGACCGGCTCGGTGCCCAGCACCCGCCCACGCCGCGACGACAGGTCGGACATCACCGACCCGACGTAGTCGTCGGCCACCAGCACCGACAGCTCGTCCACGGGCTCCAGCAGCAGGGTCGGGACCTTCGAGGCCGCCTCCTTGAGCGCGAGCTGCCCCGCGATCTGGAAGGCCATGTCGGAGGAGTCGACGGAGTGCGCCTTGCCGTCGTACAGGGTGACCCGCACGTCCACCATCGGGTAGCCGGCGACGACGCCCCGCTCCATCTGGGCCCGCACGCCCTTCTCCACCGACGGGATGAACTGCCGCGGCACCACGCCGCCCACGATCTTGTCCACGAACTCGAACCCGCCGCCGGACGGCAGCGGCTCGACCTCCAGGTGGCAGATCGCGTACTGGCCGTGGCCGCCGGTCTGCTTGACGTTGCGGCCCATCGCCTGGCACTTGCCGCCGAACGTCTCGCGCAGCGGCACCCGCAGCTCGATCCGCTCGACCTCCACGCCGTGCCGCTTGGCCAGGCGGTCGAGGAGCACGTCGGTGTGCGCCTCGCCCATGCACCACAGGACGAGCTGGCGGGTCTCGGCGTTGTTCTCCAGCCGCAGCGTCGGGTCCTCGGCCACGAGCCGGCCGAGCGCCTGCGACAGTTTGTCCTCGTCGGCCTTGGACTTGGCCCTGATCGCCACGGGCAGCAGCGGGTCGGGCATCGTCCACGACGTCATCAGCAGCGGGCGCTCCACCTCCGACAGCGTGTCGCCGGTCTCGGCGCGCGACAGCTTGGCCACCGCCACGATGTCGCCCGCGGAGCCCTTGGCGATGTTGCGCTGCTGCTTGCCCAGCGGGCAGGTCAGCGTGCCGATGCGCTCGTCCACGTCGTGGTCCTCGTGCCCGCGCTCGGCCAGGCCGTGCCCCGAGACGTGCACGGTCATGTCGGGGCGCAGGGTGCCGGAGAAGACGCGGACGAGGCTGATGCGGCCCACGTACGGGTCGCTGGTGGTCTTGACGACCTCGGCCACGAGCGGCCCTTCCGGGTCGCACGTGATGCCCTTGACCGGCTTGCCGGACAGGTCGGTGATCTCGGGCATGGGATGTTCGAGCGGGGACGGGAAGCCCTGCGTGATCAGCTCCAGCAGCTCCTGCGCGCCCACCCCGAGGCCGCTGCACAGCACCGGGTAGAAGCTGCCGCGCGCGACGGCCTTCTCCAGGTCGTCGATGAGCACCTTCGTGTCGATCGGCTCGCCCTCGAGGTAGCGCTCCATGAGCGACTCGTCCTCGCTCTCCTGGATGATGCCCTCGATCAGCGTGCCGCGGTGCTCCTCGATCTGCGCCTCGTACTCGGCGCCCGGATCCTTCTCCGTGCGCGCGCCCGTGGCGTAGTTGTAGAACTTCTGCGTCAGCAGCCCGATCAGCCCGTTCACGTGACCATTGGTGATCACCGGGAGATAGAGCGGCGCGACGCCGTCGCCGAAGACGTCCTGGCAGGTGGCGAGCACCTCGTCGAAGTCCGCCCGCTGATGGTCGATCTTGGTGATCACGACCGCGCGCGGCATGCCGACCTGCGCGCACTCCTCCCAGAGCATCCGCGTCAGGCCGTCCACCCCGTCGGAGGCCGACACCACGAACAGCGCCGCGTCCGCCGCGCGCAGCCCCGCGCGCAGGTCGCCCACGAAGTCGGCGTAGCCGGGGGTGTCGAGAAGGTTGATCTTGATGCCGTTGTGCACGAGTGGCGCGACGGCGAGGTTGACCGAGCGTTGCTGCCGGACCTCCACCTCGTCGAAGTCGCTGACCGTGTTGCCGTCCTCCACCCGTCCCGGGCGCTGAATGGTGCCCGTCGCGGCAAGCAGCTGCTCGACGAGGGTCGTCTTACCCGCTCCCGAGTGGCCGACAAGCACGACATTGCGTATCGCATCCGCCCTGTCGGCCGCGGGTGCCCTGCCCGCGGCTCCTACGGCGCCACCAGAGTTTCTTTCCGCCACATCGGCCTCCCGCGTCGTCGGTTGTCGTTCGACGCCGCGCCCGCGCGGAGGGTGCTGTCAACCGCATGGACGCGGTGTGTTCACCAAATACCCGTGTGGCGGATATCACAAGGGGGGCGGGGCAAAGAAAGTTGTCAGGCTCGCCATGGCCTACGATCGGACGGCGATGCTCAAACTCCTGCGCCCGGCCATGACCCGGATACTCACCCCGCTGGGCAGGGCCCTCGTCGGCCGCGGGATCGGCCCGAACGCCGTCACGGCGGTCGGCACCCTCGGCACCGTCGTGTCCGCCCTGCTCTTCTTCCCCCTGGGGCACCTCACCTGGGGGGCACTCGTGATCACTGTCTTCGTGCTGTTCGACCTGCTCGACGGCGTGGTGGCCCGGCTCGGCGGGAAGGGGGGCAGCACCTGGGGGGCCTTCCTCGACTCCACGCTCGACCGGGTCGCCGACGCCGCCATCTTCGCCGGCCTGATCATGTACTTCATCTCCGTCCACGACACCCTGATGGCCGCCGTGACGCTGGTGTGCCTCATCGCGGGCGCCGTGGTCTCCTACGCCAAGGCCAGGGCGGAAGGGCTCGGGCTGACGGCCGACGTCGGGCTGGCCGAACGGCCGGAGCGGCTGGTGGTGGCCCTGGTCGCCGCCTGCTTCTCGGGGCTCGGCGTGCCGTACATCCTGCCCGCGGGCATGTGGCTGCTCGCGGTGGCCAGCCTGATCACCGTCGGCCAGCGCGTGGTGGCCGTGTACCAGCAGACCCAGACGAGGGAGCGATGAGCGAAAAGGTGTCCATCGGTGACCGGGTCGTGGCGGCCGGGTTCGCGGCGGGCTGGACGCTGGTGCCGCTGCTGCCCCAGCGCCCGACGGCGGCGGTCTTCCGCTTCTTGGCCGACCGGGTCTGGAGCCGGCGCGGCAAGTCCGTGCGCAGGCTGGAGTCCAACCTCGCCAGGGTCACGGGGCTGCCCCCCGACAGCGCCGAGCTGCGCGAGCTGAGCAGGGCCGGGATGCGCTCCTACTTCCGCTACTTCCACGAGATCTTCCGGCTGCCGTCCATGGACCGCGGCGAGATCGTCCGCCGCACCCACGTCATCGGGGCCGAGCACATCCACGACAACGTGGCCGCCGGCCGGGGCGTGGTGTTAGCGCTGCCGCACATGGGCAACTGGGACCAGGCGGGGGCCTGGCTGGTGGGCGTGGGCCACCCGTTCACCACCGTCGCCGAGCGGCTCAAGCCCGAGTCGCTGTTCCGCCGGTACGTCGCCTTCCGCGAAGGGCTCGGCATGGAGGTGCTGCCGCTCACCGGCGGCGACGGCCACAACTTCGGCACCCTGGCCGGCCGGGTGCGCAAGGGCGGCGTCGTCTGCCTGCCCGCCGAGCGCGACCTGACCAAGAGCGGCATCGAGGTCACCTTCTTCGGCGCCACCACCAAATACCCCGCCGGGCCGCCGCTGCTCGCCGTCCAGACCGGGGCGGCGCTGCTGCCCGCCACCGTCTACTTCGTCGGCGACGACTGGGGCATCCACATCCACCCCGAGCTGCCCGTCCCCGCCGAGGGCAGCCGGCAGGAGAAGGTCGCCGCCGTGGCGCAGGGCCTGGCCGACGTGTTCGAGAAGGGCATCTCCGAGCACCCCGAAGACTGGCACATGCTGCAGCGGCTCTGGCTCGACGACCTGGAGCCCCGATGAGGGTCGGCATCGTCTGCCCGTACGCGTGGGACGTCCCCGGCGGCGTCAAGCAGCACATCGACGACCTGGCCCAGGCCCTGATCGCGCAGGGCCACGACGTGTCGGTCATCGCGCCCGCGGCCGACGACGAGGAGCTGCCTCCCTACGTGACCGGCGCCGGGCGGGCGATCCCCGTGCCGTACAACGGGTCGGTGGCCCGGATGTCGTTCGGGTTTCTGTCGGCCGCGCGGGTGCGGCGCTGGGTCCGTACGGGCGACTTCGACGTGCTGCACATCCACGAGCCGCTGATCCCGAGCCTGGGCGTGCTGGCCTGCTGGGCGGCCAAGGGGCCGATCGTGGCCACCTTCCACGCCTCGTTCACCCGCTCGCGCGCGATCGCGGTGGCCGAGCCGCTGCTGCGCAGCGCGCTGGAGAAGCTCAGCGGCCGCATCGCGGTCTCCGACGCGGCCCGCAAGAGCCTGGTCGAGCAGTTCGGCGGCGACACCGTGCTCATCCCCAACGGCGTCACCGTCGCCCGCTACACCGAGGCCGAGCCGCTCGACGGGTGGGGCCCCGACGGCTCCACGCTCGGCTTCCTCGGCCGCATGGACGAAGAGCGCAAGGGGCTGCCGATCCTGCTCGACGCCTTCCGCACGCTGGCGGCCGAGCGGCCCGACGTGAAGCTGCTCATCGCCGGGCCCGGCGACGAGAAGGACGTCTACGACAAGGTGCCCAGGGAGTTCCGCGACCGCGTGACGGTGCTGGGCATGGTCAGCGAGGCCGACAAGATCCGCGCCTACCACTCCGTCGACGTGTTCGTGGCGCCCAACACCAGGGGCGAGAGCTTCGGCATCGTGCTGGCCGAGGCGATGGCGTCCGGGGCGACGGTGCTGGCCAGCGACATCCCGGCGTTCCGCAAGGTGCTGGGCGACGGGCAGGCGGGCGCGCTGTTCGCCAACCGCGACCCCGCCTCGCTGGCGCGCGAGGCCGCCGCGCTGCTCGACGCGCCCGAGCGGCGCGCCAAGCTGGCCGCCGAGGCGCTGGTCGCGGTGCGCAAGTACGACTGGTCCACGGTGGCGCGCGACGTCGTGCGCGTCTACGAGACCGTCACCACGAGCGGCGCGGGGCGCGTGGAAGAGGACCTGTGATGAGGCGCGCGGGGCGCGCGGAGGAAGACCTGTGACGCTGGTGGTCCGGCGCGTGGAGGAAGACCTGTGACCTTGGCGGTCCGGCGCGTGGAGGAAGATCTGTGACATCCACCATGATCGTGCTGATCGTGGGCATCGTGGTCGTGCTCACGGCCGTCTACATCTCCTGGCGGGCCGGGCGGCTGGACCGCCTGCACATCCGCCTGGAACTGGCCCAGGAGTCGCTGGACGCGGCGCTGATGCGGCGCCGCGCGGTCGTGCTGGAGCTGGCCGGCTCGCGGCTGCTCGACCCGGCCACGTCCCTGGTGCTGGCCGCGGCGGCGCACGAGGCCAGGTCGGCCGGCCCCGAGGAGCGCGAGCACGCCGAGAGCGACCTGTCGCGCACGCTGCGCGCGGTGGTGGACCAGGACCGGTTCAGGGAGAAGCTGGCGGAGTCGCCCGGCGGCCGTGAGCTGCTGGAGGAGCTCGACGCGGCGGTGGCCAAGGTGGTCTACTCTCGCCGCTTCTTCAACAACGCGGTCGCGGTGACGCGGGCGGCGCAGGACCGCTGGCTCGCCAGGACGCTGCGCCTGGCCGGGCACACCGAATACCCGCAATTCTTCGAGATTGATGACAATCCGCCCGCAGCTATGGCAACTGAATGACCTGATTTGGGGAAGCCAGTAAGCTTCATCCCGTTTTTCGGGCTGAAGCGAGGAGAGTTACACGTGCGGCTACCCCGGATGATCTCGGTCTACCTGGCCGGAGCGGCCGTGCTGCTGCCGGTGGCGGCCTGTTCCTCGGACGATCCCGCGGCCGGCCAGGCGCCCGCGCCGTCCGCCACGGCGGCGCCCAGCGAGGAGCAGGAAGAGGTCAAGGCCCACCCGTTCACCGGCAAGCCGTACGACGCGCTGAAGCCCGTACTGGCCGTCAAGATCGAGAACACCGCGGCCGGCAAGCCCCAGCTGGGGCTCAAGAGCGCCGACATCGTCTACATCGAGCAGGTCGAAGCCGGGCTGACCCGGCTCATGGCGATCTTCTCCTCCAAGCTGCCGCCGAAGGTGGGGCCCGTGCGCAGCGCGCGCATCTCCGACCTGCACATCGCGCCGATGTTCGGCAAGCCCGCCTTCTCGTACTCGGGCGCGCAGACCAAGATGCTGCCGTTCATCGCCCAGGCGTCGCTGTTCGACGTGGGCGACACCCGCAACCCCGGCGCGTACTTCCGCCAGCCCGGCCGCTTCGCCCCCTACAACCTGTTCGCCAACACCAAGCAGCTCCTGGCCAAGGCCCCCAAGGCGACCAAGGCCAAGGACATCGGCTTCACCTTCGGCGACGCCCCGGCCGAGGGCGGGGTGGACAAGAAGTCGTACACCGTCAAGTGGCCCGCCGCCCGCTTCACCTTCGCCTGGTCGGAGGAGAAGAAGCAGTGGCTGATCTGGCAGGACGGCAAGAAGGACATGGCCGCCGAGGGCGGCCAGCTCGGCGCCCCGACCATAGTGGTCCAGTACACCAAGACCGAGCGCTCGGAGTTCCACGACAAGAACCAGAGCTACACGCCGCTGGTCCACACCACCGGCAAGGGCTCGGCGATCGTGCTGCGCGACGGTAAAGCTTTCAAGGCGCGGTGGGAGCGGGAATCGGAGGAGAGCGGCACGACGTTCACCACTGAGAGCGGCGAGCCGATGAACTTCGCCCCCGGCCAGGTCTGGGTCGCCCTCGCCAGCCGCAAGCCTGTCATTCCGTAGAACTCGGTGGCCGAATCCTGACATCTTGGCATGTCGGGGGAGGGGTCCTCCAGGACCTACGATGGGCTTGAAAGACCTACAGAATCGCCGTGAGAGCCCGTGAGGATGACCGTGTCGACCAGCACGCCAGAAAGCACCCCCGTCACCGGAACCGCGCGCGTCAAGCGCGGCATGGCCGAGATGCTCAAGGGCGGCGTCATCATGGACGTCGTCACCCCCGAGCAGGCCAAGATCGCTGAGGACGCCGGAGCGGTGGCCGTCATGGCCCTCGAGCGCGTGCCCGCCGACATCCGCGCCCAGGGCGGCGTGTCCCGCATGAGCGACCCCGACATGATCGACGGCATCATCAACGCCGTCTCGATCCCCGTCATGGCCAAGGCCCGCATCGGCCACTTCGTCGAGGCCAAGGTGCTGCAGTCGCTCGGCGTCGACTACGTCGACGAGTCGGAGGTGCTCACCCCGGCCGACTACGCCAACCACATCGACAAGTGGCAGTTCACCGTGCCGTTCGTGTGCGGCGCCACCAACCTCGGCGAGGCCCTGCGCCGCATCACCGAGGGCGCGGCCATGATCCGCTCCAAGGGCGAGGCCGGCACCGGCGACGTCTCCAACGCCGTCACCCACATGCGCACCATCCGCGCCGAGATCAAGCGGCTCACCTCGCTGCCCGAGGACGAGCTCTACGTCGCCGCCAAGGAGCTGCAGGCCCCGTACGAGCTGGTCGCCGAGGTCGCCAAGACCGGCAAGCTGCCGGTCGTGCTGTTCACCGCGGGCGGCATCGCCACCCCCGCCGACGCCGCGATGATGATGCAGCTCGGCGCCGAGGGCGTGTTCGTGGGCTCGGGCATCTTCAAGTCGGGCGACCCGGCCAAGCGGGCCGCGGCCATCGTCAAGGCCACCACGTTCTACGACGACCCCGACGTCATCGCCAAGGTCTCGCGCGGCCTGGGCGAGGCCATGGTCGGCATCAACGTCGACGAGATCCCGCAGCCGCACCGGCTGGCCGAGCGCGGCTGGTAAACGGGCGCGTCGTTGCAGGTCATCGCGCTGGACGCGTGAGACGATCACCCCTGGCGGGCCGGTAGGGCCCGGCGGGGGCTGACGATGAAAATTGCCAGATAAGGCGGCATCCGCGAAGGATGTCGCCTTTTTGGCGTTGTGTGGAGTTCACCGGGTGGTCATGATGCTCAGTCAAGCTACGGGGCAGCCCTCGTCCCCTGATCTTCCTCCGCTCGCCCCTTGATCGTCCCGGGAGCCACCCGTGTCCAAGCTGAACCGCAGGCACTTCCTCGTCACCGGCTTAACCGCGGGCGCCGCCGCGGCGATCCCCGCGGGTGCCGCGCACGCCGACCCCGGCCCTGTCGAAAGCGCTGACAGCCTCGCCTCGCGCGGCCTGACCACCGACCCGTTCACGCTCGGCGTCGCCTGTGGCGACCCCGACAGCGAGGGCTTCGTCATCTGGACCAGACTGGCCCAGCAGCCCCTCGCCGAGGACGGCTTCGGCGGCATGCCGCAGCGGCCCTTCACCGTGCAGTGGCAGATCTACGCCGACGAACGGGCCCGCCGCGTCGTGCGCGCCGGCGCCACCGTCGCCGCCCCCGAATGGGGACACAGCGTCCACGTCGAGGTGCAGGGACTCGGCTCCGACCGCGAGTACTGGTACCGCTTCCGCGTCGGCCCGTACGTCTCGCCGCTCGGCCGCGCCCGCACCGCGCCGCACCCCCTCTCCTACGGCGGCGGCCTGGCCATGGCCTTCGTCTCCTGCGCCCAGTACGAGCACGGCTACTTCACCTCGTACCGCCGCCTCGCAGAAGAGCACCCCGACCTCGTGCTGCACCTCGGCGACTACCAGTACGAATACACCAAGAACAGCTACACCATCCCCGGCGGCAACGTCCGCCACCACGAAGGCCCCGAGACCGAGACCCTCGCCAACTACCGCCAGCGCCACGCCCAGTACAAGGCCGACCCCGACCTCCAGGCCGCGCACGCCGCCGCCCCCTGGCTCGTCGTGTGGGACGACCACGAGCTCGACAACAACTGGGCCGACGAGGTGCCCGAAAAGCCGGAGATCCCCCAGCCGAACTTCCTCAGCAGGCGCGAGGCCGCCTTCCGCGCCTACTACGAGAACATGCCGCTGCGCCGCACCTCCATCCCGCGCGGCATCGACATGCAGCTCTACCGGCGCATCCGCTGGGGCCGCCTGGCCACCTTCCACATGCTCGACACCCGCCAGTACCGCGACGACCAGGGCTGCGGCGACGGCTACCGCGACTGCCCCGCCGCCGTCGACCCCGCCCGCTCCATCACCGGCGCCGCCCAGGAGGAATGGCTCCTGCACGGCTTCCGCCACTCCCGCGCCCAATGGGACATCCTCGGCCAGCAGGTCTTCTTCGCCCAGCGCGACAACAACGAAGGCCCCGCCAAGGTCACCTCCCAGGACGCCTGGGACGGCTACGTCGCCTCCCGCCGCCGCATCACCCAGGGCTGGATCGACGCGCAGGTCCGCAACCCCGTCGTCCTCACCGGCGACGTCCACGCCCACTGGGCCAGCGACCTCAAACTCGACTACGACGACCCCACCGGGCCCACCGTCGGCTCCGAACTGGTCGCCACGTCGATCTCCACCGGCGGCAACGGCGCCGACTCCGACCCGGCTTCCCACCCGTTCCTGGCCATCAACCCGCACCTGAAGTTCTACAACAACCAGCGCGGGTACGTGCTGACGAAGATCGAGCGCTCGCAGATGTCGGCCGACTTCAAGGTCGTTCCCCAAGTGCAGACGCCCGGGGGAGAGGTGTACACCCGGGCCACGTTCGTCATCGAGGATCGGGTGCCTGGGGTGCAGCAGACCTACCTGAGGCCGTTGGACCCGACGTTGCGCAGCCGGGGGTCCATGACGGTGGAGGAGACGGTGCGGCTGGAGACCGAGCGGCCGTAGGGGTCGTCCGGTTCGTCCACCTTTCCTTCCGCCTTTCCTCCGCATTTCGGCTGCTCGCGGAGGGCGAACCAGCGTGGGCACGCCTCACCTCCTGTGCGTGCCCACGCTTCCCCGCGCCCCGCGCCCCGCGCCCCGCGCCCCGCGCCCCGCGCCCCGCGCCCCGCGCTGCACCCTCCGCCCTGCGCCCCGCTCTGCGTGCTCGCCCTCATGTCCACTGCGCCCCCGTGCCGCGTCCCCGGCGCCCTGTCCCAGGCGTCCCGCCTCCTCCCGCGCTTTTTCCCGCGGTCGACTGCCGGCCTGTCGCGTCGGTGGCGCAGGCTTCCGTGCCTCGGCAAGAGGGGAATATTAGTCAGGCTAAGTTAGTTGGGCTAAGCATGAGGGACGATCCCACTCACCTGGCCGAGCAGGTCTCGGCGGTGCTGCGGCACCTGGTCCTCCTGCTCAGGCGCACCGTCGCCGGCCAGCCCGTCACCAGTCAGCAGTACGGCGTCCTGGGCTCGCTGGAGGCGGGGCCGCGGCGGATGACGGAGCTGGCGGAGGAGCATGCCGTGCAGCTGCCCACCATGACCGTCCAGATCAACCGCCTGGAGGACGCGGGCCTGGTGGCGCGGGGTTCCGACCCGGCCGACGCGCGCGTCAGGACGGTCGAGCTCACCGTCGAGGGCCGTGACCGGCTGCGGGCCGTACGGCAGGCCAGGGTCGCCCATCTCACGCGTGAGCTGGAGGCGCTCACCGAGGACGAGCGCGCCACGCTCGCGGCCGCCCTGCCCGTGCTGGCGAAGCTCGGCCGCTCGCAAGAGCCTGGCCGCTCGCAAGAGCCCGGCCGCTCGCAAGAGCCCGGCCGCGGGGAACAGCTCGGCCGCTCGTAAAGAGAGCCTGTAGGAGAAGGAGCAACATGCAAACCGGCGGCGGAATCCTCCGCCAGCCCGTGTCCGTCTGGGCCACCGCGTTCGCCGCGGTCGTGGCCTTCATGGGCATCGGGCTGGTCGATCCCATCCTCCCGTCCATCGCCCAGGGTCTGAAGGCCACCCCCAGCCAGGTCTCCCTGCTGTTCACCAGCTATTTCCTGGTCACCGCGGTGGCCATGCTGGTCACCGGCTGGGTGTCGAGCCGGATCGGCGGCAAGCGCACGCTCCTGGTGGGGCTGGTGCTGGTCGTCGTGTTCGCGGCGCTGGCCGGCACGTCCGGCAGCGTCGCGGAGCTCGTCGGGTTCCGCGCGGGCTGGGGGCTGGGGAACGCGTTGTTCGTGGCCACCGCCCTGGCGGTCATCGTGGGTGCGGCCAGCGGGGGCGCGGAGTCGGCGATCATCCTGTACGAGGCCGCGCTCGGCCTCGGCATCTCCCTGGGCCCGCTGGTGGGCGCGCTGCTGGGCGACTGGAACTGGCGGGCCCCGTTCTTCGGCACCGCCACGCTCATGGCCGTCGGTTTCGTGTTGATCGCCACGATGCTCAGGGCCACGCCGAAGCCGGCGCGGAAGACCCGCCTGAGCGCCCCCATCAGGGCGCTGGCGCACGGGGGCCTGTCCACGACGGCGTTCACGGCGCTGTTCTACAACTTCGCGTTCTTCACGGTGCTGCGTTCACGCCGTTCATCCTCGGCATGTCCGCGTACGGCATCGGCGCCGTCTTCTTCGGCTGGGGCGTCTGCGTGGCGCTGTCGTCGGTGTTCGCGGCGCCGCCGCTGCAGCGCAGGATCGGCTCGGTGAACGTGCTGCACCTGGCGCTGGCCCTGCTGGCCGTCTTCCAGATCGGCATCGCGTTGTCGGGGCACGCGGGGATCATCGTGTTCACGATCCTGTCCGGCATCCCGATCGGCCTGAACAACACGGTGTTCACCGAGTCGGCCATGGAGGTCTCCGACGCTCCCCGGCCGGTCGCCTCGGCAGGCTACAACTTCGTGCGCTGGATGGGCGGCGCGCTGGCTCCGTTCGTCGCCACGAAGCTGGGCGAGGAGGTGGGGGTGGCGGTGCCGTACGTGCTGGGGGCGCTCTGCTGCGCGGTCGGCATGATCATCCTGTACGCCCGCCGTCACCACCTGCGCAGCCTGTCGCGCGTTGACGCGGATCACGTCGTGCACGACACCGCCCAGGCAGCAGCCACCATGTGACAACATGTCCCACCATGTGGGGACATGTCATGCTGCTCCTGGCGAGCGTGTGCATGCTGCCCGCACCGCAGCAGCCGCACCCGGCCGCCAGGACGACCCTGTCCGTGATGACGTGGAACGTCTGCGCCGGCACCAACTCCGCCTGCCGCCTCTACCGGGCCGGCCCCGTCGAGCTGGCCGAGCAGATCGGCAGGCAGGCGCTCACCCGCCGCACCGACGTGCTCTTCCTCCAGGAGTTCTGCACGGGCGCGGCGGGCACCCTGGAGCTCTGGCTCGAACAGCACACGGGCAGGCCCTGGTCGATCGCCTCCTGGGGCCTGACCACGCACGACGGCAAGCCGTACGCCTGCCACCCCGACCTGCTCGGCCGCCCGCGCGGCGCGCAGAGCGTCGCGGTCGCGGTGGCGGGCGAGCGGGTCGCCTTCGAGGTCCACGAGCTGCCCGCCCCGCCCTGGTACGTCAGGCGCGCCGCCGTCTGCGCGAACCTGCCCGCCAGGAAGGTCCGCGCCTGCGGCACCCATCTGTCCGCGGGCACGGCCTACGACGACCGGCAGCCGGGCGCCCCGTACCGGACGAAACAGCTCGAACGCCTGCTGGAGATCTCCGCCGAGCCCGGCTACCGCAGCGTCGTCGGCGGCGACCTCAACGTCTCGCCCCCCGACAGCGGGTACGGCGGCGCCGCCGGCCGCCGTGCCGTGGCCCCCTTCTACCGCGTGTACGAGGAGTGCGGCCAGCGGGGCGCGCGGCGTACCGGCGGCTGGACCAGGGAGGGCAAGAAGCTCGACTACCTCTTCGCTCCCAAAGGCAGCGTGCGGCGCTGCCACGTGGGCCGCGGCGTCACCCTGTCGGACCACAAACCCGTACACGCCGAGATGACTGTGTAGGACGCCTGCGGCGAACCGGCTGGATACGGTCCCCCGGCCGGAAGATGTCCGGCCATCCTGGTGTTGAATGTTCGGAACCCGTACACCCGGACGAAAGGATCGACTGTGCCCGCGATCGGTGTGCTCGCCCTTCAAGGAGACGTGCGCGAGCATGTGCGCATGCTCCAGGAGGCAGGCGCCACGGCCACCGCCGTGCGCCGCCCCGCCGAGCTGGACGCGGTCGACGCCCTGATCATCCCCGGCGGCGAGTCGACCACGATGTGGAAGCTCGCCGAGACCTTCGACATGCTGCAGCCGCTGCGCCTGCGCGTCAAGGAGGGCATGCCCGCCTACGGCTCGTGCGCCGGCATGATCATGCTGGCCGACCGGATCGAGGACGGCATCGCCGGGCAGCAGACCGTCGGCGGCATCGACATGGTGGTCCGGCGCAACGCGTTCGGCCGCCAGGTCGACTCCTTCGAGTCGGATCTCGACTTCGCCGGGGAGCGGGTGCACGCGGTCTTCATCCGGGCCCCCTGGGTCGAATCCATCGGCGCGGACGTCGACGTGCTGGGCAAGTGCGAGCCTGGGGATAGGATCGTCGCGGTCCGTCAAGGGCCGTTGCTCGCTACGTCGTTCCATCCCGAGCTCACCGGGGACGTACGCGTGCACCGTTACTTCGTAGACATGGTGAGGGAGCTCTAGGTAATGTCCGGCCACTCCAAATGGGCGACGACGAAGCACAAGAAGGCCGCGCTCGACGCCAAGCGCGGCAAGCTGTTCGCCAAGCTCATCAAGAACATCGAAGTGGCGGCCCGGACCGGTGGCCCTGACCCGGACGCCAACCCCACCCTCTTCGACGCCATCTTCAAGGCGAAGAAGAACTCCGTGCCCAACGACAACATCGAGCGGGCGCGCAAGCGTGGCGGTGGCCTGGAGGCGGGCGGCGCCGACTGGCAGACGATCATGTACGAGGGTTACGCGCCCGGCGGTGTCGCGGTGCTCATCGAGTGCCTGACCGACAACCGCAACCGCGCCGCCTCCGAGGTGCGCGTCGCCCTCACCCGCAACGGCGGCTCGCTGGCCGACCCCGGGTCCGTCTCGTACATGTTCAACCGCAAGGGTGTCGTGATCGTGCCCAAGACCGACGGGCTCGACGAGGACACCGTGCTGATGGCCGTGCTCGACGCGGGCGCCGAGGAGGTCAACGACCTGGGCGACACCTTCGAGGTCGTCTCCGAGGCCGGCGACCTGGTGCCGGTGCGCAAGGCGCTGCAGGACGCCGGCATCGACTACGACTCGGCGGAGTCCAGCTTCCTGCCGACGATGAGCGTGCCGCTCGACGAGGAGGGCGCCAAGAAGGTGTTCCGCCTCATCGACGCGCTGGAGGACAGCGACGACGTCCAGAACGTCTTCGCCAACTTCGACGTCTCCGACGAGGTGCTGGCGGCGCTCGACTAGCCCGTACGGACGCGGATCGCGCGAAGGGCCCGGCCGGCGCCGGGCCCTCCGTCGTGCTCGCCCTCTGTGGTGGTGCTCGCCCTCTGTGGTGGTGCTCGCCCTCTGTGGTGGTGCTCGCCCTCTGTGGTGGTGCTCGCCCTCCGTGAAGGGCGCTCATGCCCGTATCGCTGGACCCTCCGTCGTGTTCGCCCTTCGTGAAGGCGCTCATGCCGGCATCGCCGCACATCCGGGCATACGACGGCCACTTCCGCGCAACGCGTTTCGTGGCGTGCGCGAGGGGCCGGGGCAGCGTAGGGTCTGGCGACGTGACTTCCCCCACCCCTCCTCAGGCTTTCGTCGTCCCGCCCGCCCTCGGCTGGCTCCTGGCCGTGCCCGCGCTGCTCGGCGCGCTCATCACCCTGGTGCTGCCGACCGCCCAGACGATCTGGCTCAGCTTCCAGAGCGGCGGCGTCCTGCGGGAGAGCACCTACGTGGGGATGGCGAACTACGGCAAGCTGCTGGGCGAGAGCGGGTTCTGGCAGGCGCTCGGGTTCACGCTCTCGCTCACTGTGATCCCGTTGCTGGTGGCCGTGGTGGTGGGGCCGCTGCTCGCGCTGGCACTCGACCGGGCGGGCACGTGGCCGCGCCGCGCGGGCCGGATCGCGCTCTCCCTGGCCGTGGTCGTCTTCTCACCGGTGGCGGTCGCCGGCGCCTGGCTGCGCGGCCTCATGCCGAACGCGTCGGGCCTGGCCACGCTGGCCGAAGGGCTGACCGAGCCGGGCAGCGCCCCGGGGACGATGCGGCTGATCGTCGCGGCCGGCACGTTCGGGGTGGTGTGCGCGCTGGCCGTGATCGCGTTCCTGCCCGCCCTGCGCGGAGGCACCCCCGGGCCCGCGACGCTGGTCGTCGGGCTGCTCGTCGCGCTGGCCGTGGTCGCCGTGGGGCTCCAGACGTTCTCCCTCGGCCTGGTGCTCACCAAGGGAGGCCCTCAGCGGGCCACAGAGACGCTGGCGGGGCTCCAGTACGACTTCGCCTTCCGGCAGGCCCAGTTCGGGCCTGGGGCGTCCGTGGCGGCCCTCACGGGGGTGATCCTCGGCGTGCTGGGGATCGTCGCCACGGTCGTCGCGGTGACGGCGCGCCTGCGCATCACGCTGACGCCCCGCACCCCGTCCTCGATGCCCGACGGAACCTCATCGGCCCCCGCGCCCGCCCCCGGGAGGGTGGCGGCCGGCGTCGGGGCGCTCGTGGTCGTCATCGCGATCGCCCTCGTCCTCGCCTGGCCCTGGATGGACGGCGTGCTCGCCTCACCCCCCTCCACCCCCGCCGGGAGCTTCACCACCCAGCTCACCACCTGGGCGCCCGCGATCACCGGAGCGGTCGTCTCGGTCGGCGTGGCCTACCTGGCGGCGCTCGGCATCGGCGGCCTGCGCCCGCTCGGCCGCGCCAGCGAGTGGCTGCTGCTGCCGTTCGCCCCCTGGCTGTTCGTCGGCGCGGGCCCGCTGACCGTCGCGAACTGGCAGAACGTGCACAACCTCGGCCTCATCGACTCCTTCCCCGCGCTCATCCCGCCGCTCCTGGTGAGCGTCCCGGCGCTGCTGGTGCTCACACTCCTGTGCAAGGGCCTGGCCGAACGGGCGGGCGGCGACTTCTTCGGCGGCGTGTTCCTGCCGTCCCTGCCCATGGCGGGCATCCTGGCCGGCGCCGTCACCCTCGTGAACGCCCACGACCTGCTCTGGCCGCTGCTGGTCATCCAGAAGCCGGGGATGTTCACCGCGCCGGTGGCCCAGATGCACCAGCTCAGCGGCTACGACGGGGCCGCGCCCGACCTGGGCGCCGCCACGCCGCTGGTCGTGGTCGCCGTCGCGCTGGCCGCTCTCGTGGCCGCGCAGCTCCTCTACCTCGACCGGCTCGCGATCCAGACAAACCGCTCGCACGCCCGCACATCGGCTGCGTAGGGTGACGGCTTGTGGAAATACGCGACCTGACTCCCGAAGATCTCGACGACGTCCTTGACCTGCGTAAGCGCTCGTTCGGCCCGCTGTCGGCCGACGACAGGGAGAGGTGGCGCAAGGCCGTCCTCCCGGCGCTGGGGGAGGGGCGTTACCTGGGGGCGTTCGACGGCACGCGGCTGGCCGCGGCGGCGCGTCTGCGCAGGTTCACGCAGTGGTGGCACGGCAAGCCGCAGCCGATGGCCGGGGTCGCGGGCGTCACCGTGAACCCGGAGGACCGCGGGCTCGGCGTCGGCACCACGATCATGCGCGCGGTCGTCAACCGCGCCGCCGAGCTGGGCGACGCCGTCTCCGCGCTCTTCCCGGCCACCACCGCCATCTACCGCGGGGTCGGCTACGAGCACGCCGGGGCCCAGTACAACGTGCGCCTGCCGGCCGAGTCGCTGCGCGGGATCCGGCCGGCGGCGCCGGTCAAGCTGCGCCGAATGGGGCCGGGCGACGCGGCCGAGCTGATGGCCGTCCTGCACCGCGCGCACGGCGCGGCCCGGTCGAGCGGGGCCATCTCCTGGGACGAGGACACCTGGAACCTGTGGCTCGCCAACGAGGACGACTTCCTCTACCTCGCCGACGACGGCTACGCCGTCTACCGGTGGAAGGGCGACGCCATGGAGGTCGAGAACATCGTCGCCGCCTCCCCCGAGACCCTGCGCGCCCTGTGGTCCCTGGTCGGCAGCGCGTCCACGATCGCCCGCGAGGTCGTCGCCTCCGTGGCGCCGGACGACCCGGTGCTGTGGCTGCTGCGCGAGCGGACGAAGGAGCAGGTCCAGCAGGTGCGCTGGATGTTTCGCGTGCTGGACGTGGCCACCGCCGTGGCCCGGCGCGGCTTCCCCCCGCACGTGACCTGCGAGGCCGTCGTGACCGTGGACGACCCGATCAGGGGCGGGGGCACGTGGCGGCTGGACATCTCCGGCGGATCGGGCACGGCGACGCCCGTCGAGCAGCCCGGCGTCACGCTCTCAGTGAACGGATTCTCCGCCCTCTACGCCGGGATCCCCACCCGCACCCTCCGCCTCGCCGGCCTCATGACCGGACATGACGGATACGACCAGGCACTCGACGCCGCCTTCGCCGCCAGGCCGTACATGCTCGACTACTTCTGACCCCACCGGACGCCCGCCGGATCTTCGCGGCCCGCTGCGCGCCCACCCTCGCCGGAGTAAAGTCTCATGCCGAACAGATGTTCGGCGACGGAAGGGCGGGGCCGGTGCGGGTGATGGGCGTCGATCCAGGGCTGACCCGATGCGGCGTCGGCGCGGTCGAGGGGCGCCCGGGCGCACCACTGAGCCTCGTGGCCGTCGGAGTGGTGCGCACCGGGGCCGACGAGGAGCTCGGGGCCCGGCTCGTCGGCATCGAGGCCGGCATCGAACGCTGGCTCGACGAGGTGCGCCCCGACGCGGTGGCGGTGGAGCGGGTCTTCAGCCAGCACAACGTCCGCACGGTCATGGGCACCGCGCAGGCGGCCGGCATCGCGATCCTCTGCGCGGCCCGCCGCGGCCTGCCCGTGGCCCTGCACACGCCGTCGGAGGTCAAGGCCGCCATCACCGGCAGCGGCACCGCCGACAAGAAACAGGTCGGCACCATGGTCACCCGCCTGCTGCGGCTCGCCGAGATGCCCAAGCCCGCCGACGCCGCCGACGCCCTCGCCCTGGCCATCTGCCACGTGTGGCGCGGCGGCGCCCAGCACCGCCTCTCCCAGGCCCTGTCCCGCGCCACCCGCCGAAACCCCATCCGATGACCTCCCCCGCCTCCTCACCCCACGCGCGCCTGTACGGGTCTCGTGGCCGCGGTCGCGGTGGCGCGGAAGGCGGATCGCGAGGTGCAGCGCGTCGTGAGTGGGCTTCGGGGCGTGGAGTGCGCTATGAACAGGAGCCGGTGATGGAAGCAGGATCGTGGTGGGGCCAGTGACAGGAGGACGGCTGTGATTGCGTCGGTGGCGGGCAAGGTGACGGCGATAGCGCCGGACGGAGCCGTGATCGAGGTGGGCGGCGTCGGCATCCTCACCCACTGCACCCCCGGCACCCTGGCGACGCTGAGGATGGGCGAGGACGCCCGCCTGGCCACGTCGCTGGTGGTGCGCGAGGAGTCACTCACCCTGTACGGCTTCGCCACCGACGACGAGCGCGCCGTCTTCGAGCTCCTGCAGACCGCCAGCGGCGTCGGCCCCAAGCTGGCCCTGGCGATGCTGGCCGTGCACACGCCCAACACGCTCCGGGTCGCGGTGACCTCCGGCGACGTCAAGGCGCTCACGCAGGTGCCGGGGATCGGGCAGAAGGGGGCGCAGCGCATCATCCTGGAGCTGAAGGACCGGCTCGGCACACCGGAGGAGGCCGTCAACGCCGCCCTCCACGGGGATCGGCGGGTGGCGGTGTGGCGGGACCAGGTCCACTCGGGCCTGGTGGGGCTGGGCTACTCCAGCAAGGACGCCGACGAGGCGGTCGCCGCCGTGGAGCCGGACGCCGACGCCGAGCTCGCCGCCGGCCGCCAGCCCCAGGTGGCCGCCCTCCTGAAGGCCGCCCTCCGCTCCTTGAGCGTCCGATGACCCCCGTCCGCCTTGCCCGGCCGCTCACCTGCGCGGACCCCACCGGTCCCCGCCCGCCCTTGGTACGGCGCCATGCCCGCGCTGAGGTGAGGACCGCAGACCACAAGGTGACATCTTCGGATCCCCAGGCTCGAAAGGCCGACGATCCCCAGGCTCGAAAGGCCGACGACGCGACGGCCTCAAGGCGCCGGCGCCTGCCGGTCGCCGCCCACGGGCCGGCGGCCCGGCCCGTACCGGCCGGGGAGCGTGGGGCGGTCGTGCAGCGGCGCCGGGCGTGCCGGATGGCGATCAGCGAGAGGAGGTGCGGGCGTGGGGTTTGAGCGGGAGGAGATTCTTTCGTCCACGGCCGGAGGGGACGAGCTGCAGATCGAGGCCGCGCTCCGGCCCAAGCGGCTCAGCGAGTTCATCGGCCAGGGCCGGGTGCGTGAGCAGCTTTCGCTGGTGCTGGAGAGCGCGCTGCGCCGGCAGAGCCCGCCGGATCATGTGCTGATGAGCGGGGCGCCGGGGCTGGGCAAGACGACGCTGGCGATGATCATCGCGGCGGAGCTGAACGCGCCGCTGCGCATCACCTCGGGGCCGGCGCTGGAGCGGGCCGGTGATCTGGCGGCGATCCTGTCGACGCTGTCCGAGGGTGAGGTGCTGTTCATCGACGAGATCCACCGCATGGCCAGGCCGGCGGAGGAGATGCTGTATCTCGCGATGGAGGACTTCCGGGTCGACATCGTCGTCGGCAAGGGGCCGGGTGCCACCGCGATCCCGCTGGACATCGCGCCGTTCACGCTGGTGGGCGCCACCACGCGGGCGGGGTTGCTGCCGGCGCCGCTGCGTGACCGGTTCGGGTTCACCGCGCACATGGACTTCTACGAGACGGCCGAGCTGGAGCAGGTGCTGCGCCGCTCGTCCGCGCTGCTCGGGGTGGACCTGCCGGACGACGGCGCGCACGAGATCGCCAGGCGTTCGCGGGGCACGCCGCGGATCGCGAACCGGCTGCTCAGGCGGGTGCGGGACTTCGCGGACGTGCGGGCCGACGGGGTGATCAACCGTGACATCGCGGCGGCGGCGCTCAACCTGTACGAGGTGGACGGCGAGGGGCTCGACCGGCTCGACCGGGCGGTGCTGGGCGTGCTGCTGAAGAAGTTCGGCGGGGGCCCGGTCGGCCTGTCGACGCTGGCGGTGGCCGTGGGGGAGGAGCCGGAGACGGTGGAGGTGGTGGCCGAGCCGTTCCTCGTACGGCAGGGGCTGCTGGCCAGAACCCCGCGCGGCCGGGTGGCGACGGCGGCGGCGTGGGTGCACCTGGGCATGACTCCGCCACCAGATGCGTTCGGAGCGTCACTTTTCGAGTGATCACAGATCGGTTGCAACCATTTCAAAATGGGAACTTCCCCGCGCGCCGAAACGCTGCCTCGTTGCCGCGTTTCGCAACAAGCGCCTACACTCCGTGGCTTGGCTGGCTGTGTAGGCTGACGGGCTGAGCGGCGCGGCCCCGACGCAACGCACGGAATTTCCGGCGCGAGGCCGGTGTCAACTTCTTGTACGACAATGGAAGGTCGCCCCTTATGGACATGGGACAACTCAGCAGCATCCTGCCGCTGATTCTGCTGGTGGTGGTGTTCTACTTCCTGCTGATCCGCCCGCAGCGCAAGCGCCAGCAAGAGGCGATCAAGATGCAGAACTCCCTGGCGCCCGGCACCCGGGTCATGACCACGACGGGTCTGTTCGCGAACGTCGTGGCCGTGGACAACGAGGACGTCATCCTCGAGATCGCGCCAGGGATCGAGACCCGCTGGGTGAAGGCCGCGATCGGCCGCGTCGTCACTCCCGGCGACACCCCGGTGAGTGACGACGAGTCGGCCGCTGACCAGGTCGAACTCGGCGAAGAGGGCAAGAGGGAGTCCGAGGCCACCGTAGAGCGCGACGGCGACCAGGGCTCCAGTACCAAGCAGTCCTGACTAAGCTCTGCGACAAACCTCTATCCGAAAGAACTGACGACCAGTGGCCCGACCGACCAGCCGCCACAGCCGACCGGGGCGTACGCTCCTCGTGCTTCTGGCGCTCATCCTCGCCCTGGGCGGGACGATGTTCCTGCAGAAGGCGTTCACGCCGAAGCTGGGCCTCGACCTCGCCGGCGGCACCACGGTGACTCTGTCCCCCGTGACCCAGAACAACGCGTCGCCGCCCGAGGAGATCCTCGACCGCGCGGTCAACATCATCCGCGACCGGGTCAACGGCACCGGAATCTCCGACGCCGAGGTCGCCAAGTCCGGCGACAACATCATCATCTCGATCCCGGGTGTCGGTCAGAACGAGGCCATCAAGCTGGTCGCGACCACCGCGGAGCTGCGCTTCCGCCAGGTGCTCGCCGTGGCCGCCACGCAGGCCCCGCAGAACCTGGCCACCAACGCTCCGACGCCGAGCGGCTCGCCGTCGGGCTCCGCGAGCCCGTCGGCCGGCACCTCCACCTCCCCGACGGCCCAGCCGTCCAAGCAGCCGTCCACCAAGCCGTCCACGCAGCAGTCGATCACGACGCCGAGCGCCAGCCCGACGGGCAAGGCGCTGTCGTCGGCGCTGACCGCCCCGACGCCCGCGGCCTCGACCCCCGCCCAGGACGGCGACGGCAAGCAGCAGACCGGCCAGGACGGCAAGCAGCAGACCGGCCAGGACGGTAAGCAGCAGACCGGCCAGGACGGCAAGAACCAGGAGCAGGGCGGCAAGAAGGGGCAGGAGGCCAAGGCGTCCCCGACGGCCAAGGCCACGCCGAGCGGCCAGCCGAGCACGCCCCCCGCCCAAGACCCCAACGCCGGCATCGACACCACGGGCATCGACCCGGCGGTGCTCCAGCAGTTCAACAAGCTCGACTGCAGCAACCCCGCCAACCGCGGCCAGGGCGTCCAGGACGACCCGAAGAAGCAGTACGCGGCCTGTGAGACCGACGGCAGCTACAAGTACGTCCTCGACGTCGCCAAGGTCGTCGGCACCGACATCGACACGGCCTCGGCGGGCGTGCGCCAGGGCACCACGGAGTGGGTCGTCCAGCTCGACTTCAAGAGCAAGGGCGCCGGCGAGTGGGGCAAGCTCACCACCGCCGCCTACAACTCGCCCGAGCCGCGCAACATGGTCGCGGTCGTGCTCGACGGCGTCGTCATCACCGCTCCGGTCATCCAGGGCCCGATCCCCGGCGGCCGGGCCGAGATCACCGGCGGCTTCGACCAGGTCAGCGCCACCAACCTGGCCGACCAGCTCAAGTACGGCGCGCTGCCGCTGAAGTTCAACCGCAGCTCGGTGGACACCGTGTCCTCGACGCTCGGCCAGGACCAGCTCCAGGGCGGCCTCATCGCCGGCATCATCGGGCTGGGCCTCGTCGTGCTCTACTGCCTGCTCTACTACCGGGGTCTCGGCATCGTGGCGGTGCTGAGCCTCGTGGTGGCGACGATCCTGACGTACACGGCGGTGGTCGTGCTCGGCCACAACGCCGGCTTCCGGCTCTCGCTGCCGCACATCATCGGTTTGGTGGTCTCGATCGGTATCACCGCCGACTCCTTCATCGTGTACTTCGAACGTATTCGTGATGAGATGAAGGAAGGTCGGCGGACGCTTCGCGCGGCCGTCGAGGTGGCCTGGGTCCGTGCCCGGCGCACGATCCTGATCGCCGACGCCGTCATGTTCATCGCCGCGATCGTGCTGTACTTCCTGGCGGTGGGCGGTGTGGCCGGGTTCGCGTTCGCGATGGGCCTGACCACGCTGATCGACATCGTGGTGGTGTTCCTGTTCACCAAGCCGTTCATCGCCCTGCTGGCGAAGCTGAAGTTCTTCGCCAAGGGGCACCCGCTGTCGGGTCTCGATGCCGAGCGCATGAGCGACACGGCGTCGACCGGCCGCACGACCACTCCGCAGGAGGCCTGAGATGGGACTTGCGCGTCGCCTCTATCGCGGCGAGATCGATGTCGACTTCGTCGGCAAGTGGCGCCTGTGGTACAGCCTGTCCGGCCTGCTGCTGGTCGTCTCGCTGGCCGGGCTGCTGATCAACGGGCTCAACCTCGGCGTGGAGTTCAAGGGCGGCACGATCTTCTCGTTCAAGGCGGGCCAGACCTCCGTCCAGGAGGTCCGCCAGTCCGTCCTCGACGAGGGCGTGCACCAGGTGATCGTCCAGCAGGCCGGCACCGACGGCTGGCGGGCGACCACCGAGAGCCTGTCGGAGGACACCCGGGCCCAGGTGCAGAGCGCCATCTCCAAGGACTTCAACGTCCCGGTCGACCAGGTGAGCATCCAGGCCATCGGCCCGTCCTGGGGCGGTGAGGTGTCGCAGAAGGCGTGGATCGGCCTGGGCGTCTTCATGCTGGCGATCATCCTGTACCTGTCGATGGCGTTCGAGCCGAAGATGGCGCTGGCCGCCATCGTCGCGCTCGTGCACGACCTCGTCATCACGGCCGGCATCTACGCCTGGTCGGGCTTCGAGGTCACGCCCGCGACGCTGCTGGGCTTCCTGACCATCCTCGGTTACTCGCTCTACGACGCGGTCGTGGTGTTCGACATGATCAAGGAGGTCACGGCCAAGCTGGGGCACACGTCGAAGCAGACGTACTCGATGGCCGCGAACAACGCGCTCAACCACACGCTGATCCGGTCGCTGAACACCTCGCTGGTCGCGATCCTGCCGGTGGCGGCGATCCTGTTCATCGGCACGACGGTGCTCGGCGCCGGCACGCTGAAGGACCTGTCGCTGTCGCTGTTCGTCGGCATGATCGTCGGTACGTACTCGTCGCTGTGCGTCGCCACGCCGCTGCTGGTGACGCTGAAGGAGCGCGAGCCGAAGTACCAGGCCATCGCCAGGCGGCTGGCCTCCACGGGAGGTGGCGGCAAGGGGTCCAAGGGCTCCAAGGGCTCCAAAAGCGCGGCCGTAGCCAAGGGCTGAGCGCCGCAGGCGTCCGTACGGCGCCCTCGCCCCGCGACGGGGCGGGGGCGCCGTCCCGTTGTCCGGGGTACGCCCGCGAACCGCCTGAAGGGCCCCACGGGCGCGGCCCGAAGCATCGGGCGGCGGTACGAGGGGGTGCCCGGATGCACCATCATGGAGCCCGGCAGACGGCCAGTGGAGAAATGCGAGGGAAACACCCATGACCGAGCTGAGCACGCTGATCCTCGACCGGATCAGGGATGTGCCCGACTACCCCAAGCCCGGGGTCATGTTCAAGGACATCACCCCGCTGCTGGCCGACCCGGTGGCGATGGCGGCCGTGGTGGACGAGCTGGCCGGCCTGCACCAGGTGGACAAGATCGTGGGCATCGAGGCACGTGGCTTCATTCTCGCCGCGCCGGTGGCGTACCGGGCGGCGGCGGGGTTCGTCCCGGTGCGCAAGAAGGGGAAACTGCCCGCCGCGACCCTGGAAGAGTCCTACGATCTGGAGTACGGCTCCGCGACCATCGAGGTGCACCGTGACGCGTTCGCGCCCGGTGACCGGGTGCTCATCGTCGACGACGTGCTGGCCACGGGCGGCACGGCGAAGGCGGCCGTGGAGCTGGTGGAGAGGGCCGGAGCCGAGGTCGTCGGCATCGCCGTGCTGATGGAGCTGGCCTTTCTCAAGGGGCGGGAGCGGTTGACGGGGGTGGAGCTGCACTCCCTGGTGATCGTCTGAGCCCGGCCCGCGGCGGTCCGGGTTCGCCGCCTGGATACACTGGGGGGATCTGGACTCGAAACGTGAGGAGCTTTTGCGTGGGGAGTCGGTGCGGGAGGAGTCTGAGTGCCCCGTGAAGTGGTCGTGCCCGAGGTAGCCGACTCAGGCAATGCCGAGACGCCCGGCGTGCCGGCGGTGCGCCGAAGGCGGTTTGGGGGTGGGGCCATGAACCCGGTGCTGGAGCCGCTGTTCCGCACGGTCAGGGCGACCCATCCGAAGGCGGACCTGCGGCTGATCGAGCGCGCCTACGACGTGGCCGCCTACCATCATCGTGACCAGAAGCGGAAGTCGGGCGACCCGTACATCACGCATCCGCTGGCGGTGGCGACGATCCTGGCCGAGCTGGGCACCGACGACGAGACGTTGTGCGCGGCGCTGCTGCACGACACGGTCGAGGACACCGCCTACAGCCTCGACGAGCTGCGCGCCGACTTCGGCGACACGATCGGCTCCCTGGTCGACGGCGTCACCAAGCTCGACAAGGTCAAGTTCGGCGACGCCGCGCAGGCCGAGACCGTGCGCAAGATGGTCGTGGCCATGTCCCGCGACATCCGCGTACTGATCATCAAGCTGGCCGACCGCCTGCACAACATGCGCACCATGCGGTACCTGCCGGAGCACAAGCGGCACCAGAAGTCGCGCGAGGTGCTGGAGATCTTCGCGCCGCTGGCGCACCGGCTGGGCATGAACACGATCAAGTGGGAGCTGGAGGACCTCGCGTTCGCCATGCTCTACCCCAAGCGGTACGACGAGATCGCCCGCATGGTCTCGGAGCGGGCACCGCGCAGAGACCTGTTCCTCCAGGAGGTCATCGAGAAGGTCCACGGCGACCTGCGCGAGGCGAAGATCCGCGCGGTGGTGAAGGGCCGGCCGAAGCACTACTACTCGGTCTACCAGAAGATGATCGCCAGGGATGTCGCGTTCGACGACATCTACGACCTGGTGGGCATCCGGGTCCTCGTCGACAGCGTGCGCGACTGCTACGCCGCGCTCGGCACCATCCACGCCAGGTGGAACCCGGTGCCGGGCCGCTTCAAGGACTACATCGCGATGCCCAAGTTCAACATGTACCAGTCGCTGCACACCACGGTGATCGGTCCTGAGGGCAAGCCGGTGGAGCTGCAGATCCGCACCCACGCGATGCACCACAGGGCCGAGTACGGCGTGGCCGCGCACTGGAAGTACAAGGAGGAGGTCGGCGCCCCCGGCCCCACGGGCAAGGTCAAGCCGGGCAGCGACATGGCCTGGCTGCGCCAGCTCCTCGACTGGCAGAAGGAGACCTCCGACCCGGGCGAGTTCCTGGAGTCGCTGCGGTTCGACCTGTCGGTCTCCGAGGTGTACGTGTTCACCCCGAAGGGCCAGGTCATCGCCCTGCCCGAGGGGGCCACGCCGGTCGACTTCGCGTACGCGGTGCACACGGAGGTGGGTCACCGCTGCATCGGCGCCCGCGTCAACGGGCGGCTGGTGCCGCTGGAGTCGCGGCTCGGCAACGGCGACACGGTGGAGATCTTCACCTCCAAGTCGCCCGACGCGGGGCCGTCGCGCGACTGGCTGAAGTTCGTCAAGTCGGGCCGGGCCCGCAACAAGATCCGGCAGTGGTTCTCCAAGGAGCGCCGCGAGACCGCGATCGAGGCGGGCAAGGAGGCCATCGGCCGGGCCATGCGCAAGCAGGGCCTGCCGCTGCAGCGGCTGATGTCGGGTGAGGCGCTGCTGGCGCTGGCCCGCGATCTGCGCTATCCCGACGTGTCGGCCCTGTACGCGGCCGTCGGCGAGGGCCACATCGCGGCCCAGGCGGTCGTGCAGAAGCTGGTGGCCTCGATCGGCGGCGTCGACAGCGCCGAGGAGGACATCGCCGAGACCGCGCTGCCGACGCGGCTGCGCGGCCGTCCCCGTGGCGGTGGCGGCGCGGGCGTGGTGGTGGCGGGCGACGCCGACGTGTGGGTACGCCTGTCGAAGTGCTGCACCCCGGTGCCCGGCGACGAGATCGTCGGGTTCGTCACCAGGGGCCACGGCGTGTCGGTGCACCGGGCCGACTGCACGAACGTGCAGCAGCTCAAGTCGCAGCCCGACCGCCTGGTGGAGGTGAGCTGGTCGCCGAGCGACGACAGCGTGTTCCTGGTGGCGATCCAGGTGGAGGCGCTCGACCGGCCGCGGCTGCTGTCCGACGTCACGCGTACGCTGTCGGACCAGCACGTCAACATCCTCAGCGCTTCGGTGACGACGTCGCGCGACCGGGTGGCGATCAGCAAGTTCACCTTCGAGATGGGCGACCCCAAGCATCTGGGCCACGTGCTCAAGGCGGTGCGCAGCATCCAAGGCGTGTTCGACGTCTACCGGGTGAGCGGCGCCGGCAGCTGAGCTCAGTGCCGGCGCAGGCCGGGCAGCTGAGCTCAGTGCTGGCGCAGGTCGGGCAGGTTGACGACGATGGCCTCCTGCGTGCTGCGCGCGATCACCACGACCGCCTCCTGCGAGGGGTCGGGGTTCTCCTCGCGGTGCGGCACGTACGGCGGCACGAACACGTAGTCGCCGGGCCCGGCGTCGACGCGCACCTCCTTGTCGTCCTCCAGGAACACGAACGACGGCCGCCCGCTGACCACGTAGATGGCCGTCTCGGAGGCGCCGTGGTGGTGGTCGGAGGAGCGGGTGGCGGGGGCGACGTGCGTCTGGCCCATCCACAGCCGGGAGGAGCCGGTGGTGGCGCCGCTGATGGCGGCCAGCCGCCGCATCCCACCGCTTTGCGCCGTTTCGCCGGAGAGCGTCCCTGAGGGCACGTGGCGCAGCGGCTGGTGGAAGGGGTCCCCCTGGGCCCGGTAGCCCTCCCAGAGGCGTCCTCCGGCCCGCTCAAGGACGTCCGTGGCCACCGCGGCCAGCCTGGCGGGGTCGTCGGGTGCGGCCAGCAGCTCATCGGCCAGCCGGGCATCGTGGGCGCGCAGCTCGCGCAGCAGCCACTTGCCGCTGCCCTGCCACGCCCGCCCCACGCCGAGCGCCGTCCTGGCGGTCGCCTGGACGACCTCCCAGCCGATGAACGCCCGCTCGCCCGGATCGGCGGCGTCGGCGAGGTCGTCGAGCAGGTCCGACAGCACGTACCTGAACCGCTCGGCCTGTCCCTGGGTGAGGCCGGACGGGCCGGCCGCGAGCCGTTCGGACAAGGTGTTCTGCAGGTCGCTGGCCCGGCCGCCGGTGCGGTCGGTCACCACGGCGCCGTCGGCGCAGATGCGCGGCAGAGCGGGCCGCCGTCGCTCGAAGTCGTGCTCGATGTAGGCGGCCAGGCTGGTCTCGCTGTGCACGAACAGCTCCACCGGCCACTCGCGCCAGCGCAGCGACTCGCGGTACGGCGCCGGCAGGCCGTCGAGCACCACCACGACGTCGAGGCCGCAGGCGCCGGTGCGGCGCCCCGAGAGCACGCTGCCGCCGACGTAGGCGTACAGGGCGCCGGGGAAGAGCTCTTCGACGAAGGCGCGCGCGGCCGTGACGGGATCCATGCCCGTCAGCCTAGGTCCCGGGCCCCGTCGCGCGCCGCCCGATCCGAACGACGGCGACCCGGGGATCGCTCAGCTGAACTCGGTGCCCTCAGCCGAACACGGTGCCCTCAGCTGAACTCGGTGAGGGTGCGCTCGGCCTCCGCCAGCCACGAACGGCGGGCGATCAGGGCCTCCTCGGCCTCCTTGACGTCCTTCGCCCGCCCGGCGGCCTGCGCCTTGGACAGCCGCTTCTCCAGCTGCTCGATCGAGGTGCGCAGCTGGTCCACCGTGCTCTGGGCGCGGGCCCTGGCCTCGGGGTTGGAGCGCTTCCACTCGGCGTCCTCGGCCTTGCGCACGGCCTCGTCGACCTTGCGCAGCCCGCCCTCCAGCCGGTCGCGCTGCTCGCGCGGCACCGGCCCGGCGGCCTCCCAGCGCTCCAGGATGTGCCGCAGCGCGGCCCTGGCCGTGCGGACGTCGGTGACCGGCAGGATCTTCTCGGCCTCGGCCAGCAGCTCCTCCTTGACCTCCGCGTTGGCGGCCAGCGAGGCGTCACGCTCGGCGAACACCGCCGAACGGGCCTGGAAGAACTGGTCCTGGGCGGCCTTGAAGCGCGCCCACAGCTCGTCCTCGGCCTCCCGGGAGGCGCGGCCCGCGTTCTTCCACTGCTGCATCAGCTCGCGGTAGATCGCCGCGGTCTGGCCCCAGTCGGTGGAGTCGGCGATGGCCTCGGCCTCGGCGACGATGCGCTCCTTCTCGGCGCGCACGCCCTCGCGCTGCTCGTCCAGCCCCGCGAAGTACGCCTTGCGCCGCTTGGCGAACGCCGTGCGCGCGGCCGACAGCCGCTTCCACAGCGCGGCCTCGGTGACCCGGTCGATGCGGTCGGCGGCCTTCCACTCCTCGACGAGCTGGCGCAGCCGTTCGCCGCCCGACTTCCAGTGGGTGGTCTCGTCGGCGATGCGCTCGGCCTCGGCGACGATGCGCTCCTTGACCGCCCTGGCCTCGGCCCGCGCCTGCTCGCGGGCCGCCTTGACCTCCTCGCGGCGCTGTGCGACGAGCTCGGTCAGGCCGTCGAGGCGCCGCGTCAGCGCGTCGAGGTCTCCGATGGCGTGCGCTTCGGAGACGGCCTCGCGCAGCTTGGTGATGCTCGCCTCGGCCTGCGCCGGGGCCAGATCGGTGCCCCTGACCCGCTGTTCGAGCAGCTGTACCTGGCCGGCCAGCTCGTCGTACTTGCGATGGAAGTAGGCCAGTGCCTCTTCGGGTTCACCGGCCTGCCAGGAGCCGACGGCCCGCTCTCCCTCAGCCGTACGCACGTAGACGGTGCCGTCGTCGTCTACCCGGCCCCACGGGTCGGTGCTCACCGTGTCCTCCCGCACTATCCATCAGACCCTTCGGGACTACTTCGCCCCTAGTTTGTATTACGTCAGCTCTTGCCGGCGATTGTCACGTCTTTGATTTCGACGGTTTGCTTTGGTGCTCCCGTCCCATCTCCCATGGCGCCAGGGATGTTGCCTGCTTTGTTCACCTTGTCCAGGATGTCGAGCCCCTTGGTGATCGTACCCACCGGCGTGTAATCCGGGGTGAGCCCGATGTCCCCGTAAACGAGGAAGAACTGGCTGCCGGTGCTGCCGGGTGCGTTCGTTTTGGCCATGGCCATCACGCCGCGCTTGTACTGGGCGCCCTGGAGGTTCTCCTCGGCCATCACGTAGCCGGGGCCGCCCTGGCCGTCGGTCTGGTTCTTGCCGTCCGCCTTGGCGGTCGGGTCGCCGCACTGCAGCATCGGGAACTGGTCGCTGCCGAGCCGGTGGCACTTGCTGCCGTCGTAATAGTTCTTCTTCGCCAGGAACTCCAGCGAGTTGGTCGTGCACGGCGCCTTGGCGTTGTTCAGCTCGACCACGATGTCGCCCAGGTTCGTCTTGAACGTCATCGTCTTCGTGGCGGGCTCGGTCTTGACCTTGGTCGGCGGCATCCCGACGTCCTTGACCGTGCCGCCGGAGCTGTCCTTGACGTAGTCGCACGTGCCGGTCTTGGCGTCGTACGGCTTGGGGCCCGTGCTCGCCGACGCCTGGGCGGTGTCGGCCGGCGTCGCCGCGGCCGACGGCGAGGCGGCCGCCTCGGTGCCCGTGTCGTTGCCGCCGAGCAGCGCGACCGCGGCCACGATGCCGCCGACCACGATCACCACGCCCACGGTGGAGCCGATGATCGCCGTGCGCTTGGCCTTCTGCTCGCGCTCGATGCGGCGCTGCATCTGCCGCTCGTAGTGCTCGCGTGCCAGCTGCTTCTGCCGGTCCTTCCCCGTGGCCACCGCTTTGCCTCCCATAGTCAATCAACTGAGGTGGGCGAATCGTATCGGCCAACGGGTAATGATTCGCAGCCCGGCGACCCGCACCGGTACCCTTCGGTTACATTCCCATTGGCTTTTCGACGAGATCACCTGAGGCAGATGCTCATCGCAGGCTTCCCCGCAGGGGCCTTCCAGACCAATTGTTACGTCGTCGCGCCCGCGGCCGGCGAGGAGTGCGTGATCGTCGATCCAGGTCAGGACGCGACCGACGGCGTCGACGAGCTGCTGCGCGAGCACCGCCTCAAGCCCGTCGCGGTCCTGCTCACCCACGGCCACCTCGACCACGTCTGGTCGGTGGCCCCCGTGTGCGGCGCGCGCGACGTGCCCGCGTGGATCCACCCCGACGACCGCCACCTGCTGAGCGACCCCGCCGCGGGCTGGTCCGACACCAGCGCCTCGCTGTTCGGCGGCATCACGCTGAGCGAGCCCGACGACGTGCGCGAGCTGTCCGACGGCGCCGTGCTGCCGCTCGCCGGCCTGGAGTTCGTGGTCGACCACACGCCCGGCCATACCAGGGGGTCGGTGAGCTTCCGGCTGCCCGGCGACGAGATCATGTTCTCGGGCGACCTGCTGTTCGCCGGCTCCATCGGCCGCTCCGACCTTCCCGGCGGCGACTATCCGACGATCCTGCGCAGCCTGGCTACCAAGTGTCTGCCGCTGCCTGACGATACGGTCGTCCTGCCGGGCCACGGACCACAGACCACGATCGGCCGCGAGCGCGCGACCAACCCATACCTGAAGGAAGCAGCGCCGCACGCCGGTCCCACACGAGGGATCTAATGAGCTTCCAAGCACCCAAGGGCACCTTCGACTGGCTGCCGCCCCGCTCCGAGCGGGTCCTCGCCGTGCGCGAGGCCCTGGCCGCGCCGCTGCGCCGGGCGGGCTACGGCTACATCGAGACGCCTGTCTTCGAAGACACGCAACTGTTCGCCAGGGGCGTAGGCGAGTCGACCGACATCGTCTCCAAGGAGATGTACACCTTCCCCGACAAGGCGGGCCGCTCCCTGACCCTGCGCCCCGAGGGCACGGCCTCGGTCGTGCGCGCGGTGCTGCAGCACAACCTGCACAACGGCCAGCTCCCGGTCAAGTTGTGGTATTCCGGCAGCCAGTTCCGCTACGAGCGCTCGCAGAAGGGCCGCTACCGCCACTTCTGGCAGGTCGGGGCCGAGGCGCTCGGCGCCGAGGACCCGGCGCTCGACGCCGAGCTGATCGTGCTGGGCGCCCGCGGGTTCGCCTCGCTCGACCTCAAGCAGGTCCGGCTGCTGCTCAACAGCCTCGGCGACAAGAACTGCAGGCCCGCCTACCGGGCGGCGCTGCAGGAGTTCCTGCGCGGGCTCGACCTCGACGACGACACCCGGGCCCGCATCGAGATCAACCCGCTGCGGGTGCTCGACGACAAGCGGCCCGAGGTGCAGGCGCAGCTCGCAGACGCGCCGCTGGTCGTCGACCACCTGTGCGCGGCCTGCCGGGCCTACCACGAGGAGGTCCGCGCCCTGCTGACGGCCTCAGGGATCACCTTCGAGGACGACCCGCGGCTGGTGCGCGGGCTCGACTACTACACGCGCACCACCTTCGAGTTCGTGCACGACGGGCTCGGCTCCCAGTCGGCCGTGGGCGGCGGCGGGCGCTACGACGGCCTCAGCGAGATGCTCGACGGCCCGCCCCTGCCCAGCGTCGGATGGGCGCTCGGCGTCGACCGCACGTTCCTCGCCATGGAGGCCGAGGGGTTGCTCGGCGACGACACCGCGCCGCGACGTGTCCAGGTGTACGGTGTCCCGCTGGGTGACGACGCGCGCCGCCGCATGTTCCTGCTCGTCGACGAGCTGCGCGAGGCGGGCGTCAGCGCCGACCTGGCCTTCGGCGGCAAGGGGCTCAAGGGGGCGATGAAGGGGGCCGACCGTTCCGGCGCCCGCTTCGCGCTGATCCTGGGCGAGCGCGACCTCGCGGCCGAGGCCGTACAAGTGAAGGACCTGGCCACCGCCGAGCAGACCGAGGTGCCGCTGGCCCAGGTCGTCGACGTCTTGAAGGAGAAGGTGCAGTGACCGGCTCCCCCTCCTTCGCCTATCCGTACGAAGGGATTGTGCAGTGATCCGCACGCATACCGCCGGGTCGCTCCGTGAGGAGCACGCCGGGCAGCAGGTGACGCTCGCAGGATGGGTGGCCCGCCGCCGTGACCACGGCGGCGTCGTCTTCATCGACCTGCGTGACGCCTCCGGCTCGGCGCAGGTGGTCTTCCGCGAGGAGGACCACGCCCACGACCTGCGCGCCGAATACTGCGTGCAGGTCGTCGGCCAGGTCAGGGTGCGGCCCGAGGGCAACGAGAACCCCGACCTGCCGACGGGCGCGATCGAGGTGGTGGCCGAGCGGGTCGAGGTGCTGAGCGAGTCCGCGCCGCTGCCGTTCCCGATCGAGGGCAACGTGGGCGTCTCGGAGGAGGCGCGGCTGAAGTACCGCTACCTCGACATCCGCCGCCAGCAGGTCGCCAACGCGATGCGCACCCGCTCCAAGGCCACCTACCTGGCCAACGAGGTGATGCACGAGCTCGGCTTTGTCTACGTCGAGACGCCGACACTGACCCGCTCCACGCCCGAGGGCGCCCGCGACTTCCTGGTGCCGGTGCGCCTGCAGCCCGGCAACTGGTACGCGCTGCCGCAGTCGCCGCAGCTGTTCAAGCAGCTGCTCCAGGTGGCCGGGCTGGAGCGCTACTACCAGCTCGCCAAGTGCTACCGCGACGAGGACCTGCGGGCCGACCGGCAGCCGGAGTTCACCCAGATCGACGTCGAGATGTCCTTCGTGGACCAGGAGGACGTCATCGCGGTCGGCGAGAAGCTGATCGGCCGGCTGTGGAAGGAGATCGTCGGCTACGAGCTGCCGACCCCGCTGCCGCGCATGACCTACGCCGACGCGATGGCCCGCTACGGCTCCGACAAGCCCGACCTGCGCTTCGGCCAGGAGCTCGTCGAGATGACCGAATACTTCTCCAGCACCTCGTTCCGGGTCTTCCAGGCCGACTACGTGGGCGCCGTCGTCATGCCCGGCGGGGCCTCGCAGACCCGCAAGGAGCTCGACGGCTGGCAGGAGTGGGCGCGCTCGCGCGGCGCCAAGGGCCTGGCGTACGTGCTGGTGCAGGAGGACGGCACCCTGGGCGGCCCCGTCGCCAAGAACCTGTCGGAGCAGGAGCTGTCCGGGCTGGCCGAGAAGGTCGGCGCAAAGCCGGGCGACGCGATCTTCTTCGCCGCCGGCGCCCGCAACGCCTCCCGCGACCTGCTCGGCGCGGCCCGCCTGGAGATCGGGCGCCGCTGCGGCCTCATCGACGAGTCGCAGTGGTCGTTCCTGTGGGTGGTCGACGCCCCCATGTTCGAGGAGGACGGCGAGGGCGGCTGGACGGCCGTGCACCACCCGTTCACCGGCCCGAAGCCGGAGTGGGCCGACACCTTCCAGGACCACCCGGGCGAGGCGCTGGCCTACGCCTACGACATGGTCTGCAACGGCATGGAGATCGGCGGCGGCTCCATCCGTATCCACCGGGCCGAGATGCAGCAGCGCGTCTTCGACGTGCTCGGCATCTCCAAGGAGGAGGCGGAGAGCAAGTTCGGCTTCCTGCTGGAGGCGTTCAAGTACGGCCCGCCCCCGCACGGCGGCATCGCCTACGGCTGGGACCGGATCTGCATGCTGCTGTCCGGCGGTGACTCGATCCGCGACGTGATCGCGTTCCCGAAGACGGCCTCCGGCTTCGACCCGCTCACGGGCGCGCCGACGCCGATCACGGCCGACCAGCGCAAGGAGGCGGGCGTCGACGCCCAGCCGAAGACCGAGGCGTAACGGTCACGAAGGAAAGGGCCGGGGCGGTGACCGCCCCGGCCCTTTCGCGTGAGGTCCCCTACTTCAGGATGACCTTCTTGATGATGACCGGGATCTTCGGCGCGGTGGAGCCGCCGTCGCCCGTGATGTCGTCGGGGTTGACGATGACGCCGCCCTCGGCCACCTTGTCGATGATCTCCAGGCCGGACTTCACCACGCCCAGCACCGAGTACACCTGCTCCAGCTGGGTGTTCTCGTCCGACAGGGAGATGGCGAACTGGCTGCTGTTCTGCCCGGCCGCGTCGAGCGGCTGGGTCAGGAAGACCACGCCCCTGCTGTACGGCATGACGTCCACGGCCTCGTCCGCGAAGACGTAGCCGGCGTTGCCCTGGCCGTCGGTCTTGTTCTTGCCGTCGGCCTTGGCCTGCGGGTCACCGCACTGCAGCAGGTACAGGCCCGAGGTCTCCGGCTTGGCCAGGCGGTGGCACTTGTTGCCCTCGTAGAAGCCCTTCTTGGCGAGGAAGGCCATCGAGTTGACCGAGCACGGGGTGGCGTTCGGGTCCACGTCGATGACGATGTCACCGTGATTGGTCTTGATCGTCATCGTCGAGAGCTTCATGTTGGGCTTCTTCGGCGGCAGCCCCACGAACTTGTGCGGGACCGAGTTGTCCCGCTTGTACGTGCAGGTGATGTCGCTCGCCTTCCGGGGCGTGGAGCTCGGCAGCGCCGTCGGCAGGACGGGCGTGCCGGAGGGCGAGGCCGAGGCCGAGGCGGAGGCCGACGGCTGAGCCGCCGCGTTGCTCGCGCCGTCGTTGCCCACCAGCGTGGTGGCGGCGAAGATGCCGCCCGCCACCACCACGACCGCCACGGCCGCGCCGATGAAGGTGTTCCGCCTTGCCTTGGCGCTCTGCTCGGCCGCGCGCTTCGCCTGCCGCTCCTTGTGCTCCCGCGCCAGCTCTTTCTGGCGGTCCTCTTCGTTCTGGCGGTCGTCGCCGCTCACCGCTATGTCCTCTCGTCTTTGCCAAGGAATGACCAAACAACTCCGCGAATGCTACCGGCCTCCGATATGTGACGGACGTAAGTGGCGAAAGCCGCACCTGCGACTGCTGGGGTCGCGAACCTTATGGTGGCCGCGGACGTAGTTGAAATGAGCACCAAGGAGGCCACCATGTTCGACCAGATCCTGGGCCTGCCGGCCCATCCACTGATCATTCACTTCGCCGTGGTGCTGACCCCGCTGCTCGTCGTGGTCGCGGTGGCGTACGCGCTGCTGCCGCGCGTGCGCCCGTACGTGGCGTGGGCGGTCGTGCTGCTGGCCCTGGCGGCTCCCGCGGCGGTCTTCGCGGCCAAGGAGAGCGGCGAGAGCCTCAAGGAGGCCCGCTTCGGCACCGCCGAGGGCGAGATGGCGGCCCGGATCTCCGCGCACGAGAGCTTCGCCACCCCGCTGCTGACGTCGGCGCTGGGGCTGGGGGCGGTGGCCCTGCTGCTCGTGTACGCCACCCACCCGGCCCGCGACTCCGTCGGCCGCGACCGCTTCGGCCGGCCCGTCACGATGGTCCTCGCCGTGCTGACGGTGGCGCTGGCGGCCGTCTGCGCCTCCTACGTCTTCCAGTCCGGCGACTCGGGCGCCAGGGCCGTGTGGTCGTGAGCGGGCCTCCGGGCCGGCGACCCCGGGTCTCCGGGCGGGCGGCCCCGTGTGGCTCGACGGGACCGGTGGGTGCGTTCCAGCGTGTAATCTCGCTTTGTGGATAGCCTGTTCGACTCGGCGGCTGAGGAGGCCACCCCGCAGCCCCTCGCGGTGCGCATGCGCCCCCGCACGCTCGACGAGGTGATCGGCCAGCGGCACCTGCTCGGCCCGGGCACCCCGCTGCGGCGCCTGGTCGAGAGCGAGGCTCCCATGTCGCTGTTCCTGTGGGGGCCGCCCGGCACGGGCAAGACCACGCTCGCCTACGTCGTCTCCAACGTCACCCAGCGCCGCTTCGTCGAGATCTCCGCCGTCTCCGCCGGCGTCAAGGACGTGCGCGCCGCGATCGACAACGCGCGCCGCGAGCTCGGCATGACCGGCCGCCAGACCGTGCTGTTCGTCGACGAGGTGCACCGCTTCAACAAGGCCCAGCAGGACGCCCTGCTGCCCGCCGTGGAGAACCGCTGGGTCACCTTCATCGGCGCCACCACCGAAAACCCGTTCTTCTCCGTCATCTCGCCGCTGCTGTCGCGCTCGCTGCTGCTCACGCTGGAGTCCCTGTCCGAAGACGACGTGCGCGCCGTCCTGCGGCGCGCGGTGTCCGACCCGCGCGGCCTCGGCGGCCGGGCCACGCTCGCCCCCGAGGCCCTGGAGCATCTCGTACGCCTCGCGGGCGGCGACGCGCGCCGGTCGCTGACCTACCTGGAGGCGGCGGCGCTGCTGGCCGACGACATCACGGTGGAGGTCGTGGAGAAGGCCGTGGACAAGGCGGCCGTCCGCTACGACCGGCAGGGCGACCAGCACTACGACGTGATCAGCGCGTTCATCAAGTCGATGCGCGGCTCCGACGCCGACGCCGCGCTGCACTACCTCGCCCGCATGATCGAGGCCGGCGAAGACCCGCGCTTCATCGCCCGCCGCATCGTCATCTTCGCCTCCGAGGACGTCGGCATGGCCGACCCCACCTGCCTGCAGACGGCGGTGGCCGCGGCGCAGGCGGTGCAGCTCATCGGGCTGCCCGAGGGGCAGATCAACCTCGCGCACGCCGTGATCCACTGCGCGATGGCCCCCAAGTCCAACGCCGTGGTCAAGGCCATCGGCGCGGCCGTCGGCGACGTCCGCAAGGGGCTGATCGGGCAGGTGCCCGGGCACCTGCGCGACGCCCACTACTCCGGGGCGGCCAAGCTCGGCCACGGCGACGGATACAAGTATCCGCACGACTTCGAGCACGGGCTGGTGCGCCAGGAGTACGCGCCCGAGCAGGTGCGCGATCGGCGCTACTACGAGCCGACCCGGCACGGGGCCGAGGCGCCGGTGGCGGAGCGGTGGGCGAAGATCCGCGACTTCCTCCGCAAGTCCTGACCGCCGGGCGCGGTAGGTTGATCGCCTCATGACCGACTACCGCGCCTCCTTCGACGCCGGCATCGTCTTCAGCAACGGCGGCGACCTCACCGTCCACGGGTTCCGGGTGGACCGCGCCCGCCTCCCGGTCGCGGAACCCTCGTACTCGTCGGTAACGTTTCGCCGTCGGATCGTGCAAAGTCGTACTAAGTCGGCGATCGCGGGGCATCACCACCGTGTGAAGGCAACGGTTACCCCCCGCGGCGGCCTTTTCGGCCCCCGGTCGATCACCTGGCGAGTGCACACCGAGACGCCCGGCTGGCCGGCCGCCGTACGCGCCTTCCAGCTCCAGTCCCTGCACCCCCGCACCATCCGCGGCATCAGCCAGAACTGCCTGCTCGACGACCCCGAGGTGGCCCGCGCCCGGCTGCGGCGCCAGCTCGACTACCTGGCCGTGCGCACGTTCGGCACCCGCGAGCAGGCCGAGCACGCGGCCGAGCGGGCCAGGCGGGTGCACGCGCGCCTCATCGGGCTCGACACCGACACCGGCACCCTGTTCCGGGTGAACGAGGAGGAGAACCTGCGCTGGGTGCACTGCGTGGAGGTCGCCTCGTACCTGGAGGTCGCCCGGCGCTCCGGCGTGCCGCTGAGCGCGGCCGAGCGCGACGCGTACGTGGCCGAGCAGCGCCGCAGCGCCACCCTCGTCGGCCTCGGCGACGTCCCGGGCGACACGGGGGAGCTGGACGACTACCTGGCCGGCATGCGCCCCTACCTGGCCGCCACCGACGAGGCGCGCGACGCGCTGCGCCGCAGCCTCAGCCCGCAGCTCTCGCTCAGGCTGGCCTTCACCGCGCCGCCGCTCGCGCTCGGCTCGCTGCCCGCCGTGGGCGCGCTGGCGTTCGCGACACTGCCCGCGTGGGCCAGGCAGATGTACGGCTGCCGCGGCCACCGCGCGGCCGAGTTCGCGGCCGACGCGGCGCTCAAGGCGCTGCGCTCGGCGGCCATGGCGATGCCGGAACGGCTGGTGGCGCCCGAGATCAGGGCGGCACGCGGGCTCATGCGCGCGGTCACGGAAGTGCCAGGCGCCGACGTGGCGGCCTGATCGAGGTCCGGTTCGCCACTAACGTTGTCACTCGAACGCGATAGGGTCTTGCCGTTCCGGCCCAGCGTACGAGGGAGATGAGCGGATGCTTACCGCTGGAGAGGTCGCCGGGCTGATCGCGGCCACGGGATGGGTGGTCCTGGTCTGCGTCATGGCCATGGTGCTCGTCAAGCTCGCGAGGCTGCTCACCGAGACCACCAAGGCGGTCTCCGACCTGAACAACCGCCTCGCGCCGCTGCTCGACGACCTGAGCGTCACGGTCAACGAGACCAACCGGCAGCTCGTCGCCGTCGAAGCCATCGCCAAGGACGTCAAGCAGGTCAGCGGGCACGCCGCCAAGCTGAGCGGGGTCACGCAGACCATCTTCACCGGCCCGCTGATCAAGGTGTCCTCGCTCGGCTACGGCGTGCGCCGCGCCATCGAGGCCCGCCGCGTCAACCGGCCCCGGCCCCGCGCGAGACAGTCAGGGCAGGGGCGAGTGCGATGATAAGAAGGCTGTTCTACCTGTCGCTCGGCGCGTTCCTCGCCTTCTGGGTGATGCGCAGGCTGCAGGCGTTGCACCCCGACCACCTCGCCCGCAGGACGGCCGACGGCGCGGCGGGGATGCTCCGGAGAGTGAGAGACTTTACTTCCGACGCACTCGGCGAGGCCGCGGAGCGCGAAACGGAGTTGCGAGCACGCTTCGAGCTCGACAACGCTGAAGACGGCAACCGCTGACAGCGCTTGCTGGCGGCGAACTGCTGGCGGCGACTGCTGACAGCGGCTGCCGTCCATGGCGACCGCTGACGACGGCGGCCCGCTGATCGGCGGCGATCGCCGGCGCCAGAAGCAGGCGATCGCCAACGCTAGAAACAACTGACTACAGCAAAGGATGGCCACAATGGAGTCGGCAGAGATCGCGCGCCGCTTCCTGCGCTTCTTCGAGGAGCGTGGGCACAAGGTAGTGCCCTCGGCCAGCCTGATCGCTGAGGACCCGACGCTTCTCCTGGTCAACGCGGGTATGGCACCGTTCAAGCCGTACTTCCTGGGGCAGCGAAAGCCTCCGGCGCCACGGCTGGCCACCGCTCAGAAGTGCGTGCGCACCCCCGACATCGACGAGGTCGGCAAGACCACCCGGCACGCGACGTTCTTCCAGATGCTGGGCAACTTCTCGATCGGCGACTACTTCAAGGCCGAAGTGATCCCGTTCGCCTGGGACCTGCTCACCAAGTCCGAGTCCGACGGCGGCTTCGGCTTCCCCGAAGACAAGCTGTGGGCGACGGTCTACCTCGAGGACGACGAGGCGTTCGAGATCTGGCGCGACAAGGTCGGCCTGCCGGAGAGCCGCATCCAGCGCCGCGGCCTTGAGGACAACTACTGGCACATGGGCGTGCCCGGCCCCGGCGGCCCCTGCTCCGAGATCTACTACGACCGCGGCCCCGAGTACGGCAAGGAGGGCGGCCCCGTCGCCGACGAGGACCGCTACCTCGAGGTCTGGAACCTCGTGTTCATGCAGTACCAGCTCAGCGAGGTCCGCTCCAAGGTCGACTTCGACGTGGCGGGCGAGCTGCCGAGCCGCAACATCGACACCGGCATGGGCCTGGAGCGCATGGCGGCGATCCTCCAGGGCGT
Organism: Nonomuraea composti; assembly: GCF_012034275.1. Lineage (NCBI taxonomy): Bacteria > Bacillati > Actinomycetota > Actinomycetes > Streptosporangiales > Streptosporangiaceae > Nonomuraea > Nonomuraea composti. Next base: position 78,738 of record NZ_JAATEP010000018.1, on the reverse strand, counting down.
CGACAACATCTACGAGATCGACACCACGTACAAGATCCTCGACAGGGCGGCGGAGCTCACCAAGACCCGCTACGGCCGCGACCACCGCTCCGACGTGAGCCTGCGCGTGATCGCCGACCACGTCCGCACCGGCACCATGCTGGTCGCCGACGGCGTGCTGCCCAGCAACGAGGGCCGCGGCTACGTGCTGCGCCGCATCCTGCGCCGCTCGATCCGCAACCTGCGGCTGCTCGGCTCCGGCGACGAGCGCTACATGCACGAGCTGACCGACGTCGCGATCAACGTCATGGGCGAGCAGTACCCCGAGCTGAAGACCGACGCGCCGCAGATCCACTCGGTCATCGACGCCGAGGAGGCGAGCTTCCTCGGCACGCTGCGCACCGGCACCGCGATCTTCGACGTCGCGGTCGAGGAGACCAAGCGCAAGTCCGGCACCACGATCTCCGGCGACCAGGCGTTCCAGCTCCACGACACCTACGGCTTCCCGATCGACCTGACCCTCGAGATGGCGGCCGAGCAGGGGCTCAAGGTCGACGAGGAGGGCTTCCGCCGCCTCATGAAGGAGCAGCGGCAGCGCGCCAAGGCCGACGCGAAGGCGAAGAAGACCGGCAACGCCGACATCTCCGTCTTCGGGCAGCTCCTGGAGTCGGCGGGGCGGGTCGAGTTCCTCGGCTACGACCAGACCGAGGCCGACACCAGCGTGGTGGGCATCCTCGTCGACGGCGTGCCCGTCCCGGCGGCGGGCGCGGGCACCACGGTCGAGGTCGTGCTGCAGCGCACCCCGTTTTACGCCGAGGGCGGCGGCCAGCTCGCCGACCAGGGCGTGATCCGCACCAGCGGCGCCGAGGTCGAGGTCGTCGACGTGCAGTCGCCGCTCGCGGGCCTCGTCGTGCACCGCGGCAAGATCCGCAGCGGCGAGCTGAAGGTCGGCGACGAGGCGCAGGCGGAGATCGACATCGAGCGCCGCCGCGCGATCTCGCGCAGCCACAGCGCCACCCACCTCGTCCACCGCGGCTTCAAGAACGCGCTCGGCGAGACGGCCGCGCAGGCCGGCTCGGAGAACTCTCCCGGCCGCTTCCGCTTCGACTTCACCTCCGCGGGCGCGGTGCCGCCGAGCGTGCTGCGTGACGTCGAGGACGAGGTCAACGCCGTGCTCATCAACGACCTCAAGGTCAACGCGTTCTACACCTCGCAGGCGGAGGCCAGGGCGATGGGCGCGCTGGCGATGTTCGGCGAGAAGTACGGCGACGAGGTCCGCGTCGTCGAGATCGGCGACTACTCGCGCGAGCTGTGCGGCGGCACCCACGTCCACAGCTCCGGCCAGCTCGGCCTGGTCAAGGTGCTGGGCGAGCAGTCGGTCGGCGCGGGCGTGCGCCGCGTCGAGGCGCTGGTCGGCCTCGACGCCTTCCGCTTCCTGGCGCGCGAGAGCGTGCTGGTCGCGCAGCTCACCGAGCAGCTCAAGGCGCGCCGCGAGGAGCTGCCCGAGCGCATCGAGGGCATCGTCACCCGGCTGCGCACCGCCGAGAAGGAGCTGGAGCGGCTCCGCTCGGCCCAGGTGCTCCAGGTGGCGGGCGAGCTGGTGTCCCAGGCACGCGACACGCAGGGTGTCTCCGTGGTGACACACCGCGCGCCTGATGGCACCGGCGCCGATGACCTGCGTAAGCTCGCGCTGGATGTGCGTGGCAGGTTCCCGGCCGACAGGCCGGCGGTCGTCGTGATCGCCGGCGCCCCCTCCGACCGGCCGGTGGTGGTTGCCACGGTCAACGAGGCGGGGCGCGAGCGGGGGCTCAAGGCCGGACAGCTGGTCGGCGTCGCCGCCAAGGCTCTTGGGGGTGGCGGTGGCGGCAAGGACGATGTCGCACAGGGCGGTGGCACGCGGCCGGAGGCGATCGGCGACGCGCTGCGCCTGGTCGAAGAGGCGATTTCCGGGCAGCTCGGCTGACATGAGGTTCGGTTCACGGATCGGCGTGGACGTCGGCTCCGTACGCATCGGCGTGGCCCGCAGCGACCCCAGCGGGCTGCTGGCCACGCCGGTCGAGACGGTCAGGCGTGGCAAGGGCGACCTCGCCCGCATCGCGGCGATCGTCGAGGAGCACGAGGCCATCGAGGTCGTGGTGGGGCTGCCCACCTCGCTGTCGGGGCGCGAGGGGCAGGCCGCGGGGCTGGCGCGCGAGTTCGCCGCCAAGCTGGCCGCCAGGCTCGCGCCCACGCCCGTACGGCTGTTCGACGAGCGGCTCACCACGGTCGCGGCCCAGCACGGGCTGCGGGCCAGCGGCGTACGCGCCAGGAAGCAGCGCGGCGTCGTCGACCAGGCGGCGGCCGTCGTGCTGCTGCAGGACGCGCTCGACTCCGAGCGCGCCACGGAAAGACCACCAGGCAGGCCCGTCGAACCGCCACCGGCGGCCGACGGACCTGCCTCATGAGCGGGCGGACGACGGGGGTCCGTCCCACTGGGACGCGCCGGGCGGCTGAGGCGGGGCATGCGCTCGCCGCCGGTGAGGTGATCTCGTGAACGGGACACCTGAGGACGAGGACGACGTCGGCGACGTGATCCCGTTCCGCACCTCCTCCTCGGAGGACCGCTCCACGCAGGAACGGGACCCGGAGGGCGGCTCTCAGGAGGGCCACTCTCCGGAGGGACGTTCGCCGGAAGGTCACTCACCAGAGGGCCGCTCCTCGGAGGGGCCCTCACGAGAGGGCCGCCTTCCGGAGGGCCACTCTCCGGAGGAAGGCGGCCTGCGGGGGAAGGCGTTCGGCGAAGGAGCCCGTCAGGGCCCGCCGGAGGCCGGGGCACCGGACGAGCCGGGAGCGGAGCCCGGGGCGGAGGCGGAGGTCATCCCGCTGCCCGCCGCACACCGCCGGCGGGCCGTGCGCAAGGTTGGCCTGCTCACCGCGGGCCTGCTGGCCGGGGTGCTGGCCCTGGGCGCGGGCGCCATCGTGGTGCTCAGGCCGTACCTGAGCCCCGACGACTTCGACGGGCCGGGCACCGGCACGGTGACCGTGCGGATCGCGCCCGGCTCCAGCGCGGAGGCGATCGGCTCGGTGCTGGCCGACGCCGGGGTGGTGGCGAGCGTCGGCTCGTTCGTGAACGTCGCGGAGGACCGTGCGGTCAGCGACCGGCTGCGGCCCGGCCACTACCGGCTGCGCAAGGGCATGGCGGCGGGCGCGGCGCTCGACCTGCTGCTGAGCCCGGCGGCGCGGATCGTGCGCAGGGTGACGGTGCCCGAGGGCCTGCGGGTGACGGAGGTGTTCGACCGCCTGGCCAAGCAGGCCGGGCTGACGCTCCAGGCGCTCAAGAGCGTGGACCAGGCCCTCGTCGGCCTGCCCGAGTACGCCAAGGGCCTGGAGGGCTTCCTGTTCCCGGCCACGTACGAGATCGAGCCCGGCGACACGGCCGTGGACGTGCTGGCGGCCATGGCCGAGCGCTTCGCCGCCGCGGCGCGCCAGGTGGGCCTGGAGGAGCAGGCGCCGCGCCTGAACCTGACGCCGCTGCAGGTCGTCACGCTGGCCAGCATGATCCAGGCCGAGGGCGGCACCGACGAGGACTATCCGAAGATCTCACGGGTGATCTACAACCGGCTGGCCAAGGACATGCCGCTGGAGATCGACAGCACGGTCCTGTACGCACAGAACCGGAGGACACTACGGGTCACGGAGCGTGACACCAAGGTGAACTCCCCTTACAACACCTATCGCCACAAAGGACTGCCTCCCGGACCCATCGCCAATCCTGGCGAGAAGGCGCTGATGGCGGCCCTGAACCCTGCCGAAGGTGATTGGCAGTGGTTTGTGACGACGGATCCACGGCATAGAATCACCAAATTCACCAGCAAAGAGAGCGAGTTCGTGAGATACCGGGAAGAGTTGAACAAGAACCTCGGGGCGAGCTGATGTTCGACGGGACCCCCTTCGTTCCCGCACAAAGGTCCCAAAGTGGGGCGTGTGTCCTCTTTCCGTCCCCTAGCATGGCTACTCAGAGTGATCTCCGCCGTTCGGTGCAGAGCGTACGGCGGATCCCCCAGTTCCGCTCGGTGACACCAGCCGGTTGGGCAGTTCCGCTTGACGTCCGGCCGGCGGTACCGGGAGATTGGCCAGCGCACCTATGAACGATCTCGATCTGAACACCCTGCTCGGCGCCGAGGACGACGAAGGCTCGCCACGGCGCCGCTCCCGCTCCGGCAAGCGCGGCGGGCGCAGGCGGCGCCGCAACCGCAACCGCGGCCGGTTCCTCGCGCCGCTGCTGGCGTTCGTCGTCCTGGCCGGCATCATCGGCGGCGGCGGCTACTACGGCTACCTGTGGCTCAGCGACGCGCTCGTGCCCGACGACTACACCGGTCAGGGCACCGGCGAGGTCGTCATCGAGATCAAGCAGGGCCAGAGCGCCTCCGAGGTGGCACAGGAGCTGGAGCAGCAGGGGGTCGTCGCCAGCGCCAAAGCGTTCATCAACGCCATCTCCAACGCCAACATGAGCGCCTCTCTGCAGCCGGGCTCGTACAAGCTGCGCAAGAAGATGTCGGCCGCCAGTGCCGCCGCGGCGCTCGTCCCCGCCAACCGGCTGCTCGCCACCGTGCAGCTCAAGGAGGGCCTGCGGCTCTCCCAGACCTTCGCCGAGCTGGCCAGGCAGACCGGCAAGCCGGCCAAGGAGTTCGCCGCCGCGGCCAAGGACGTCGACGCCCTCGACCTGCCGCCGTACGCCAAGGGCAAGCTGGAGGGGTACGTCTTCCCCGCCACCTACGAGTTCCAGCCGAAGACCACGCCCAAGGAGATGCTGGCGGAGATGGTCGACCGGTTCAAGCAGGCGGCCGAGCAGGCCGACCTCGAAGCCGGGGCCAAGGCGCTCGGTCACACGCCGCACGAGATCATCGTCATCGCCAGCATCGTGCAGGCGGAGGCCGGCCGTACCGAGGACATGGCGAAGATCGCCCGCGTCATCTACAACCGGCTCGACCGCAAGCCGCCGATGAAACTGCAGATGGACAGCACGACGATGTACGCGCTGGGCAAGTACGGCACCGCCGCCACCAACGCCGAGACCAAGACGCGGCACCCGTACAACACCTACTACGTCGACGGCCTGCCGCCCGGCGCCATCACCAACCCGGGCGACCACGCCATCCAGGCCGCACTCGCCCCGGCCAAGGGTGACTGGCTCTACTTCGTCGCCACCGACCCCAAGAGCAACGTCACCAAGTTCGCCACCACCGAGGCGGAGTTCAACCAGCTGCTGAACGAGTACCGCGCGAACGGCGGCTGACCAGGAGCCTCACGTGACGCGGCCGCCCGGACCTCCGGGCGGCCGCTCGCTGTAAGGTCGTCTTCGTTCGTTCGGAAGGAGTGGGGGATGCGGGCTGCGGTGATGGGGTCGCCCATCGGCCATTCGCTCTCGCCCTACCTGCACCGGGCCGCCTACCAAGCGATGCGGCTCGACGGGTGGAGCTACGAGGCGTTCGAGTGCGACGAGGCGCGGCTGCCGGGGCTGCTGGCGCGGCTGCGGCCCGTACGCGGGCAGGCGGGCGCCGGCGAGGACGCCTGGGCGGGCCTGTCGCTCACCATGCCGCTCAAGCGGGCCGTGCTGCCCCTGCTCGACACCGTCTCCGACCTGGCCGTCGAGGTAGGCGGCGCCAACACGGTCGTCTTCCGCGACGGGCGCGCCCACGGCGACAACACCGACGTCTACGGCATCGAACGGGCCCTGGCCGAGGCGGGGGTGCCCGCGCCCCGCTCCGCCACCGTGCTCGGCGGCGGCGCCACGGCCGCCTCCGCGCTGGCCGCGCTGCGCAACCTCGGCCTGTTCACGGCCACCCTCCTCGTCCGCGACCCAGCGCGGGCAGGGGAGACGGTGGCGGTGGCCGAGCGCCTCGGGGTGGCGCTGGCAGTGGAGACGTTCGACAAGCTCGACGCGTTCACGGGCGTGGACCTGGTGGTCTCCACGCTGCCGGGCGGAGCGGCGGACGCCTTCGCGGGACGGCTGGCCCGGGTCCCGGCCCTCTTCGACGTGGTCTACACGCCCTGGCCCACCGAAGCGGCCGCCGCCGTCACGGCCGGGGGCGGCATCGTGGTCGGGGGCTTCTCGATGCTGCTGCACCAGGCGGTGCGCCAGGTCCAGCTGATGACCGGCGTGACGGAGGTGCCGGTGGAGGCGATGCGCGCGGCCGGCGAGGCGGAGATCCTCAGGCGAGCAGTTCGAACGGGTTGACCACGGTCACTCCGGTGTCCGCGAAGTCCTTCACGTTGCGGGTGACCACGCTCCAGCCGTGCACCTTGGCCGTGGCGGCGATCAGCATGTCGGAGCTGCCTCGCGGCCGCTCGTTGCCGAGGCGCCCCCATTCCTCGCCGATGTCGGCGGTCACGGGAATGATCCGGCTTCCGAAGGACGCGTAGAGGCGTGCCAGCCAGCGTTCGAGGATCAACGCCTGCTGGGGATCGCGGCGCCTGCGCTGTTCGATGCCCCAGCGGATCTCGCCGATCGACATGGCGCTGAGATACAGCGTCGGCCCGAGGGAGGCCGCCACCCACTCCTTGACGTCGGAGTTGCCGTGCGGCTTGCGCACCTCCGAGATGATGTTGGTGTCGAGGACATAGCCGACGCTCATCAGCTGAAGTCCACCTCTCGGGGAAGGCCCGTGCTGCGCGGGATCTCCAGGTCGTCCGGCCAGTCCGGCGCGCTGAGCAGGAACTCCTTGAAGTCCGGCTCCGGTTCCTGGCCGGTGAGCCGGCGGTACTCCTCCATGTCGAGGATCACCGCGACATCCTGCCCGTGCTCGACGAGTTGCGGTCCCTCGTCGTGGGACCTCTTGAGAACCTCTCTGAAGTGCCGCTCGGCCTCCTGAACCTGCCAGGTGGTCGATTCGGCATGTTCTGCGGTCATATACCCTCCTGCTGGTTGACGTCCTGGTCAGAAGCCTAGTGAGGGAGCTCCGGGCGGCGGGATGATTCGAGGGAGCTTCAGCGTTGTGGTAATGTAGCTCTCTGATCGGTCCGGCATGCCTTGCTGGACGCGCAAGCGGAGGTCTCCCTCCCACCTGAGTCGCCGAAAGGCGGCCGGGTCCAGGATCACGCCGGACTACTCCGGGGAGCTCGAGGCCACGAAAGCCACAGAGCTCAGTGGCCCCGCATGCGCGACGTGCGGGGCTTTTCGCATTCGGGGGAATGCGTCAAGCTCCGGACGACGAGCACGTAGGGATCGCAAACCTAGGAGGCCCCATCAGCACTGAGCCCCGCATCAACGAGCGTATCCGAGTTCCCGAGGTTCGCCTCGTGGGCCCGAACGGCGAGCAGGTCGGCATCGTCTCGATTCACGACGCCCTCAAGCTCGCCCAGGAGGCCGACCTCGACCTGGTCGAGGTCGCGGCCACGGCTCGACCGCCCGTGTGCAAGCTCATGGACTACGGCAAGTTCAAGTACGAGTCCGCGATGAAGGCGCGCGAGGCGCGCAAGAATCAGGCGCACACGATCATCAAGGAGATCAAGCTCCGGCCGAAGATCGACCCGCACGACTACGAGACCAAGAAGGGTCACGTGGTGCGGTTCCTCAAGGCGGGGGACAAGGTCAAAGTCACGATCATGTTCCGCGGACGCGAGCAGTCCCGGCCGGAGCTCGGCTTCCGGCTGCTGCAGCGGCTGGCGGACGACGTCCAGGAGCTCGGCTTCGTGGAGTCCCACGCCAAGCAGGACGGCCGTAACATGATCATGGTGATCGGTCCGCACAAGAAGAAGGCCGAGGCGAAGGCGGAAAAGGCCGCAGCCAAGGCCCAGCGTGGCGGCGAGGAGCCTTCCGAACCGACGGAAGCGTGACCCGCGACTGGGGTTAGCCTTACAGCACCCCAGCAGCCACCGGCAGACGTAAGACGCCGCGACCGGGCCGGCCAGCACCGGCCCGGCCACCGGCACGACCGAAACGAGGAGAGACGGCGACATGCCGAAGATGAAGACGCACAGCGGTGCGAAGAAGCGGTTCCGGCTCACCGGCACCGGCAAGATCAAGCGTCGCCGTGCCAACCGCGCGCACTACAACGAGTGGAAGTCGTCCACGCTGACGCGCCGTCTCAAGAACGAGGTCGTCCTTTCCGACGCCGATTCCAAGAAGATCAAGAAGCTGCTCGCCAAGTAGCGCGAACTTTCCCCGGGGAGAAGAAACATGGCACGCGTGAAGCGGGCGCTCAACGCCAAGAAGAAGCGCAGGGTCGTCCTCGAGAGGGCGAGCGGTTACCGTGGCCAGCGGTCGCGGCTCTACCGCAAGGCCAAGGAGCAGATGCTCCACTCGATGACGTACGCCTACCGCGACCGTAAGGACCGCAAGGGCGCCTTCCGTCGTCTGTGGATCCAGCGCATCAACGCCGCCGCTCGTCAGAACGGCATGACGTACAACCGCCTGATCCAGGGTCTGCGGCTGGCCAACATCGAGGTCGACAGGAAGATTCTCGCCGACCTCGCGGTCAACGACAGCCAGACCTTCGCCACGCTCGTCGAGGCCGCCAAGAAGGCGCTGCCGGCGAACGTGAACGCTCCGGCCGCGAGCTGAAGCGGTCGATCCAACCGGAGGGCCCACCGAGCGACGGTGGGCCCTTTGTTGCTGTTTGTACGAGGTGAGGGGAAGTTGTGGCCGGGTCCGAGCTGACCAACGTCAGGTCGCCGCGCGTGAAGGCCGCCAGGCGGCTCACCAAGCGGGCCTTCCGCGAGCAGGACAGGAAGTTCCTGGCCGAGGGGCCGCAGGCGGTGCGCGAGGCGCTCAAGCTGGACGACGTGACGCTGGAGCTGTTCACCACGGCCGAGGCCGAGCTGCGCCACCCCGAGATCGTCGACGAGGCGGCCGGCCAGGGCGTCCCCGTGCACCGGGCCAGCGGCGAGGTCATGTCCGAGCTCTCCCAGACCGTGACCCCGCAAGGGCTGGTGGCCGTCTGCCGGCTCGTGCACGTGCCGCTGGAGGAGTCGCTGGCCGGCGATCCGCGGCTGGTGGCGGTGCTGGCGCACGTACGCGACCCGGGCAACGCGGGCACCGTGATGCGGGCGGCCGACGCCGCGGGCGCCGACTCCGTCATCTTCACCGACGCCTCGGTGGACCCGTACAACGGCAAGTGCGTGCGCGCCAGCGTCGGCAGCCTGTTCCATCTTCCCGTGACCATCGGTGCACCGGTGGGCGCCGCCGTGCGTCAACTGAGGGAGCGGGGCCTGCGCGTGCTGGCGGCCGACGGCGCGGGCAAGCACACGCTCGATGACGTCGATCTTTCCGGTCCCACCGCGTGGATCTTCGGCAACGAGGCCTGGGGGTTGCCCGAGGAGATACTCGCCGAGGCGGACGATGTGGTCAGAGTGCCCATCTACGGACAGGCTGAAAGCCTGAACCTGGCCACCGCCGCGGCGGTATGCCTTTACTCCTCGGCCAGGGCGCAGCGAGTGCCCTAGGGGGCCGGAAACCCGCTATTGTCGGCGTTGTAGGCGGAGGAGGCGAGGTCGTGCACGGCGCAGACACCGACGGGCGAGTAGTGGCCGCCGCGTGCACGATAGCCATCGACGATCTTCCCGACGGCCTCATCGTGACCGACCGATATGGGTGCGTCCTGGCCGTCAACCGCGCGGCCGCGCGGCTCACCGGCGTCGCCATGGAGCGCGCCGTCGGCCGGCACATGAACGACGTGTTCCCGTTCCGCGACCACGACGGCCGCGACTGGTGGAAGGCGCTCGACCCCGAGGGCGGGCTGCGCACCAGGGTCCGGGCCCCCGAGCGGCCGCTGCACCTGCCCGGCGGGCAGGAGCTCTACGTCGCGGCCAGGCTCGTCCGCGAGCCCGAGCGGGGCGGCGAGGTCGAGCGGGTCACCATCACCCTGCGCGACGGCGGCGCCCGCGCCCGGCTGGAGCGCAGCCGCGCCGACCTGGTCTCCACCGTGGCCCACGAGCTGCGCTCGCCGCTGACCAGCGTCAAGGGGTTCACCGCGACGCTGCTGGCCAAGTGGACCCGCTTCACCGACGAGCAGAAGCGCGTCATGCTCGAAACGGTCAACAACGACGCCGACCGCGTCACCCGCCTCATCACCGAGCTGCTCGACGTCTCGCGCATCGAGTCGGGGCGGCTGGAGGTGCGCCGCCAGGTCGTCGACCTCCCCGCCAGGGCGCGCCGGCTCATCGCGGGCCGGGTCGCGGCGGGCGAGCCGGAAGACCGCTTCCGGCTGATCGTCGGCGACGACCTGCCCGAGATGTGGCTCGACCAGGACAAGATCGACCAGATCCTGGGTAACCTGGTGGAAAACGCGCTGCGCCATGGGCGCGGCACCGTGACAATAGAGATCGAGTCCGTCGGATGGGGAGTTGCCGTGTCGGTGCGCGATGAGGGCGAGGGCATCGAGCCCGAGCTGGCCCCGCGCGTCTTCAGGCAGTTCTGGCGGGGCGGCAACAGCCGCCGCCGCGGCGGCACCGGCCTGGGCCTGTTCATCGTCAAGGGCCTGGTCGAGGCACACGGCGGCACGATCACGGTGCAGCGCGCGCCCGAGGGCGGGGCGGAGTTCCGATTTACCGTGCCCACCGGCACGCCCGACTTCGCCAGCGTCTAGTTGCCGAATGCGGGCCCGGTGGGCGGGCCCCACTAGACTCTTTTCCGCTCAAGCCCTGGATACGGAGCCCACTCTTGTCTGACTACGATCCCGTCGAGGTGACACCGTTGCATGCCGACGAGGTGTCCCGCATGGAGGCCGACGCCATCGCGGCGATCAAGGCGGCCGGCGACCTCGACGCACTCAAGCAGGCCAGGCTGGCGCACGCGGGTGACCGCTCGCCCATCGCCCTGGCCAACCGCGAGATCGGGGCACTGCCCCCGGCCGCCCGCGCCGAGGCGGGCAAGCGGGTCGGCGGCGCCCGCAAGGCGATCAACGAGGCGCTGGCCGCGCGCCAGGCCGAGCTGGAGGCCGAGCGCGACGCGCGGGTGCTCGTCGAGGAGACCGTCGACGTCACCCTGCCGTGGGACCGCCGCCCGCGCGGCGCCCGCCACCCGCTGACCACCCTTCAGGAGCGCATCGCCGACGCGTTCGTCGCCATGGGCTACGAAGTGGCCGAGGGGCCCGAGCTCGAAGGCGAATGGTTCAACTTCGACGCGCTCAACATCGCCAAGGACCACCCGGCCCGCTCCGACCACGACACGTTCTTCGTCGGCTCCACCGACTCCGGCATGGTCCTGCGCACCCAGACCTCGCCGGTGCAGGTGCGCGCGCTGCTGCAGCGCGAGCTGCCGGTGTACGTGATCTCGCCGGGCAAGACGTTCCGCACCGACGAGCTCGACGCCACCCACACCCCGGTCTTCCACCAGACCGAGGGCCTGGCCGTCGACGAGGGCCTGACCATGGCCCACCTCAAGGGCACGCTCGACCGCTTCGCCGAGGTGATGTTCGGCAAGGGCATCACGACCCGGTTCCGGCCCAACTACTTCCCGTTCACCGAGCCGTCCGCCGAGATGGACCTCAAGTGCTTCGTCTGCCGGGGCGCCTCCGCCGTGCCCGGCAACCCGCCCTGCCGCACCTGCAAGTCGGAGGGCTGGATCGAGTGGGGCGGCTGCGGCATGGTCAACCCGCGCGTGCTCATCGCGTGCGGCGTCGACCCCTCCCGTTACTCCGGCTTCGCGTTCGGCGTGGGCATCGAGCGGACGCTGATGTTCCGCCACAACGCCGAGGACATGCGTGACATGGTCGAGGGCGACATCCGCTTCACCCTCCCGTTCGGAATGGAGATCTGATGAAGGTCCCGCTCTCCTGGCTGCGGGAGTACGTCGATCTCCCGGCGGCCACCGCGCACGAGGTGGCCGACAAGCTGACCGCGGCCGGGCTCAAGCTCGAGTCCATCACCTCCCACGGCCACGACGTCAAGAACGTCGTGGTCGGCGAGGTGCTCGACTTCGAGGAGCTGTCCGGCTTCAAGAAGCCGATCAGGCACTGCAAGGTCGAGGTGGGCGAGGCGACGCCGCGCGAGATCATCTGCGGCGCCACCAACTTCTCCGCCGGCGACCGCGTGCCCGTCGTCCTGCCCGGCGGGGTGCTGCCCGGCGGGTTCGAGGTCGGGGCGCGCAAGACGTACGGGCGCATGTCCGAGGGCATGATCTGCTCCGAGCGCGAGCTCGGCCTCGGCGACGACCACAACGGCATCATGGTGCTGCCCGCCGGCACGCCGATCGGCACCGACGTGGTCGAGCTGCTCGGCCTGCGCGACGACGTGATCGAGCTGGAGATCACGCCCGACATCGGCTACGCCCTGTCGATCCGCGGTGTGGCCCGCGAGGTCGCCACCGCGTTCGGGGTGGCCTTCCGCGACCCCGCCGACGTCGAGCTGCCCGCCGAGACCGCGCCCGCGTGGCCGGCCTCGATCGCCGACCCGACCGCGTGCGACCGGTTCGTGCTGCGCGAGGTCAGCGGCTTCGACCCGGCCGCGCAGAGCCCGCTGTGGATGCGCGTACGCCTCACGCGGGCCGGCATGCGCCCCGTGTCGCTGGCCGTCGACATCACCAACTACCTGATGCTGGAGCTGGGGCAGCCGCTGCACGCGTTCGACCGGGCCAAGCTGCGCGGCGAGATCGTCGTGCGCCGGGCCGCGGCCGGCGAGCGGCTGGAGACCCTCGACCACGTCGTCCGCGAGCTCGACCCCGACGACATCCTCATCACCGACGAGTCGGGCCCGATCTCGATGGCCGGCACGATGGGCGGCCTGGAGACCGAGATCTCCGACGCCTCCACCGACATCGTCATCGAGGCCGCGCACTTCTCCGCCACCGGCATCTCCCGCGAGTCCCGCCGGCACGGGCTCGTGTCCGAGGCGTCCAAGCGGTTCGAGCGCGGCGTCGACCGTGAGCTGCCGCTCGTCGCCTCCTGGCGGGCCGTGCAGCTGCTGGCCGAGCTGGGCGGCGCCACCATCCGGCCCGGCGTCACGCACGCCGAGGTCGAGGTCGAGCCGGCCCGCATCGCCATCCCGGCCGGCTACCCCGGCCGCGTCGCCGGGGTCCACTACTCCAAGGACACCGTGGTCGCGCGGCTGGAGCAGGTCGGCTGCGTGGTCGTCGACGGCGACGACCCCGCCGTGCGCAAGGGCGGCGTGGCCCCCACCGGCGTCGTGACCGGCGGCGCGCTGGCCGCCAAGCTGGCCGTCACCGGCGACGACATGATCACCGTGACGCCGCCGTCCTGGCGTCCCGACCTCACCGACCCCAACGACCTGGCCGAGGAGGTCATCCGGCTGGAGGGCTACGAGAGCCTCCCGTCCGTGCTGCCCTCCGCCCCGGCGGGCGCCGGCCTCACCGAGGGCCAGCGGCTGCGCAGGCGGGTCGGCAGGGCGCTGGCCGAGGGCGGCTACGTCGAGGTGCTCAGCTACCCGTTCATCAGCCCCGATGACTTCGACCGGCTGCTGCTGCCCGCCGACGACGCGCGCCGCGCCGCCGCCCGGCTGGCCAACCCGCTGTCCGAGGACGAGCCGCTCATGCGCACGACGCTGCTGCCCGGGCTGCTCAAGACCCTCGTCCGCAACGTCGGGCGCGGCCACACCGACGTGGCGATCTTCGAGACGGGCTCCGTCTACCGGCCCCGCCCGAACGCGCCCGAGGTGGCGCCCGTGCTCGGCGTCGAACGCCGGCCCACCGCCGAAGAGGTCGCCACCATCGAGGCGGCCCTGCCCGACCAGCCGCTGCGCGTCGCCGTGGTGCTGGCCGGCGAGTTCGAGCGGTCCGGCTGGTGGGGCGGCGGGCGCGCCGCCTCCTGGGCCGACGCCGTCCAGGCCGCCCGGCTCGTCGCCGCCGAGGCGCGGGTGGAGCTGTCCATCAGCGCCGACCAGCACGAGCCCTGGCACCCGGGCCGGTGCGCCGCCCTCTACGTGGGCGACACGCTCGTCGGACACGCCGGGGAGCTGCACCCGAGGGTCGTCGAGGCGTACGGGCTGCCCCCGCGCACGGCGGCGATGGAGCTGGAGCTGTCGCGGCTCGAGTCCGCCATGCCCGGCCCCGTCCAGACGCCCGCGGTGTCCGCCTACCCGGTGGCCACGCAGGACGTCGCCCTGATCGTGCCCGACTTCACGCCGGTCGCCGACGTGGAGGCCGCGCTGCGCGACGGGGCCGGGGAGCTGCTGGAGTCGATCCGGCTGTTCGACGTGTACGCCGGTGCGCAGGTGGGCGAGGGGAACAAGTCGCTCGCCTACTCGATGCGCTTCCGCGCCGCCGACCGCACCCTGACCGCCGAGGAGACCACGGCGGCACGGGACGCGGCGGTGGCGATGGCGGCCGACCGCGTGGGGGCCCAGCTCCGCGGCTGATGATGGAGGCCGGCACGTCGGGTGCCGGCCCTTCCGCGTTCACATGCGGGCGATCGCGGTGAGGCCGAGGTCCACGGCGCCGGCCTCGGCGTAGAGCAGGGGTTTGCGTCTCGTGTCCCGTGGCCGGCTGTCCTCGCCGACTGCCTCGGCGACCAGGACGATGTCTTCCCCTCGGTAGAGGGTGCGGTGCGGCGTCGGCCCCGCGGGGGCGGCCTGAGCCAGAGGGGCCTCCGGGAGAAGGTGATGCTATGACGCAGTTGCTCGTGTTCGGTGAGAGAGACGACGCCGAAGAGGTCGCCGAGACGCTGGGGGAGTGGTTCCCGGAGCTGAGCGTGCCGCGGGTGGTGCGGGAGACGCTGGCCGGGGAGGACGACGCCGAGGACGCGCAGTGGCTGGTCGTGCTCGAAGGGCTGCACGATGATGATGCTCTGCGCAAGGTGGATGAGCTGGTCGAGCGGTACGACGGGTGGCGTGAGGCGGGCTGATTCACCGGGTGGGCTGGAGGTTGCCGAGGAGCACGCCGGGGTGGCTTGAAGTCGGCTGAGGAGTTCGTCGGGTAGCGAACATGAGCCTGGGGAGGGGTTCGGGCGCGGGAGAGTGGGGGCATGCGAGTTGCCGTTCTCTCCGATGTTCATGGTGTGCTGCCCGCGCTGGAGGCCGTGCTGGCCGAGCCCGACGTGGCCGGGGCCGATCTGATCGTGCTGACCGGTGACGTGGCCGCGGGGCCGATGCCGGTGGAGACGCTTGATCTGCTGGTCTCGGTGGGGGAGCGGGCATTGTGGGTGAGCGGGAACGCCGATCGGGAGCTCGTGGAGGTCGTTCAGGGGAAGGACTGCCCGTACGCGATCTCGCGGTGGGCGGCCGGGCGGCTGCGGGGCGAGCAGGTGGAGCTGCTGGCGGGGCTGCCGGCGCGGCAGGTGCTGGAGCTGGGGTTGCTGGGGACGACCCTGTTCGTGCACGCGACCCCGCGCAGCGACGAGGAGGTGATCCTGGTCGACAGCTCGCTGGAGCGGTGGAGCGAGGTGCTGGCGGGGCAGAGCGCCGCGACCGTGGTGGTGGGCAACACGCACATGCCGTTCGTGCGGCTGGCCGATCGGGTGCGCGTGGTCAATCCGGGCTCCGTCGGGATGCCGTACGGGACGTACGGGGCGCACTGGGCGTTGCTCGACGGGGAGAGCGGCGCGGTGACGTTGCGGTGCACGCCGCTCGACGCCCGGACGGTGGGGGAGCGGCTCAAGGCCGAGAGCGGGTTCGAGGAGATCGAGGAGTGGGTGCGGGAGTACGTGAGCAGCGTGTACTCCGACGCCGAGGCGTTGCGGGCGTTCGCCCAGGCCGAGGGGAGGGCCTGAGCGACGCCCTCAGGGTCAGCGACGTCCTCAGGGTCAGGCGGTGGCCTGCGCGGGGCTGCGGCGCCTCCTTGGCCTCAGGGTCAGCGACGTCCTCAGGGTCAGGCCGTGGCCTCCGCGGCTGCGGCGGCCTCGCGGCGGGCCTTTTCGGCGAGCGCGTGCTCGTCCGTCCTGGCGTCGTAATGCAGGAACTTCGGCAGGGCGGTGGCCAGGCCGAGGACGGCGGCGACGCACAGGATGCCGCCGGCGGAGAGGGAGAAGCGGGTGCCGCCGAAGTTGGCCATGAGGCTGGCCCGGGCGTTGCCGAGCATCGGGCCGCTGGCGTACGACAGGAGCTCGATGCCGGCCAGGCGGCCTCGGTACTCGGGCGGGATCGTCTGGTTCCACATCGTCATCCGGAAGATGCCGCTGATCATGTCGGCGGCGCCGGCGAGGGCGATGCAGACGAAGACGAGCCAGACGTTCGGGGCGAGGCCGGTGAGGGCGACCGCGGCGCCCCAGAGGATGGCGGCGACGATCACGCCGAGCCCCTGGCGCTGCACCCGCGCCGTCCAGCGGCCGGTGAGCGAGGCGATCAGGGCGCCGACGGCGGCGGCCGAGTAGAGCAGGCCGAGCGCCTGCGGGGCGCGCAGCTCGTCGGCGAGGAACGGGTACAGCGAGGTGGCCATGGCGAACACCATGGCGGCGATGTCGACGAGGTAGGTGCCCATGAGGTCCTTGCGGCTGACCGCGTACCGCACGCCTTCGAGCAGCGAGCGCAGCGAGGCGGGCGCGGCGTCCTCGGCGGGCGGGATCGAGCGGACGCGCCAGAGGAACACCAGCGACAGGACGAACGTGAGCGTGTCCACGGCGTAGGCGGAGGCGGTGCTCCAGGTGACGAGCAGGCCGCCGAGCGCGGGGGCGACGATGGCGCCGAAGTTCCAGCGCAGGCTCGACAGTACGGCGGCCGACGCCTGCTGGTCGTGCTTGACGACCTGCTGGATGACGGCCTCCAGGCTCGGGCGTTGCAGGGAGGCGAGGCCGGTGGACAGGGCGCCGACCGCGTACAGGACCCAGACCTGCGGGCTGGGCAGCAGCGCGTTGACGAGCAGGGCGGCGGACGTGACCAGCAGGCCGAGCTCGCTCCAGACGATGATGGTGCGGCGGTCGAGCGCGTCGGCGATGGCGCCGCCCCACAGGCCGCACACCACCATCGGCACGAACTCCGCCAGGCTCACCAGGCCGACCGCCAGGTAGGAGTCCGTCAGCTCCTTCATCTGGTACGGCACCGCGACCATCGTGATCATGGTGCCGAACATCGTGATGACGCCGGAGCCGAAGAGCAGCCGGTAGTCGCGGGAGTCGCGCAACGGGCTCAAGTCCAGCGAAAGGTGACGGATCAGGCGTTTCACGGCAGGTAGCACGATGTGCAATTGTCGGACACCCGTGCACCTACGGGCAACTCGTTTTCGCAGGGCACGGGGCATGCGAACGGCCCTCCGGCGGGGTGCGGGAGGGCCGTGGCGAGGAGGGGGCTTCAGGCGGTGGGGACCTTGTCGAGGAAGCCGAGGACCTTGCGGATCCTGCCGTCCTCGGCCAGCTCGACCACGTCGAACCCGACCGCGACCGGCTCCCCGCCCTCGGGGCCCAGGTGCCAGGTGAAGCGGGCGATGTGGTGGTGGGCGTCGTACAGGTCGCCGGGGGTGAAGACCAGGCCGGGGAACATGCCCTGCGCGCCCTCGATCACGGCGGCGATGCCGGCGTGGCCGGCGACGTCGGCCAGCGGGTCGGTGTAGGTGCCGTCCTCGGTCCACAGCTCGGCCACGGCCTTCGCGCGGGCCTCGGGGTCGGTCTCGTTCCAGCAGGCGATGTAGCGGTCGATGAGGTTCATGGCTTTTGCTCCGCGTCTTAGAGAGAGGGGTGAGTGTCAGTTCGTACGGGTCTTGCGCAGGCCGGTGATCTGCAGCTCGGCGAAGACGGCGACCACCAGCGCCTGGGCGATGGCCCAGATCGCGCCGACCGTGGTGAAGGCGGCGGCGCCGGTGACGACGGCGGCGACGCTGGCCAGCGTCCAGATGATGTTCAGGGCGATGACGGCCTTGGTGCCGGCGGGGCTGATGGCGCGGCGGGCGGCCAGGAGGCCGACGGCGATGCCGTACACCAGGAGGAAGGCGCCGATGCCGCGCAGCAGGCCGGCGTCCGGGCCGAGCAGGGTGCCGACGGGGCCGGCGAAGGCGAGGTAGATCAGCCCGTTGCCGCCCGTGATGACGGCGTCGGCGGCCAGCGCGAGGCGCAGGAACTTCATCCGGTCGGCGGTGACGGTCAAGGCGGTCATGTCGGGCTCCTTCGGGATGGCCTCGTTCGTGCGGACACCTGAAAGATGTCAGGCCAGGGGTAGGAGCCGCGATTACGCGCCAGGTAATGCGCGGGGGTGATCAGCGTTCGGGACGCGGGCCGAGCAGGGGAAACGCGGGCACTGTGAGGACCGTCACAAGACGGAACAGCTCCTGGGGGACGACCCCCAGGAGCTGTCGGACACGGCGCGGCGGGCCCCGGAAGGTGCCGGTCAGAGGCCGAGGACCTCGCGGCGCAGATGCGTCTTGAGGATCTTGCCGCCGGGGTTGCGGGGCAGCTCGCCCTCGCGGAACCAGACGTGCACCGGGATCTTGAACTTGGCGATCCGCTCCGCCAGGAAGCCCTGCAGCTCCTCGGTGGTGACCGTCTGGCCGGGCGCCAGCCGGACGACCGCGCCGACCTCCTCGCCCAGCTCGTCGTGCGGCACGCCGATGACGGCGGCGTCGTCCACGGCCGGGTGCTCGAACAGGGCCGCCTCGACCTCGGCGCAGTAGACGTTCTCGCCGCCCCTGATCACCATGTCCTTGGCGCGGTCGACGATGTAGACGAAGCCCTCGTCGTCGATCCTGGCCAGGTCGCCGGTGTGCAGCCAGCCGTCGACGAACGTCTGCGCGGTGGCCTCCGGCTTGTTCCAGTAGCCGAGGATGACGTTGGGGCCGCGCACGCACAGCTCGCCCACCTCGCCCGGCGGCAGCTCGGCGCCCATCGGGTCGACGACGCGCACGTCCACGACGGCGGAGGGCAGGCCGATGCTGTCGGGCTTGGCGTGGTAGTCGGCGCCGCCGTTGCCGATGGCCAGGGCCGAGGTCTCGGTCATGCCGTAGCCGTTGGAGGGGGCGCGGTTGGGCAGGTTGGTGGTGATGCGCTCCAGCAGCTTGGGCGGGGCGGGGGCGCCGCCGTAGCCGAGCGTGGACAGGGACGACAGGTCGTACTTGCCGAAGTCGGGGTGGGACATGAGCTGCCAGGCGTTCGTCGGCACGCCGATCATGGCGGTGACCCGTTCCCGCTCGATGAGGCGCAGGGCCTGCTCCGGGTCCCACTTGTACATGAGCACCAGGCCGCCGCCGCTGAACATCGTGGTGGTCATGGCCGAGAAGCAGCCGGTGACGTGGAAGAGCGGGACGGTCAGCAGCGTGATCCGGCGGGCGCCGGCCGCCGCGCCGACGTCCTTGCCGGCCATGGCGACCGCCTTCATCATGCCGTAGGCGACGGTCATGGGCGCCTGGCCGATGTTGCGGTGGCTGCCGAGCGCGCCCTTGGGGCTGCCGGTCGTGCCGGAGGTGTAGAAGATGGTGGCCGGGTCGTCGGGGGCGAGCTCGACGTCCGGAAGCTTCACGTCCGCGACGACCTCGCCCATGACCTCGTCGAACGCGCGCGCCCCGGCCGGCACCTCGCCCCTGGTGACGATCAGCGGCACGCCCGTCGGCGCGAGGCGGACGGCGCGCTCGCCGTCGGCGATCAGCACCTTGGCCCCGGAGTCGCGCACGCCGTAGGCCAGCTCGGCCTCCGTCCACCAGGCGTTGAGCGGGACGGCGATGGCTCCCGCCGCCAGCGCGGCCGAGAACGCGACCACCCATTCGGGGTAGTTGCGCATCGCCACGGCCACCCGGTCGCCCTTGGCCACGCCGTACTCCTCGACCAGCCTGCCCGCGAGGGTGGCGGCGCGGCGGAAGTGCTCCTCGAACGTGATGTGCTCGTCCTCGTAGACGAGGAACACCTTGTCCCCGTGGAACCTGCTCATCTCCAGCAGGGCGCGGAAATGGGCGGGAGCGTGCTTCCACGTGCGTACGCCGGTGTCGCCGATCTCTTCCATCTCGAAGAGCTGGCCGGGGGCGGTGAGCTGGGCCTGGACCTGGGCGTGCGAAAGAGACATACGCAGAACTCCCGCAGTGGACGATTATTCCGGAGATTTCACAGTACCGACCGGTAGGTACGTCGCGCTAGACAGTCATAAAGAGACGCGGTGGATGTGAAAGTTTCATTGATCTACCGATAGTTTCTGGCTTCCAACTGCTGGTTTAACGCCGTGATGAGCCTGCCATTGACCGCTCACGCGCATGTCAATACCGTCTGCCATGCGGTCTGGAACAGACCGAAACTTTCGGAATCGAGTGCCTGCCTCCGGAGGTAGATGTCCGTGCATTCGTCCTCGCTCCTACGACTCCTCACGTTAGTGGGGATGCTCGCAGCCTTCCTCCTGCCCGCCACCTCGGCCGAGGCGTCCGCGCCGCTGCGCACGCACGCCGCCGCCAGGGGCAAGTTCATCGGCGCGGCGCTCGCCACCAGCCCGCTGGCCAACGAGACCTCCTACCGCACCATCGCGGCCACCGAGTTCAGCCAGGTGACCGCCGAGAACGCGATGAAGTGGGAGTCGACGGAGCCCAACCAGGGCCAGTTCACCTTCTCCGGCGCCGACACCATCGTCAACTTCGCCACCCAGAACAACCAGCAGGTCCACGGCCACACGCTCATCTGGCACCAGCAGACGCCCGGCTGGGTGCAGGGCCTCAGCGCTTCCGCCATGCGCACCGCCATCCAGAACCACATCAGCCAGGTCGTCGGCCGCTACGCCGACAACCCGGCCGTCACGTCGTGGGACGTCGTCAACGAGGTGTTCGACGACAACGGCGGCTGGCGCACCTCGTTCTGGTACAATACGCTCGGCCAGAGCTTCGTCGCCGACGCCTTCCGCGCCGCCCGCGCCGCCGACCCCGACGCCCGGCTGTGCATCAACGACTACAACGTCGAAGGCATCAACGCCAAGAGCACCGCCATGTACAACCTGGTCTCGTCGCTGCGCCAGCAGGGCGTGCCCGTGGACTGCGTGGGCTTCCAGGGCCACCTCGCCATCCAGTACGGCTTCCCCAGCGACATCCAGCAGAACATGCAGCGCTTCGCCGACCTCGGCGTCCAGGTGCGCGTCACCGAGCTGGACATCCGCATGCAGATGCCCCGCGACTCCAGCAAGGACACCACCCAGGCCACCTACTACCGCAACGTCATCAACGCCTGCAACGCCGTCACCGCCTGCGCCGGAGTGACGATCTGGGGCTTCACCGACAAGTACTCCTGGGTGCCCGACACGTTCTCCGGCCAGGGCGCCGCACTGATCTACGACGAGAACTACCAGCAGAAGCCCGCCTACACCGCCGTGCACGACGCCCTCGCGGGCGGCACCAGCACCGACACCACCCCGCCGACCGCGCCCGGCACGCCCACGTCCAGCAACGTGACCTCCAACTCCGCCACCCTCACCTGGACCGCCTCCACCGACAGCGGCGGCAGCGGCCTGGCCGGCTACAACGTCTACCGCGAGCAGGGGACGACGGACACGCAGCTCGGGCAGAGCACCACCAACTCGATCAACCTCACCGGGCTCACCCCCAACACCCAGTACCAGGTGTACGTCCGCGCCCGCGACGGCGCCGGCAACCTGTCGTCCAACTCGGCGCTCGCCACGTTCACCACCCAGTCGGGGCCGTCGGGCGGCGGATGCACCGCCACCGGCACCGTCCAGACCCAGTGGAACAACGGCTACGTCGTCCAGCCCGTCACCGTCACCAACACCGGATCCTCGGCGATCACCGGCTGGACCGTCACCTTCACCCTGCCCGCCGGCCACACGCTCGCCGGCTCGTGGAACGCCTCCGTGACCGTCAGCGGCCAGACCGTCACCGCCAAGAACGCCGCCTACAACGGCAACCTGGCGGCCAACGCCAGCACCAGCTTCGGCTTCCAGGTCACCCGGCCCAGCGGCAACACGCAGACGCCCTCGGGCTACACCTGCGCCTGATCAGGGCCCCTGATCGAGGATCCCCTGGGGCCTGCCCTCCTGCCCGCCCGGCATCGGCACCAGCCCCAGGGGATTCTCTCCACGACGGATCCGGCGTCGCCGCGCGGCTCGCTGGCTTCCTGGAGGGAACGGGCGGTTGGGGTCGTGCTGGGGGTCTCCTGGGACACGGGCAGGGCAGAAAGGCCACGCGCCGCCGGGCGACCGCACCTGCGTCGCCCGGGCCTGGCAGCACCGCGAGGCCCTGGGGCTGCTCAGCCCTTCACCGACCCGGCGAAGTTGAACGACCCCGCCAGATACTTGTTGACCGCCACATAAAGGACCACCGCCGGCGCCGTGTACAGGACGGAGAAGGCGGCGAGCTGCCCATACGCCACCTGCCCGTACTGGGAGAAGAACGTGTAGATGGTGACGGCGGCCGGCTGCTTCTCGGGAGTGTCCAGCAGGACGAACGGCGCGAAGAAGTTGCCCCACTGGCCGACGAACACGAAGATGGCCACGACCGCGATGCCCGGCGCCATCAGCGGCCCCACGACGGCCCGCAGCGACTGGGTCCAGCCGGCGCCGTCCACCCACGCGGCCTCCTCCAGGCTGATCGGCACCCCGTCCATGAAGTTCTTCATCATCCAGATGGAGAACGGCAGCGAGCTGGCCGTCAGGAACAGCACCATCGCCGGCACCGAGCCGTACAGGTTGAAGCGGAAGAACATGGCGTAGACGGGGACGAGGATCGCCGTCACCGGCAGGCCCGTCGTGAACAGCAGGGTCAGCATGAAGTGGCGGCGGTAGCGGAGCTGGTAGCGCGACAGCGGGTACGCGGCCAAGCCCGCGACCAGGACGGTGAGGATGGCCGTGGAGCCGGAGATGACGATCGAGTTGATCAGCGGCAGGATGATCGTCTCCCAGGTCAGGACGGCTTTGAAGTTGTCCAGGGAGAAGGTGAGCGTCGGGGCGGCCGACAGGGACGCCTCGGGCTGCACGGAGGCGATCAGCACCCACAGGAACGGGCCGAGGAAGGCGAGCGTGATGAGCAGGAGCGACAGCAGGGCCGCGCCTCTGGCGGCGATGCGGGTCATGCGTCCTCCACCTTGATCAGGCGCAGGTAGATCAGTGAGAACAGGGCGCCGATGACGAGCATGACCAGCGCGATGGCCGAGCCGTAGCCGATCTCGAAGTAGCGGAAGGCCTGCTCGTACATGTAGAGCGGGGTGGTCTGGCTGGCCGTGCCGGGGCCGCCGCCGGTCAGGGCGTAGATGAGGCCGAAGCTGGCCAGCGTCTGCAGGGTGATCAGCATGAGGTTCGACATGATGGAGCGGCGGATCAGCGGCAGCGTGATGTGCAGGAGCCGCCGGGCGGGGCTCGCGCCGTCCACGGCCGCCGCCTCGACGAGGTCGGGCGGCACCTCCGACAGCGCGGCCGAGTAGACGAGCATGGAGAACGCCGTGCCGCGCCAGACGTTGGCGAGGATGACGGCGAGCATCGGGGCGGTGTAGAGCCATTCCTGCGAGATGCCGAGGACCCGGTTGAGGGTGCCGTCCTCGGCCAGGAACGAGAACCAGCAGGCGGCGGCCACGATCTCGGGCATCACCCAGGCGCCGATGACGACGCCGTTGACGACGCTGCGCGTCACCCGGCCGCGGCCGCGCTGGAGCAGGGCGATGATCAGGCCGAGGGTGTTCTGGCCGATGACGGCCGAGCCGATGACGAAGACGAACGTGAGCAGGAACGAGTTGACGAAGTTCGGGTCGGCGAACATCCGGGTGAAGTTGTCGAAGCCGACGAACTGCGAGTGCACCGAGGCCGAGCCGGTCAGAGTCTCGTTGGTGAAGGCGATGTAGACGCTCCACAGGATGGGCCCGGCGAGGAACAACGCCAGCAGCACCAGCGCGGGGGCCATCGGGAGCAGCCAGCGGAGTACCCGCCGCCGCCGTGCCGGGCCGCCGGCAGGCGAACCGGTCACGGCGGGGGAGGGGACGATGGCGACCGTCATCGGGCCAGCACCTTGTCGGGGCCTCCGACGGCGGCGGGCAGCGCCTTGGCGTAGGCGGCGGCAGCCTCCTCGGGGGTGCGCGAGCCGGTGGTGACCGCCTCCATGGCCTCCTGCACCTGCGCGGACACCTTCGGGTACGCCTCGTAGGCCGGCCGGTAGTGCGTCACCTCGGCCAGGTCGGTGAAGAACTTCACGCTGGGGTTGTCGGCGGTGTACTTCGGGTCGGCCGCGACGTCCTTGCGCGGGGCCAGGTCGCCGGTGCTCACCGAGTACATCAGCGAGTTCTCCTTGTTGGTGGCCACGGCGATGAAGTCGAACGCCTCCTTCTTGAGCTTGGTGTAGGAGCTCATCGCCATCACCCAGCCGCCGGACATGCTGACCGAGCCGGGCGCCTCGCCGTTCTGGGTGGGCATGGCGGTCCAGCCGACCTTCTGCTGCCAGGCGGGCCACGGCTTGGTGCTGGTCGGCTTCCAGGCGGCCGCCGTCCAGGCGCCGTCGAGCGAGATGCCGATCTTGCCGGCCGGGAACCACTCCAGGTTGACCTTGTCGGCGAGCTTGGCGTTGTGCGCGTCGGCCTGCTTGGGGCCGAGCTCCTCGCGGTAGACGGTGTTGATGAAGGTCAGGGCGTCGGTGAAGTTCTTGCCGCCGGCCACCCACTTCTTCTGCGCGTCGTCGTAGAGGGTGCCGCCGGGCGTGCCGTACAGGAGCATCTCGAAGCCCTGCATGGTGGCCGCCTCGCCGTGGATCTTGGTGGAGTACATGCTGAACGGGACGGCGTCCGGCACCTTCTGCTTGATCGTGCGGGCCGCGGTCAGGACGTCGTTCCAGGTCTTCGGCTCCCACGGCACGGGCAGGCCGGCCTTGGCGAAGACGTCCTTGTGGTACCAGAGGCCGCGCGTGTCGGTGCTGATCGGCACGCCGTAGATCTTGCCGTCGATGCCCTTGGCGGCCTGCTTGACGTTGTCGGGGTACTGGGTGCCCCAGTCGGGCCACGTCGCCAGATACTCGTCGAGCGGGGCCAGCTTGCCGGCCGCGACGTCGGCGTTGACCTGGAAGGTGTCGTGGAGGTAGACGTCGGGCGCCGAGTCGGGCGAGCGGTTGAGCAGCGCCAGTTTCGTGTAGTAGGCCTCGTTGTTGCCCTGCACGGCGGTCAGCTTGATCGTGACGCCGGGGTGGGCGCTCTCGTACTGCTTCTTGGCGTTCTTGAGCATGTTCTCCAGGTGCGGCCACGTCGGCTCGACCTTGTAGAGGACTTCGAGCTCCTTGGCTCCTCCGGACGCCTCCTCGGTGGTGCCACCGCTGCCGCAACCTGCTGCTGTCAGCGCTGTCAACACCAGGAGGGAACCGGCCAGGCTACGTTTCATGACGGCCTCCCCTTGTTTCCTTGGGTTGCGGAGAACGTAAATCTTTTTGATTTACTAAGTCAACACTCTGTGGTGACATTGCTCACATGTACCAGGGCACGAACCTGCCCAAGGTAGGCAGCTACAACCGCGCCGTCGTGCTGGAGGCCATCGCGGCGTCCGACGGGATCAGCCGCGTGCAGATCGCCGCCGTGACCGGGCTCACCGCCCAGACCGTCTCGGTGATCGTGCGCCGGCTGTTGGAGGAGGGGCTGGTCGTCGAGGACGGCTCGGCGCCGTCCAGCGGCGGCAAGCCGCGCACGATCCTGCGGGTCGACGCCCGCGCCGGGTACGCGGTCGGCGTGCACTTCGACCCCCAGGAGCTCTCGATCGTGCTGGCCGACCTCGCGGGCCGGCCGCTCGCCCGGCTGCACCTGCCGCAGCGGCCCGGCGTCCGGCCCGACGCGGTGATCCGGACGATGGCCAGGGCGGCCCGCCGGATCCTGCGCGAGGCGGGCGTGCCCGACGGCAAGGTGCTCGGCGTGGGGCTGGCCTGCCCGGGGCCGCTGGACGCCGACGGCGTGATGGTCTCGCCGCCCCGGCTGCCCGGCTGGGACCGGGTGCCGATCAAGGGCCTGCTCCAGGAGTACACCCGCTTCCCCGTCACCGTGGACAACGACGCCACGGCCGCGGCCATCGGCGAGCGCTGGGCCGGCATCGCCCGCTCCGCCCCCGGCCTGGCCTACCTCTACCTCGGCACCGGCATCGGCGGCGGGCTCATCCTGGACAACCAGGTCTATCGGGGCAGCTCGCTCAACGCCGCCGAGTTCGGGCACATCACGGTCGACCCGGAAGGGCCCGAGTGCTACTGCGGCAACCGGGGGTGCGTGGAGGCCGTGTGCTGCCCGAGCGCCATCGAGGCCGCGCTCGGCACCGGCGCCGACCACGCCGCCATCTGCGCGGCGGCGGCGAGCGGCGAGCCGGCCGCCCGCCGGGTGATCGAACGGGTGGCGCAGCGGCTCGCCGACGCCGCCGTCAGCGTGGTCAATATGCTGGACATCGACCTGCTCGTGCTCGGCGGGCCCGCGCTGCGGGAGGTGGGCGAGATCTACCGGGAGGTGATCGCGCGGGCGGTCGCCGAGCGGCCGCTGGCCAGGCGGCTGCACGCGGTGCGGGTGGAGACCTCGCCGATCGCGGCCGACGCCGCCGCGATCGGCGCGGCCTCGCTGGTCTTCCACGCCACGTACGCGCCCCGCCTGGGCACGCTGGTCAGCGGTTAGGTCAGGCGCGCCTGATCCGGAGGGTGACCAGCTCGAACGGGCGCAGCGTCACCGGGATCTCACCTCCCGGCCGCCGCGGCTCGCCCGTGGGCCGCTCCAGCAGGTCCGTGGTGACGACCTCGGCGACGGGGAAGCCGGCCCGCAGCGTCGCCCGCGCCCGGCCGCCCCTCGACTCGTGGAAGCGGACGACCACGTCGCCGCTCTCGTCGTCGGCCAGCTTCACCGCCGTCACCACCACGGCGTCGTCGTCCACCGTGACCAGCGGCTCCACCGGCGTGTCCCCGGTGACGCGGCGCTCGGGCAGGTTGATGAAGTACCCCTCGCGCACCGCGTCGCCGATCGTCGCGCCCGGCACCAGCGCGTGCCGGAAGCGGTGCGTGCCCTGGTCGGTCTCCGGGTCGGGGAAGCGCGGGGCGCGCAGCAGCGAGACGCGCAGCGTCGTGGTCGTGCCGTGCTCGTCCACCTCGCGGGTCACGTCGTGGCCGTAGGTCGAGTCGTTGACCACCGCCACGCCCCAGCCGGGCTCCTCGATGTGCACGAAACGGTGGTTGCACGCCTCGAACTTGGCCGCCTCCCAGCTCGTGTTCGTGTGGGTGGCGCGGAAGGCGTGGCCGTACTGGCTCTCGGAGGCGTACCGGTCGGCGCGCACGTCGAGCGGGAAGGCCAGCTTGAGGAACTTCTCGGTCTCATGCCAGTCGACCTCCGTGTCGATCTCCAGCCGGCCCTCCGTGAGCGTGAGCCGCTGCGTCACCGCCGAGCCGCCGAACGTGCGCGTCACCACGACCGTGCCGCCGTCCGCCCGGACCTCCCCCTCGGTGAGGTCGGTGACCGTGTGGCGGTAGAAGGCGTCCACGTCCCAGGCGTCCCACTTGTTGGGGAAGTCCTGGTGGAGCTGGAGCAGGTTCGCCGCGCGGCCCGGCGCGACCGCCTCCCTGCCCGCCCGCCGGTCGAAGGCGGACACGACCAGGCCGCGGCCGTCGATCTCCACGCGGAGCCGCTCGTCCTCCAGCACGAAGCCGCCGCCCTCGCGCGGGCGCGCCTCGGCCTCGGACGCGGGCGCGGCAGGGGCGGCGCCGCCGGCGGGGACGCCGCGGCGGGCGTGCGGGGCGCCGTTGAAGACCAGCTCGCCCGTGCCCTGCCCGGCCAGCGCCCGCTGCGCGCCGTCGATGATCTCCGTCAGCTCCCGCGCCACGCTCTCGTACGTCCTGCGCGCCTCCCGGTGCACCCACGCGATCGACGACCCCGGCAGGATGTCGTGGAACTGGTGCAGCAGCACCGTCTTCCAGATCCGGTCGAGCCGCTCGTACGGGTAGGGGGCGTTCGCCCGCACGGCCGCCGTCGCGGCCCACAGCTCGGCCTCCCGCAGCAGCGACTCGCTGCGCCGGTTGCCCTGCTTGGTCTTGGCCTGGCTGGTCAGGGTGGCCCGGTGCAGCTCCAGGTAGAGCTCGCCGACCCAGACGGGCGGCTGCGGGTACTCGGCCTCGGCCTTGGCGAAGAACTCCGCCGGCGTCTCCCACGTGACCATGGGGGAGCCCTCCAGGTCGCGTACCCGGGCCGCCTTGGCGACCATCTCCCGCGTCGTGCCGCCGCCGCCGTCGCCCCAGCCGGTCGGGGCCAGGGAGTGCCGGGCGGTGCCCTTGTCCTTGAAGTTGCGGGCCGCGTGCGCCAGCTCCCCGCCGTGCATCGAGCAGTTGTAGGTGTCGACCGGCGGGAAGTGCGTGAAGATCCGCGTCCCGTCGATGCCCTCCCACAGGAACGTGTGGTGCGGGAAGGTGTTCGTCTGGCTCCACGAGATCTTCTGCGTGAGCAGCCGCTTCGACCCGGCCGCCTTGATGATCTGCGGCAGCCCGGCCGCGAACCCGAACGTGTCCGGCAGCCACACCTCCTCGTTGTCCACGCCGAACTCGTCGATGAAGAACCGCTTGCCGTGCACGAACTGCCGGGCCATCGCCTCGGAGCCCGGCATGTTCGTGTCGGACTCCACCCACATGCCGCCCGCCGGGACGAACCGGCCCGCCGCCACCGCCTTGGTCACCTTCGCCCACACCTCGGGCCGGTGCTCCTTGACCCACGCCCACTGCTGGGCCTGCGACATCGCGAACACGAAGTCCGGCTCGTCCTCCAGCAGCGCGGTCATGTTGGCCGTCGTCCGGGCCACCTTGCGCACGGTCTCGCGCAGCGGCCACAACCACGCCGAGTCGATGTGGGCGTGCCCGACCGCGCTGATCCGGTGCGCCGACGGCACCGCGGGCGCGGCCAGCACCCCGGCCAGCTCCGCCCTGGCCGCCGCCGCGGTGCCGTTCACGTCCTGGAGGTCCACCGCGTCCAGCGCCCGCTCCACCGCGCGCAGCAGCTCCCAGCGGCGGCCGCCGTCCACGGGCAGCTCCAGCATCAGCTCGCCGAGCACCTCCAGGTCCATGACCAGCTCCCACACCGTCTTGTCGAAGACGGCCAGGTCCATGCGGGTCAGCAGGTACAGAGGGTCGCTGCCGGCCGTCTCCTTGTCGCCCATCAGCGTCGGCCGGAACGCGTCGTGGCCCAGGATGATCGGGTTGGAGGCGGCCTCGATGTGCAGCCGCACCCGCTCGCCGCCCTCGGCCGGCTCGGCGACGCGGACCCACTGGTTGCGCGGGTTGAGGCCCTTCACCGGCGTGCCGTCGGGCCGGTAGACCAGGCCCTCGCACTGGAAGCCCGGCCGGTCCGCGTCGAAGCCGATGTCCAGGATCGCCTCCACGATCCGGCCGCTCCACTCCATGGGGACGGTGCCGGTGACGGTGAACCAGTTCGTCCCCCAGGGCGCGCCCCACGCCTGCCCCACCGCGATCGGCTCGGGCTCGGCCGCCAGCCCCTCCGCCACCGGCACGGGCTCGCCGGGCGCGTGCCAGACGGCCACCTCCAGGGGGACGGACTCGGGGTAGATCGCCGGGCGGATCCGCTCGTTCAGTACGCGCTTCAGCCGGGCTTCGACCAGATCGCGGTCGTCATGCATCAGGCAGGGCTCCTATCGGTCAAGTAGTGGCCAACAGCACGTTAAGCACCCTGTCGCCGCCACGGCAATGTCCCTTACCCGCGATAGTTGAAAGGCGTACGGTTGACGCATGGCTGCGACCCCGGAAACGGTGCACTGGCGCGGCGTGCACCACCTCGCCCTCGTGACCGCGGACATGGACGCCACCGTGCGCTTCTGGCACGGCGTGCTCGACGCCCGCCTCGTCACCACCCTCGCCGTGCCCGCCTTCAAGCACTACTTCTTCGAGGTGGGCACCGGCAACACCGTCGCCTTCTTCGAGTACACCGGCCAGGAGCTCGACCGCTTCGCCAAGCCGGCGGGCGTCCCGTACGCGAAGGCGGCCCAGTTCGACCACCTCGCGCTGCACCTGCCCGACGAGGACGCGCTGCTGCGGCTGCGCGACCGGCTCAAGGCGCACGGCTGCGAGGTGACCGACGTCGTCGACCACGGCTTCCTGCGCTCCATCTACTTCAGCGACCCCAACGGCATCGCCCTCGAAGCCTCCTGGTGGACCGTCGACCCGACCGGCCGCCCCGTCGACTACTCCGACGAGCGCCTGTTCGCCGACCCCGACCCGGTGCCCGCCGTCCGCGAGCTGCGCGAGCACGGCCGGCTCCACCACACGGTCGCCACCCGCCTGGTGGACGGCGTCGTCGAGGACCTGCGCCGCGAAGGCATCACCCTGGACTCCTGACGGGGATCGGTTCACGCTCGGTTCTCCGGCTCTTTCGTAGGAGGGGCGTCGTGAAGAAGGTCACCGTCATGACCCGGCCCATCGTGGTCTCGGCGCTGACGGGCGCGGTGACCACGCTCATGACCGCGTATCGACGCCGAGCGATGCGCCGGCCCGCCGGCCAACCCTGACCCCGCCGCTGATCACGTCAGGCAGGCGTGCAGCGCCTCGGCGAAGGCGCCGGGGTCGCGCAGGTAGCCGACGTGGTCGCCGGGCAGCTCCACGGCCCGCGTGCCGAGCAGCTCGGCCACCGCCAGCGTGGTGCGGTGGAAGAGCGTGCCCTGGTCCTGCGCCCCGTACGCCACCACGACCGGCGCACCTCGCAGCGCCACCGCGTCCGGGACAAACGAGCTGAACCCCCGCAGCTCGTAGCGCAGGTTGGGCTCGGCGTTGGCCGCCATCCTGGTCAGCATGTCGCGCACCCACTCCGGCAGGCCGGGGGCGGGCGGCCCGGGAACCGAGAGGCCGGTCTCCTCGCCCATCCGGCGCATCGCCGCGCCGGCCCCCTCACGGGCGAACAGGTCCAGGGTCTCCTCGGTCATGCGGCGCCAGCGCTCGGCGTCGGGCAGGAGCTCGTAGGCGGGCGGCTCGTGCGCGACCAGCCGCCGCACCCGTTCAGGACGGCGGGCCAGCAGGTCGAGGGCGATCAGGGCGCCCGCGTGGGTGGCGAAGACGTAGGCGGGCTCCGGGCCGGCCGCCTCCAGGAGGAGCAGGGCGTCGTCGGCGTGCCGTTCGACGGGATGGTCGCCGAACGGCTCCGTCAGGGGGCTGCGGGAGTAGCCGCGACGGTCGTAGGTGATGACCGTGTAGCGGTCGGACAGGAGGACGGCCAGCGGGGCGGCCATCGCCGGGTCGGTGCTGCCGCCGAGGATCACCAGGAGAACGGGGCCTGAGCCGCGCACCTCGTAGTGGAGCCGGGCGCCGGGGACGTCGAGCATGCCTGTGTCCATGGTGGGTCACTGTAGATGAGCCGATTTCGGGGTGGCGGCTTTACGACAAGTCGGGATGTGGCCATGCCCGAGACATAGACACGGCCAGTTCAGGATGGCTAGGAATTCGGTATTCGTGCTTACCGATACTCGGGAGGTCGTCCATGCGTGGCTTAAGGCGGGGGATGGTGGTGGCCGTCGCGGCCGTCATGGCGGCCGCGCCGCTCTCAGGCCCCAGTGCCCACGCGGCAGCCCCCGCCGCGTTCACCCCGGAGCCGGCGAGCGGCGAGATCACGCTGATCACCGGTGACCGGGTGCAGGTGCGGGCCGTGGACGGCAAGCACAGCACGGTGACGGTCACCCCCGCCCCCAGGCCCGACGGGACGGTGCCGACGTTCCAGGTGCTGGAGACCGGGCGCGGCACGACGGTCGTCCCCGACGACGTCGCCTCCCTGGTGCCGGAGCGGCTCGACAGCGAGTTGTTCAACGTGACGGCGCTGGCCGAGCAGGGCTACAGGGCCGAGATCCCGCTGATCCTCACCTACACCGCGCCGAACGCGCCCAAGGCGGCGCTGCCGGCCGTCGAGCGGGTGCGCACGCTGGAGAGCATCGGCGGCGCGGGCGTGCGGGTGGCGGCGGGCAAGGCGGCGGCGTTCGGCGCGGAGCTGGCCAAGCTGGCCGGGCCGCCCCAGGTGCGGGCCGCCACGCCGCTGGCCGGGGTGGCGAAGATCTGGCTGGATCGCGAGGTGCGGCCGGTGCTGGAGGACAGCGTCCCGCAGATCGGCGCGCCCGAGGCGTGGGCGGCCGGGTACGACGGCACCGGCACCACCGTGGCCGTGCTCGACACCGGCGTGGACGCCGCCCATCCCGACCTGGCCGGGAAGGTCGCCGGACAGCGCGACTTCACCGGCGAGAACACCACCGGCGACCCGCACGGCCACGGCACCCACGTGGCGAGCACGGCGTCCGCGGTGGCGCCGGGCGTGCAGCTGCTCAACGGGCGGGTCCTGGGCGCGGACGGCTACGGCCAGCTCTCGTGGATCATCGACGGCATGGAGTGGGCGGCCGGTGACGAGCACGCCGAGGTCGTCAACCTGAGCCTGGGCGGCCCCGAGGCGGGCGGCCCGCTCACCGAGGCCGTCGCGCGGCTGACGGAGCAGTACGGGACGCTGTTCGTGGTGGCGGCGGGCAACGACGGCTGCGACGCGTGCGTGGGCGCCCCCGGTGACGCCCCCGAGGCGCTGACCGTCGGCGCCGTGGACAAGCAGGACCGGCTCGCCCCGTTCTCCAGCAGGGGCCCGGTCGTGGCCGACCAGGCGGTCAAGCCCGACGTGACCGCGCCGGGCGTGGACATCACCGCCGCGAAGGCGGGCGGCGGCCGGGTCGCGATGTCCGGCACGTCCATGGCCACCCCGCACGTGGCGGGCGCGGCGGCGCTGCTGCGCCAGGCCCGCCCCGGCATCACGGCGAACGAGCTGAAGTCGCTGCTCATGGCCACCGCCAGGCCGGGCGGGGACATCCCGGTGGACGCCCAGGGCGCGGGCCGGATCGACGTGGCCGCCGCGATCAAGGGCTCGGTCGTGGCGTCGGCGGGCTCGCTGAACTTCGGCCGGCTCACCGAGGGCGAGCAGAAGACGCTCACCATCGGCTACCACAACCTCGGGCGGACGCCCGCCGAGCTGCCGCTGACGGCCGGTGACGCGTTCACGGTCGAGCCGGCCACGCTCACCGTGCCCGCGGGCGGCACCGCCGAGGCGAAGGTGACGATCAAGGCGGGCGCGGCCGGGGCGGTGCGGCAGGAGCTGACCGCGCCCGGCGTGCGCACGCTGCTGACCGCGAGCGTGGACACCAGGCGCGTCGAGCTGCGCGTGCGCGGCATCGCCAGGGACGGCCGGCCAGGGCGCGGCGGCTTCACCGTCCTGAACCTGGACGAGGGCACCCTGGTCGGCCGCGTGCTGCCCGGCGACCCCGGCCAGCCCTGCACCGACGCCAGGTACGGCACCGGCACCTGCCTGCTCGTCAAGCCCGGCACGTACTCGGTGCTCGGCCACATCTTCACCATGCCCGCAGGCCAGGACAGCACCACCGGCGGCAAGCCGCTCAACGAGAGCCTGCTCGGCGACCCCGAAATGAAGATCACCGAGAACACCGAGGTCGTCCTGGACGCCCGCAAGGCCGTCGAGGTCAAGATCGAGACCCCCGACCACGAGACCAAGCGGAACACGGGGGCCGCCGCCGCCCTCATGTGGTATCGCGCGGGCGAGCAGGGCACCGCGCTGCGCGGCGGCACCACGATCTCGCCGGGCGGGCAGGTCGAGGAGCGCCTGTTCGTCCAGCCGACCAGGAAGGTCACCAAGGGCACGTTCGTGGTCGCCACCCGCTGGCGGCTCAAGGCCCCGGAGATCGCCTTCTCCACGCCCGGGCTCCGGCTGAGCCCCGAATACGTGGACCCGGTCCAGTTCAGCGACTTCTCCTCCGAATACCCGCGCCTCGACGGCACCCGCCTGCTGCTGGCCGTGGACGCGGGCCGGGGCAGCGCGGCCGAGATCAAGGCCCGCGACCTGCGCGGCAAGCTCGCCGTCATCCGCCGCACCGACGGCGTGCCGGTCTCCGAGCAGTCGAACGCCGCCGCCGCGGCGGGCGCGGCCATGGTGGCCGTCTACAGCGACCGGCCCGGCCCCGACGTCACGACCGGCGGCAACGGCGTCAAGCTGGCCGTCCCCACCGTGCGGCTCACCCACGAGGAGGGGCTGAAGCTGGTCGGACGGCTGCGCCGCCTGCCGGTGCCGATCCTGGCCAAGGGCATCGTGGCCAGCCCGTACGTGTACGACCTGTACCTGCGCGAGCAGGGCCGGGTGCGCGACTCGCTCACGTACGTCATCCGCGCCGGATCCCAGGCCAGGATCGAGACCGGCTACCACACCCAGCTCACCGGCGGCGGCGCGCTCAACGAGGCCCGCTACGCCTTCGAGCCCTGGGACCAGGTCTCGATCTCCACGAACCACCCCATGCCCAAGGCGCCGCGCACCCGCGTCGACTACGTCACCCCCGACCCCGGCCTGCGCTGGACCACCTCCGCGGGCGCCCCGGAGCGCTCCTACAACACCATGTGGCCACACCCCGACACCGTGCTGGCGGGCGTGTCGTCGCCGGAGCTCCGTCCGTACGAGGCGGGGGAGCGGGTGGAGCGCACCGTCTTCAAGCAGCCGCTGCTGCCCGGCATCAACCCGCGCAACCCGGTACGCCGGGAGGGCGACCGGCTGCGGCTGTCGATGCAGGGCCTCGTGGACGCCCAGGGCAACTACGGCGAGGCGTACACGAGCCCGTTCGAGGGCGGCATGAAGACCGACTTCCGCCTCTACCGGGGCGACGAGCTGATGTGGCAGACGAACTACCTGCCCTCGGGGTCGGGGACGCTGCCGCCGGAGCGGGCCACGTACCGGATCGAGTACGACCTCGCGAACGGCGCGGACTGGGCGAAGCTGTCCACCCGCACGCGGGGCGTGTGGACGTTCGGCTCGGAGCGGGGGACGGCGGTGCTGCCGCTGCTGGTGGCCACCTTCGACGCCCCCGTCGACCTGCGCAACCAGGCCGGCTCCCGCCGGCTCACCCTGTCGGTGCGGCACCAGGAGGGAGCCGAGCGCAGCGCGATCAAGCGGGTCACGCTGGAGGTGTCGGACGACGACGGCGCCACCTGGAGGCCCGCCCGGCTGCGGGCCGACGGCGAGGGGACCTACCGCACGACGCTCGACCGCTCGCGCCCCGGCTTCGTCTCGCTGCGCCTGAACGCCTCGGACGTGCGCGGCAACACGCTCACGCAGGAGGTGATCCGCGCCTACGCCCTGCGCTGACCGGCCGGTTCACGCGAAGCGCGGCTCGGTGACCATCCCGCCGGAGGGCGCGCGGGTGAGCATGGCCTGGGCCAGGCTCGCCTTGAGCAGCGCCGCGCCGCGCACCACCGGCACCAGCGTCAGCGCGAACAGCACGCCGACCACGGTGTTGAAGACCACGAAGGTCGCGGCGTCGCCGCCCAGCCCGAGCAGCCGGGGCAGGCTCTCCTCCATGCCGGGCAGGGCCGCGATGAACCAGCCGTACAGGGGGAAGGCGAGGCCGGCGATGGTGCCGGCCCACCAGACGGCGGTGAGGATCGAGGCGAGCAGCGCGATGGGGAAGCCGATGATGGCGTACAGCAGGTCCATGACGGCCTGCCCGCTGGCCAGCGGGTTCAGGGTGCGGCGCAGCCGGCCCGCCCGGGCGGGGGCGGGCCGGTACGGCGGGCGGGCCACGGGGCGGCCGAGCACGCCGGGCAGCGCGACGCGCTCCAGGTCGGCCAGGTGCCGGGCCATGGCGGCGGTGGCGGCGAGGACGGGCAGCCCGGCGAACACGATCGCGGTGCCCAGCCCGGCCGAGATCCCGACCACGACGACGGCGAAGGACACGACCGCCATCGGCAGGCCGAGCAGGGTGTAGCGGGTGTCGGTGGCGAGGCGGTGCCGGAGGGTTGTCATGGCAGAGACGCTACGGGCCGGGCCCCGTCCCGCTCGATCCTGCGCGCGGCCCAGTGAGGGGTAGGGCCAGCCCTACCAAGGGCTCCTACCGGAAGCCGCGCTCGCCGCGGTCGTCGCGGAAGGCGTCGAGGCGGTCGAAGTCCAGCTCGTGCAGCGAGACGGGCGCGTCCGGCGGGCCGGTGAAGAAGCCGGTGTGCGTGCGCGGGCACGGGTTGGCGAAGCCGGTCACGCCGGCGCAGGGGTGGCCGAGGTAGGTGGTCTCGTGGTGCCAGTCGCTGACCGCCACGTACGTCATGAACTCGTAGGCCCGCGCCACGCTCATGTGCTGCCATAACGCGCGGGCCGGGGCGGGGCCGTCCCAGCGGGTGACGGAGAAGGCGGGCACGAGGACGGCGTCGAGCCGGTCGTGGCCGGCCAGGCTGGCGGAGTACCACAGGTCGGCGCACAGGAGCACGTGCAGGCGGCGGCCGGCCAGCTCGAAGCCGGGGCCCGGACGGCCGGGGCGCACGCCGGAGCGCAGCTCCAGCCCGTACGGGTGCGCCTTCTCGTACTCCATGAGCAGGGTGCCGCGCCCGTCGAACACGGCGCCCCGGTTGAGGGGGCCGTCGTAGTGGGAGCCCCCGACGACCGTCATGCCCGTGCCCTCGGCCAGCGCGCGGACCCTGGCCAGGTAGTCGGCGCGGGGCAGGCTGGAGCCGGCCAGCTCGGGCAGCAGCACGACGTCCCCTGCGCGGGCGGCCAGCAGCTCCTCGACCGCGTCGAAGTTCGCGTGACCGTCGGGGGACCAGTGCGGGGGTTGAACGAGGAGGATCTTCACCTCTCTACTGTGACCGGCCCGGGATGGCGGCGAGCAACTCGCGGGTGTAGTCGTCGGAGGGATGGTCGAAGATCTCCTCGGCGGTGCCGCTCTCGACGATCCGGCCGCCGCGCATGACGTGCACCGCGTGCGAGATCATCCGTACGACGGCCAGGTCGTGGCTGATGAACAGGTAGCTGAGCCCGAGCTCCCGCTGCAGCTCGGCGAGCAGCTCCAGGATCTGGGCCTGCACGAGCACGTCGAGCGCCGAGACGGCCTCGTCGAGCACGACCAGCTCCGGCGACAGGGCCAGGGCGCGGGCGATGGCCACCCGCTGCCGCTGGCCGCCGGACAGCTCGTGCGGCAGCCGCCCCGCGAGCGAGGCCGGCAGCGACACCTTCTCCAGCAGGTCGGCCGCCGCCTTCCTGCGCTCGGCGGCGGTGCCGACGCCGTGCACGCGCAGCGGCTCGGCGATCGACTTCTCCACGGTGTAGCGCGGGTCGAGGGAGGCGTACGGGTTCTGGAAGACCGGCTGCACGCGGCGGCGGAAGGCGAACAGCTCCTTCCTGCCCAGCGCGGTCAGGTCGGTGCCGTCGAAGCGGATGCCGCCCGCGGTGGGGGCGTCGAGGCCGAGCAGCAGGTTCGCGGTCGTCGACTTGCCCGAGCCCGACTCGCCCACGATCGAGACGGTACGGCCGCGCGGGATGGCGAACGACACCCCGTCCACCGCCGTGAACTCCTCGCCGGTGCCCCGGATCGGGAACACCTTGCGCAGCCCGTCGACCACGACGAGGTCGGGTGCGGGGGCGGGCGGCGCGCTGACGCGGACCGACGACAGGCTCGGCACGGCGCCGAGCAGCCGCTTGGTGTACTCGTGCGCGGGGTCGGCCAGGATCGCGGCCGCGGGTCCGGTCTCGACGATCTCGCCCTGGTACATCACGGCCACCATGTCCGCCCGCTCGGCGGCCAGCGCCAGGTCGTGCGTGATGAGGAAGACGGCGGTGCCCATCTCGGCGGTGAGCGCGGCGAGCTGGTCGAGGATGCGCCGCTGCACGGTGACGTCGAGGGCGGAGGTCGGCTCGTCGGCGATGAGCAGCCGGGGCCGGCAGGCCAGGCCCATGGCGATGAGCGCGCGCTGCCGCATGCCGCCGGAGAACTCGTGCGGGTACTGCCCGATCCGCCGATCCGGGTCGGGGATGCCCACCATGTCGAGCAGCTCGATCACGCGGGCCCGCGCCGCCCGGCCGGTCGCGACCCCGTGCACCTGCAGCGCCTCGGCGATCTGGTCGCCGACGCGCATGAGCGGGTTGAGGTTCGACATCGGGTCCTGCGGCACCAGGCCGATGCCGGCGCCGCGGATCGCGGTCATCTCGCGCCGGCTCGCGGTGGTCAGGTCGCGGCCCTCGAACAGGACCTGCCCGCCGGTGATGCGGCCGTTGTCGGGCAGCAGCCGGTTCACGGCGGCGGCCGTGGTCGACTTGCCGGAGCCCGACTCGCCGACCACGGCGACGGTCTGGCCCGGCTGGATCTCCATGGAGACGTTCCTGACGACGGTGACGTCCCGCTCGCGGGTGCGGAAGGCGACCGACAGGTCACGGATCTCCAACAGCGGGCTCATGCGGTCCCCGTTCGGTGTGCGATGTCCTGCAGCAGGGCGGTCCAGAGGTCGTCGGTGGGCGTCGGCGTGCCCTCGACGAGCAGGCGGTTGCTCGCCAGCGCCAGTACGATGTCCCGGCCGGGCACGAAGCCGACCGCGCAGCCCACGTAGCCGGGGTGGCCGAGGACGGTGACGGTCTCGCCCGGCAGCTCCAGCGCGTACCTGCGGAAACCGAGCGCCTGCTCCTGGTCGGGGCCCGGGCTGAAGAACTCCCTGACGACCTCCGGCCGCCACAGGTGGTCGTACTCCTCGTACCGGGACAGGGCCAGGCCGTACTTCAGCAGGTCGGGCACCGTCGAGAACAGGCCCGCGTGCCCCGAGACGCCGTCGAGGGCGTGGTAGGCGTTGCCGTCGGCGACCTCGCCGAGCACCGGCCCGGTGCGCCAGCGGGCGAAGTCGCCGCTGCGGTAGGGCACCGGGTACGGGCGGCCGGTGTCGAGCATGGTCATCTCGGCCCGGTCGTCCAGGGCGCTCATGGCCACCTCCGAGCCGGCCGGGCGGGCGTAGGTGGTGGAGGTCAGGCCCAGCGGCCGGGTGACCAGCTCGGCCAGCGCCCGGTCCAGGCGCAGGCCCGTCACCTGCGTGACGATCCGGCCGAGGAGGATGAAGCCCAGGTCGGAGTAGTGGCGGGCGCGGCCGGGCCGGTAGCGGGGCGGCGGGAGCTGCGGCTGGATGTAGAGCGGCCACCACTCCCACAGGCCGCCGCGGTGCAGCAGCAGGTCCCGCACGGTGATCGCCTCGTACGACTTCGGCAGGTACGCGCTCAGCGGCGCGTCGAGGTCCACCAGCCGGTCCGACACCAGGCGGATGAGCATCGTGGTGGTGGCCACGACCTTGGTCACCGAGGCGAGGTCGTGGTAGGTGTCCATGGTCATCGGCGCCGCCCCGCCGCCGTCCGGCAGCACGGTGCGGTGCCCGGCGCACTCGTCGAGGTCGAACCAGGGCGTGCGGGCCGCCATGATCAGGCCGGGTGGCGCGTTCATGACAGCCTCAGGGAGCGGGGCGGATCGGCGAGCGGCGCGGGCAGGACGAGCGGCCCGGCGCCCGGGGTGAGCGTGCCGAGGATGCGGGGGCTCGCGGCGCCCGTCCCGCCGGGCACGGTGCCGGGCAGGCCGTGCGCGGTCAGCCAGCCGATCAGCGCGAACGCGATCGCCTCCTTGTCGTCGGAGGGGGCGCCGTAGTCGTCGGACGGCGAGACGGCCACGCCGGGCAGGGCGGCGCGCAGGCCGTCCATGACGACGGGGTTGCGGCAGCCGCCACCGGACACGACCAGCGCGCCGACCCCGGCGGCGCGCACGTCGTGGGCGACCGTGCGCACGGTGAGCTCGCTCAGCGTCGCGACGAGGTCCGCGTCGGTCACCGGCACCCCGGCCTTGGCCAGGGCCGCCTCGACGTACGCGAGGTGGAACAGCTCCTTGCCGGTGCTCTTCGGCGCCGCCAGCCGGTAGTACGGCTCGTCGAGCAGCACCTCCAGCAGCCGCTGCGACACCCGCCCGGACGCGGCGATCCGGCCGTCCTCGTCGAAGCCGCGCGGGTGCAGGCCCCTGCTGGTCACCACGGCGTCGATCAGCGCGTTGGCCGGGCCGATGTCGTAGGCGTAAAGGGTGCCGCCGCGCACCACGGTCATGTTCGCGATGCCGCCCAGGTTGAGCGCGGCGGCGCCGCCGTAATGGCCGCCGTCGTGGCCGGCGTCGTGGTCGGCGAGCAGCAGCCCGTCCAGCACCGACACCAGGGGCGCCCCGTGCCCGCCGGCCGTGATGTCCCTGATCCGCACGTCGGACAGCACGGGCGCGCCGGTCCGCTCGGCGATCCAGGCGGGCTGCCCGATCTGCAGGGTGCCGAGCGCGTGCGCGCCCTCCACCCAGTGGTAGACGGTCTGCCCGTGCGAGACGACCAGGTCGACCGGCCCGGCCGCCTCGATCGCCGCGGCGGCGGCGCCGGCGAAGCTCTGCCCGATGAGCGTGTCCAGCACGCACACCTCCGCGAGCGTCGCGGGCGCGGGCGGCAGCGCGGCGACCAGCCGCGCCCGCAGCTCATCCGGGTACGGCGTGCTCGCGGTGTGCGCCAGACGGCCTTCGAGCACGCTCCCGACCAGCTCGAAGTCCACCACCGCCACGTCGATCCCGTCGTGCGAGGTGCCGGAGATCATCCCGAGAACCTTCATGACAGCTCCCCCAGAGCCGCTCGCAGCCGCCCGCCGGCCGCGGCCAGCCGGGCCGCCGCCTCCTGCGGCGACAGGTCGAAGCGCGTGGCCACGACCGCCTGCTTGACGTTGAACCCGTTCGCGTCCAGGGCGGCCAGCGCCTGCTCGCGCCCGCTGCCGGTGATCGTGCGGACCATGCGCACAGCCCGCTCGCGCAGCTTGCCGTTGCTCGCCTTCACATCGACCATGAGGTTGCCGTACGTCTTGCCGAGCCGCACCATCACGATCGTCGAGAACATGTTGAGCACGAGCTTCTGCGCCGTGCCCGCCTTGAGCCGGGTCGAGCCGCTGATCACCTCGGGCCCGACCAGCACCTCGATCGCGTGCTCGGCCTCGCGGCTCAGCGGCGTGCCCGCGTTGCACGACAGCCCCACGGTCAGCGCGCCGAGCTCGCGCGCCCGCCGCACGGCCGCCAGCACGTACGGGGTGCGCCCGCTGGAGGCGATGCCCACCACGCTGTCCAGCGGCCCGATCCCGGCGGCCGTCACGGCGGCGGCCCCGGCCTCCTCGTCGTCCTCGGCCCCCTCGCAGGGGGAGACGATCGCGCTCTCGCCGCCCGCGATGATCGCGAAGACCTGCTCGGGCGGCGTGGAGAACGTCGGCGGGCACTCGGAGGCGTCCAGCACGCCCAGCCGGCCCGGGGTGCCGGCGCCCACGTAGACGAGCCGGCCGCCGGCCTCCATGCGGGCGGCCGTGGCCTCGATCGCGGCCGTGATGCTGGGCAGCGCCGCGGCCACCGCGGCGGGCACCGTCGCGTCGGCCGCGTTCATGGTCGCGGCCAGCTCGCCGACGCTCATCGTGTCGATGCCGGCGAAGCGCGGATCGGCCGACTCCGTCGTCAGTTCTGAGAGGTTGTTCACCGGCTGCCTCGATTCCGGGGGTCGAAGGTGTCACGCAGGCCGTCGCCGAGCAGATTCAGCCCCACCACGAGCAGCACGACGACCACGCCCGGCGCGATCAGCGTCCACGGGGCGACGAACACGAGGCTGCGCGCCTCGAAGATCATCGAGCCGAGCGACGGCGCGGGCGGCGGGGTGCCGAGGCCGAGGAAGCTCAGCGACGCCTCGGTCAGCACCGCCCACGACAGCGACAGCGCCACCTGGACGACGATGATCGAGGTGATGTTCGGCAGCACATGGCGCAGCATGATCTGCCAGCGGCTCTGGCCGGTGGAGACGGCCGCCTTGACGTACTCGATCTCCCGCAGCGACAGGACGGGGCCGCGGGTGACGCGGATGAAGATGGGCACGTACACGATGGCGATGGCCACGGCGATGGTGAACCAGTTGCGGTCCAGCACCGAGGCCAGCGACAGCGCCAGCAGCAGCGGCGGGAAGGCGAACAGCACGTTCGTCACCCCGCCGATCGCGCCGTCGGCCAGGCCCCGGTAGAAGCCGGAGACCAGCCCGCCGAGCGTGCCCACCACGGTCGCGAACGCCACCGCGACGACCGCGATCAGCGCCGAGTTGCCCACTCCGGCCGCGACCCGCGAGAACACGTCGCGCCCGAACTGGTCGGTGCCGAACAGGTGCGCGCCGGACGGCGCCTGGAAGCGCGACGGCGGATGCTGCGCGACCGGGTCGTAGGGCAGCAGCCCCAGGTACGACAGCAGGGCCACGACCGCCAGCAGCGCGAGGAGCACGACGCCCGCGATCGCCGCGGGGCTGCGCCTCACGATGCCCTCACCCGCGGGTCGATCACCCGGTAGAGCAGGTCGGTCAGCAGGTTGACCAGCACGAACGCCAGCGCGATCACCAGCACGGTGCTCTGCACGACCGCGTACTCCTTCTGCTGGATGCCGAGCAGCACCTGCCGCCCGATGCCCGGCACGGAGAAGATCTGCTCGACCACGACGGCGCCGCC
This sequence comes from Nonomuraea composti, assembly GCF_012034275.1. Taxonomy (NCBI): domain Bacteria; kingdom Bacillati; phylum Actinomycetota; class Actinomycetes; order Streptosporangiales; family Streptosporangiaceae; genus Nonomuraea; species Nonomuraea composti. The sequence goes on along the minus strand of NZ_JAATEP010000018.1, from coordinate 36,688 downwards.
CAGCAGGTAGCCGAACTGCAGGCCCGTCATGGTCACGATCGGCACGAGCGCGTTGCCGAGCACGTGCCTGACCTGCAGCCGCCGCTCCGGCACGCCCTTGGCGCGGGCGGTGCGCACGAAGTCGTTCGAGCGCACCTCCAGCACCGCCGTGCGGGTCGTGCGCAGGATCGGCGCGGCGATGCCGAAGCCCAGCACGAGCGCGGGCAGCAGCATCTGCCGCAGGTTGAGCAGCGGGTCCTCGACGAGGGTGGCGAAGCCCTGCCCGTTCGGGTTGAACCCGAACGACGCCGCGAAGATCGACAGCAGCGTCGTGGCCAGCAGGAACGCCGGGATCGACAGGCCCGCCAGGCTCACGACCTGGCCGGCGGCGTCCCTGGCCGCGTTCGGGCGGGAGGCGGCGAGCATGCCGAGCGGCACCCCGATCAGCAGCGCCAGCACGATCGACAGCACGGCCAGCTCGAACGTCACCGGCAACGCGTGCAGCGTCAGCTCCAGCACGCTCTGCTGGGAGCGGGCCGAGTAGCCGAAGTTGCCGGTGAACAGGTTGCCCAGCCACGAGAAGAACTGTGTGACCAGCGGCTGGTCCAGGCCGTAGTACTGCTCCAGCGCCTGCCGCTGGGCCGGGGTGAGCGCGGCGGCCTCCGTGCCCAGCCCGGCGGTGATCTGGTCGCCGGGCAGCGCCCGCAGCATCACGAAGACGACCACGGCCACCCCGAACAGGATGCCCAGCGTCTCCGCGACCCGCCGCACCACCCGGTTGCGCAGCACCCTCATCGGACCGAGGTGGTCCGCAGGTACTGCAGCGAGCCGCTGGCCATCGGCGTGAAGCCGCTCACGTTCGCCGTCGTGGCCGTGTAGGTGTAGCCCGCGAACAGCCAGATCCAGGCGGCGTTGTTCTCCAGCTCCGCGCCGACCTTGTCGTAGACGGCCTTGCGCGCCGCCTGGTCGCTGGTGGCCTTGCCCTGCGCGAACAGCTCGTCCAGCTCGGGGGAGCTGTAGCCGGCGACCTTGTTCAGGTTGCCCTTGCTGGTGAAGTAGCGGCCGTAGGAGCCGTCGGGGTCGGGCCGGCCGCCGTTCAGCGCGACGGCGGCGTCGAAGTCGGCCGCCACCCAGCGGTCCACGAACGCGCCCGACTCCAGCACCTCCAGCTCCAGGTTGATCTTCGCCTCGGCGAGCTGCGCCTTGAGGTTCTGGGCCTCGTTGACGGAGGTGGCGTACTCGCCCTGCGACACGATGGTCTTGACGGTCACGCCGCCGGGCTTGCCGGCCTTGCCCAGGTACTCGGCGGCCTTGGCCAGGTCCCGGTTCGGGCAGGGCCGCTTGTTCGGGTCGGACTTGAACGCCGGGGCGGTGATCGGCCCGGTCACCTCGCCCTCGCCGAGCGCGGCGGTGTCGAGCACCTGCTTGCGGTCGATCGCGCACTGGATCGCCAGGCGCACGTTGACGTCCTTGAGGTCGCCGTGCTGCGCGTTGAGCTGGAGCACGTGGTAGTTGAGCTGCGGCGTCTTGGTCACGGTGATCGTGCCGCCGCCCTCGGCGGTCTGCGCGACGAGCGGGTCGTTGAAGACCGCGAGTTGCACGTTGCCCGACTGCATGGCCGAGACGATGGACGACTCGTCGGGGATCACCCGGAACTCGACGGAGGCCACCTTCGGCTTCTCCGCACCCCAGTACCTGTCGTTCCTGGTGAGCGTGATCGACTGGCTGGCCACCCGCTTGCCCAGCGTGAACGGCCCCGTGCCGTTCGGCGTGGCGGTCAGCTTCTCCTCGGTGTCGTCGGAGGAGAGCATCGCCATGTTGACGGTGGCGAGGTTGGCGGGCAGCGCGGCGTCGGGGCCGGTCAGCTCCAGCACCACGGTGCTCGCGTCGGGCGCCGCCACGGACTTCACCGAGGCCAGCGACGCCCGCGCCACGGCCGCCGTCTTCTCGTCCATGATCTTGTCCAGGGACGCCTTGACATCCTTGGAGTCGAACGCGCTGCCGTCGGCGAACGTGACGCCCTGCCGGAGCTTGAGCGTCAGCTTCTTGCCGTCCTGCGACGGCTGCCACGACTCGGCCAGGCCGGGCACCACGTTCAGGTCCTTGTCGAACTCGGTCAGCGTGCCGTACAGGTTCTGCAGCACGTTGACGGCCGTGAACTGGGTGGCCTTCCAGGGAAAGAGCGTGTCGGGGTCGGAGGTCACGCCGACCACCAGCGATCCCCCGGAGGCGGCGGCGCTTCCGGTCGGTGCGGGCCCGGAGGAGGACGAACAGGCGGTGAGGGCTAGGGACAGCGCGGCGGTCAGGCAAACCGCGGAGACGGCGCCACGGGGCATGTGGCCTCCTCAGGGCAGTGGGTCATAAAATTACGCAGACCCTACCATCGGGGTATTTTCTTTCCAGCGACGGGGTGACAATGGCCGAGGACGCCGAGACGCTGCTCATCCGCATCCGAGCGGCCATGCCCGCCCTGCGGCCGTCGGAGCGGCGCATCGCCGAGACGTTCGCCGGCGACCCGGCCGCCGCCGCCAACCTGTCGATCGCCGAGCTGGCCGGCCGCTGCGGCACCTCGACGACCTCGGTGGTGCGCTTCTACCAGCGGATGGGCTACGCCCACTTCAAGGACTTCCGCATCGACCTGACCAGGGCCGTGGCCAGGGAGGAGCTGGCCGCCTCCAGCCTGCCCGAGGTCTCCGGCGACATCGACAGGAACGACAGCCTGGCGGGCATCGTCTCCAAGGTCGCCATGAACGAGACGCTCTCCATCGCCGACACCGCCCGCATGCTCGACATGGAGGCGCTCGGCGAGGCCGTGGCCCGGCTGCTGGCCGCCCGCCGCATCGACACCTTCGGCGTCGGCGCCAGCGCCCTGGTCGGGCTCGACCTGCAGCAGAAGCTGTCGCGCATCGGCCGCACCGCGATCAACTGGCACGACTCCCACTCCGCCTGGACGTCGGCGGCCACCCTCGGGCCCGGCTGCGTCGCGGTCGCCGTCTCCCACAGCGGCGCCACCGTCGACACCGTCGAGTTCCTCGCCATCGCCCGCAAGACCGGGGCCGGCACCGTGGCGATCACCAACTTCCGCGACTCGCCGCTGGCCCGCGCCGCCGACGTCACGCTCACCACGGCCGCGCGGGAGACCCAGTTCCGCTCCGGTGCGCTGGGCAGCCGCATCGCCCAGCTCATGGTGGTCGACTGCCTGTTCACGGGGGTCGCGCAGGCGTCGTACGAGGAGTCGATGCAGGCGCTGCGCAACACGTACGCGGTCGTGCACGACCGGCGCGTCAAGCGCACGTGAACGTGCGGCATCTTCACAGCCCGGATTCACCTGCGGTTCACTGGCCCGCCCTACCTTGGAGCCCCATGAACTGGAGGTACCGGGCCAACGCCACACTCGAGGGCCTGACGGGATACACAGTGACGCGCAAGCTGCGCAAGGAGCCGCCCAAACCGCCACCGCCGCCCAAGGTGCCGCTGGAGCTGCAACGGCTGCCGGGCGACAAGGTCCGCCCGCCCGCCGATCCCGTCCACGACCGGCTGCTGCGCGAGCCGGTCTTCCTGCTGTCGTCCGTACGGTCCGGCTCGACGCTGCTGCGCGTCATGCTCAACAGCCACTCCCGCATCCACTCGCCGATCGAGACGCACTTCAGGCGGATGACCGTGGGCCTCGGCACCGACCCCGTACGCCAGGCGATGGAGCTGCTCGGCCACACCCACAGCGACATCGAGCACATGATGTGGGACCGGCTGCTGCACCGCGAGCTGACCCGCAGCGGCAAAACCGTGCTGTGCGAGAAGACGCCCAGCAACGTCTTCGCCTGGCGGCGCATCGCCACCTGCTGGCCGGACGCGCGCTTCGTCTTCCTGCTGCGCCACCCCATGTCGATCGTGCAGTCGTGGCACGAGGCCGACCCGGTCAAGCGGCCCATGAGCGAGGCGGTGCCGCGCACGCTCAGCTACATGACGTACCTGGAGGAGGCCCGCACCCACCTGGAGGGGCTGACGGTGCGCTACGAGGAGCTGACCGCCGACCCCGAGGGGCAGCTGCGCCGGATCTGCCTGTTCCTGGGCGTGGAGTTCGAGCCGGCCATGCTGGAGTACGGCAAGAAGGACCACGGCGGCTTCGTGAAGGGCATCGGCGACTGGCGCGACAAGATCCGCACCGGCACCGTCGTGGCGGGCCGGCCGCTGCCGACGCCCGAGGAGATCCCCGCCGAGCTGCACGACATCTGCCGGACGTGGGAGTATCTCGCCTGACAGGAGGCTCACCGGGCCGGTTGCGACTCTGTGACAGAGTTCGCTTGCGATTTGCCCGCCATTCGCCCGAGCCTCCGATATGTTGCCCTTCGTGATCAACGGGCCTTCGCGCCGAGCTTTACTCGCCGGTACCTTCGCCGGCCTCGCCCTGCCCGCGGTGACTGCCGCGGGCGCCGAGGCCACCTCCCGCAGCGGCAGCCAGAAGGGCAGCCTGCCCAGGAGGCCGAACATCCTGCTCATCCTCGCGGACGACCTGGGATGGGGGGAGATCGGCGCCAACGGGCAGCGCCTGATCCGCACCCCGAACCTCGACCGGCTGGCGGCCGAAGGCGTGCAGTTCAAGACCGCGTACTCGGGGGCGCCGCTCTGCGCCCCGTCGCGCTGCTCCCTGCTGACCGGCCTGCACAACGGCCACAGCACCGTGCGGGAGAACCCGGAGGGCGGCCCGCAGCACGCGCTCACCGACGCCGACCTCACCTTCGCCGAGCTGCTGCAACTGTCCGGCTACCGCACCGCCTGCATCGGCAAGTGGGGCTTCGGCCCCGAGCAGCCCGACCAGCCCTCGCACCCGAACGTGCGCGGCTTCGACGAGTTCTTCGGCTACATCGGCCACCGCCACGCCCACCAGTACTTCCCCAAGTACCTGTGGCACAACGGGCAGAAGGTGCAGCTCGACGGCAGCAAGTACGCGCCCCACCTGTTCAGGCAGCGGGCCGTCGAGTTCATCAACGCCGACAGTGACCAGCCGTTCCTGCTCTACTTCGCCACCAACCTGCCGCACTCGCCCAGCGTCATCCCCGGCGACGCCGGCGCGTACGAGAACAAGCCGTGGACCGCCGCGAACCGCCGCCACGCCGCCCAGGTGGCCCGGCTCGACACCGACGTGGCCGCGCTCGTGCGGGCCCTGCGCGACGCGGGCCGGGCCGAGGACACGCTCGTGCTGTTCACCAGCGACAACGGCCCGCACCGCGAGAAGGGCGTGACGCCCTGGCTGTTCGACTCCAACGGCCCCTACCGGGCCGACAAGCGCGACGTGTACGAGGGCGGCATCCGCGTGCCGCTGATCGCCTGGTCGCCGGGGCTGCGCCCGCGGGTGGAGCGGCAGCCGGTGGCGGCCTGGGACCTCCTGCCGACGCTGGCCGACCTGGCGGAGACGCCCGTGCCCGCGCACCTCGACGGCCTGTCCTTCCGCGGCCTGCTCACCGGTGAGGGCGCCCCCAAGCACACCCACCTCGTCTGGAACCGGCCCCGCAAGGCCCAGGCCATCCGCCGGGGCCGGTGGAAGCTCGTCAGGTTCGCCCCGCACATCGCCGGCGCGGGCCCGGAGGGCCGGGTCGAGCTGTACGACCTGAGCAGGGACCCGGGGGAGAGCCGCGACATCGCCGCCGCCAGGCCGCAGATCACCCGGGAGCTCATGCAGTTGCTCGACGACTCGATCGGGGAGGACCCGCGCCTGCCGTACGGGCTGCGTACCGAGCTGACCGGCGGGCAGGTCGTGGTGACCCTGCACAACGGCTCCGCCGTGCCGTGGACGCAGGTGGAGCTGGGCCTCGACGGCAAACGCCGCACGCGGGCGCACACCGTCGCCCGCGTGGACCCGGGGACGGCCATCTCGGTGGGCTTCCCCGCGCCGTCCGGCGGCCGGATCACGGCGCGCGCCGACTTCCAGGCCGCCGGCCGCGCGCACGTGTTCCGCCGCGCGCACCGGGGCGGCGAGAGCCCGATGACGCTCACCTCGACCGGCTGAACGCCGAGGGGGTCCCGGCCCCCTCGGCGCATTTTGGTGACGAAAGGTGATGACACAACTACAGAAAGTTGACACTCTGGTAGTCAGGACATTCCTTTCAGGAGAGGAACACATGAACCTGATCACCAGAGCCGAGTGGCACGCCAAGAAGCCGACCAGCGCCTATGTCCGGCTGGCGTCGACCGAAGGCGTCAAGATCCACTACACGGGCGGCAAGGTGCCCGCCGACCTCGCCGACCCCGGCAACCACGACCGCTGCGTCGACCTGGTCCAGGACATCCAGCGCATGCACATGTCCGGCGGGCGCGGCGAGAAGTACATCGACGTCGGCTACAACATGGTGTGCTGCCCGCACCGGCGCACCTTCGTGGGCCGCGGCCCGCACGCCCTGCCCGCCGCCAACGGCGCCGGCCTCAACTCCGGCCACTACGCCGTGCTCGCGCTGGTCGGCAGCTCCGGGCTGACCGAGCCGAACGACGACCTGCTCAACGCCCTGGTCGACGCCATCGAGTACCTGCGCGAGCACGGCGACGCGGGCCGCGAGGTCAAGGGCCACCGCGACGGCTACGACACCTCCTGCCCCGGCGACCCCCTCTACCGCTGGATCCGCGACGGCGCCGAACGCCCCTGACCCCTTAAGGGGGCCCGGGCGGCCGACTAGGGCAGGCAGCCGACGTGGGCCAGCGCCTGCCGCAGCAGCACGCCCTGCCCGCCGGTCATCTCCCCCTGCACCATCGGTGAAGCCGCCTCCTCCGGCGTGAACCACACCAGGTCGAGCGCGTCCTGCCGGGGCCGGCAGTCGCCGGCGACGGGCACGATGTAGGCCAGCGACACCGCGTGCTGGCGCGGGTCGTGGTAGGGGGTCACGCCGGGCGTGGGAAAGTACTCGGCGACGGTGAACGGCTGCGGCGAGACGGGGATGCGGGGCAGCGCCACAGGCCCGAGATCCTTCTCCAGGTGCCGCAGCAGCGCGTCACGGATCCGCTCGTGGTGCAGCACCCGCCCCGAGACCAGCGCCCGGCTGACCGTGCCGTCCGGCAACATGCGAAGCAGCAGGCCGACGCGGGTGACCACGCCGGTGTCATCGACCCGCACCGGCACGGCGTCGATGTAGAGGATCGGCATCCGGCCGCGCACCGACTCCAGTTCTTCCGGTGCGAGCCAAGCAGGCGTGGTTTCGGTCTTTTCGGTCATCTGCTGATCGTACGGCGACGAGGGCCGGCGGTGCGCCCCAGCCCGGCGGCGAACGCGCGCCCCTCGACCGGCATGCGCCCGGCCACCCACGACGCCGTGCAGATCGCCAGCACGATGCCGACGAACGGCAGATACTCCAGCACCTTGCTCTTCATGTGAGGTCACGCTCCGCTCTCGCCCGCGCCAGCCGCCTGCGCTGCGGCTGGACGGTGTGCTTGGGGTCGTTGGCCGACTCCATGCCGGCCTGGAAGATCCCGAACCTGGTGCACGCCGACCCGGCCAGCAGGGCCGCGCCCGCCGCCATGGCCGCCACCCTGCTGCGCCGGCCGGCGGTCGCTCCGGCCAGCGCGCCGGCCAGCGACAGCGCCTCACCCAGCCGCAGCAGCCTGCTGCGCTTGAGCGGCTCGGCCAGCGGCCCCAGCCGCCGCTCCATCCGCGCCGCCGCCGCCACCTCCACCGCCGCGCCCGCCAGCGCCGCCCGTCGCGCCGGGCCCGCCTCCGACAGCGGCGCCGCCAGCAGCCCGAGCCCGCCCGCCGACGCCGCCGCCGACCCGGCGAACAGGAACGGCATCTCCCGGTACGCCTCGTGCCAGACCGGCACGGCCGTGTCGCAGATCAGCGCCGCCGTGTACGTCGCCACCGCTGGCCCCACCACCCCGGCGCCCACCGTGGCCGCCCGGCCGAGGCCGGGGAACAGACCGCTCACGTCCGTGGCCGCGGCGGCGCCGGCGTGCGGCCCGTACGCGGTGAGGATCCAGGTGCCCACGCTCATCGGCGAGGTCACCTTGAACACCCGCAGCATGTTCACGAAGCGCTCGGGCCGGCCCAGGTCGTGGATCAGCGCGTACAGAGAGCCGCCCAGCGCGCCCAGCGCCCCCACCTTGGCCGCCCTGGCCAGGCGCGGCCGGCCGGTCAGCTCGGCCGCGGCGGCCAGCGTGGACGACGCGCCCGCCAGCCCGCCCAGGAACAGGTAGCCGGCGATGTCGGCCGCCCGCCACGTCGGCTCGTTCAGCACGGGCCGCCCGTAGTAGGAGTCGAAGTCCGCCTTCGGCACCATCAGCCGCTCGCGGCGGCGCCCCGCGGAGCCCGGCGTGGCCTCCCGGTCGCCGCGCACGCCGGGCGTGTCGTCCAGCCGGACGTCGGTCTGGCTCATCGCTTCCGCCTCCACGCCGTCGCCGCCAGCCCGGCGAGCAGGGCCACCGCCGCGACCCCTACGTGCCGCCACATCGACGGCAGGTCCCTCGTGGTCACCACGGGGTCGGGCGGCAGCCCGTACACCTCCGGCTCGTCCAGCAGCAGGAAGAACGCGCCCGTGCCGCCCACGCCGTCGTCCGGGTCGTGGCCGTACAGGCGGGCGGAGGCCGCGCCGGCCGCGCGCACCTGCTCCAGCCGCCGCTCGGCCCGCTCGCGCAGCTCGTCGAGGTCGCCGAACTGGATGGAGTCGGTCGGGCACGTCTTGGCGCAGGCCGGCTCCTCCCCGGCGCCCAGCCGGTCGTAGCACATCGTGCACTTGGCCGCCGTGCCGCTCGTCTCCCGCTTGCCGATCACCCCGAACGGGCACGCGGGCACGCAGTAGCCGCACCCGTTGCAGACGTCCTCCTGCACGACGACCGTGCCGAACTCGGTGCGGAACAGCGACCCCGTCGGGCACACGTCGAGGCAGGCCGCGTGCGTGCAGTGCTTGCACACATCGGAGGCCATCAGCCAGCGGAAGTCCAGGTCGCCGACGCCCGGCTCCTGGTGCCCCAGCGGCTTGCGCTGCTCGACGAAGGCCACGTGCCGCCACGTGTCGGCGCTCAGCTTGACCGTGTTGTCGTAGGACCAGCCGGTGAAGTTCAGGCCGTCGTCGGGGACGTGGTTCCACTCCTTGCACGCCACCTCGCACGCCTTGCAGCCGATGCAGATGCTGGTGTCGGTGAAGAAGCCGACCCGGCGGCCCTCGTCGAGCCGCTCGTCCAGGTCGAAGGCCATCACGCCTCCATTCCGGTGCCGGCGCTCACGCCGGCCCGCCGCTGATAGGCCCGCACCAGCTCCGGCAGCGCGGCCCCGCGCGGCCGGCGGCCGGGCCGGATGTCCGCCGACAGGGCCTTGACCTCCTGGATGTGCGAGTTGGGGTCCAGCGAGATCGCCGACAGCTCGTTGGCCGCGTCGCCCCTGGCCAGCCCGTTCGGGCCGAAGTGGAACGGCAGCCCGATCTGGTGCAGCACCCGCCCGTCGAGGTGCAGCGACGGCATCCGGTCGGTGACCATCACCCGCGCCTCGATCGCGTTGCGGGCGGTGACGATCGTCGCCCAGTCGCCGTGCACCAGCCCCCGCTCGGCCGCCAGCTCCGGCGACACCTCGCAGAACATCTCCGGCTGCAGCTCCGACAGGTACGGCGTGAACCGGCTCATCCCGCCCGCCGTGAAGTGCTCGGTCAGCCGGTACGTCGTCACCACGTACGGGTAGACGGAGGCGCCCGGCTCGTCGCCGCTCGGCTGGTACCGGTTGTTCTCGTGCGGGTACACCTTGCGCACCGGGTTGCGCTGCCGCCCGTACAGCGGGTTGGCCACCGGCGAGTCCTGCGGCTCGTAGTGCGTGGGCAGCGGCCCGTCCACCACCCCGGCGGGCGCGAACAACCAGCCCTTGCCGTCGGCCTGCATGATGAACGGGTCGATGCCCGACAGCGCCGCCACCCCCTGCGCGTCCGGCGGCGGCCGGTAGCCGGGGTCCTTGTCCGCCTCGAAGTCGGGCACGTCGTAGCCCGTCCACTCGCCGGCCTGCGCGTCCCACCAGACCAGGCGCTTGCGCTCGCTCCACGGGCTGCCGTCGGGCCTGGCCGAGGCCCGGTTGTAGAGGATGCGCCGGTTCGCCGGCCACGCCCACGCCCATTCGGCGGCGATCCAGTTCTGCTCCGAGGCGGGCTTGCGGCGGGCGGCCTGGTTGACGCCGCCGGCGTACACGCCGCAGTAGATCCAGCAGCCGCACGCCGTGGAGCCGTCGTCCTTCAGCTCCGTGTAGCCCGACAGCGGCCGGCCCTGGGCGTCCCGGCCGTTGATCTCGGCCAGCACCGCCTCCGCCGACGGCTCGGCCGTCTCGCCGTGCGTCGGGTAGTCCCACGTCAGGTCGAGCACGGGCGCGTCCACCGGATCCTGCGAGCCGGCCAGCTTCTCGCGGATGATGCGGCCCAGGTGGTACATGAACCACAGGTCGCTGCGGGCGTCGCCGCGCGGCTCGACCGCCCGGTGGTGCCACTGCAGCATGCGGTTGGTGTTGGTGAAGCTGCCGTCCTTCTCCGTGTGGCAGGCCGCCGGCAGGAAGAACACCTCGGTTCGCAGGTCGGCGGTGCGCAGCTCGCCCGTCTCGATCTCCGGGCCGTCCTTCCACCAGGTCGCGCTCTCGATCAGGTTGAGGTCGCGCACCACCAGCCAGTCGAGGTTGGCCATGCCCAGGCGCTGCATCTTGGCGTTGGCCGAGCCGACCGCCGGGTTCTCGCCGAGCAGCAGGTAGCCCTTGCAGGTGCCCTCGATCTGCGCGAGCACGGTGTCGTACGTGCTGTGCGAGCCCGTCAGGCGCGGCAGCCAGCCGAAGCGGTAGTCGTTGTCGGCCCGCGCCGACTCGCCCCACCACGCCTTGAGCAGGCTCACCAGGTAGGCCGGCATGTTCGCCCAGAAGCCCTTCGTCGGGGCGTCGGCGCGCAGGAAGTCGCGCAGGTGCTCGTTCTCGTGCGCGTGCGGCATCGGGATGTAGCCGGGCAGCAGGTTGAACAGGGTCGGGATGTCGCTGGAGCCCTGGATGCTGGCGTGCCCGCGCAGCGCCTGGATGCCGCCGCCGGGCCGGCCGATGTTGCCCAGCAGCAGTTGCAGGATGCAGGCCGCCCGGATGAACTGGGAGCCGTCGCTGTGCTGGGTCCAGCCGACCGCGTAGACGAACTCGGCCGTCTTGTCCGGCCCCGAGTTCTCCGTCAGGTGCCGGCACACCTCCTCGAACAGGTGCCGCGGCACCCCGCACACCCGCTCCACCATCTCCGGCGTGTAGCGGGCGTAGTGCCGTCGGAGCACCTGCAGCACGCAGCGCGGGTGGCGCAGCGTCTCGTCGCGCTGCGGCCGGCCGTTCAGCGGCGCCCCCGTGCCGCCCTGCGTCTCGGGACGGCCCGGCGGGGAGCTGCCCGTCCGTTTCGCGTACTCCTGGTCCCGGTCGCCCGACGCGGCGACCGGCTCCATGCCCTCGTACTGCCAGGAGGCCACGTCGTACGAGCGGCCCTGCTCGTCGAAGCCGGAGAAGACGCCGTCCAGGTCCTCGGCGTCGCGGTAGTCCTCGCCCAGGATCGTGGCCGCGTTGGTGTAGTTGACGACGTACTCGTGGAAGTACAGCTCGTTCTCCAGCACGTGGTTGATGATCGCGCCGAGGAAGGCCACGTCGGAGCCGGCCCTGATGGGCACGTGCAGGTCGGCCAGCGCGCTCGTGCGGGTGAACCGCGGATCCACGTGGATGATCACCGCGCCGCGCGCCTTGGCCTCCATCACCCACTGGAAGCCGACCGGATGCGCCTCCGCGAAGTTCGAGCCCTCGATGATCACGCAGTCGGAGTGCTGCAGGTCCTGGAGGTAGGTGGTGGCGCCGCCCCGCCCGAACGACGTGCCGAGCCCCACCACGGTCGAGCTGTGACAGACGCGGGCCTGGTTCTCGATCTGCACCACGCCGAGCGCCGTCAGCAGCTTCTTGATGAGGTAGTTCTCCTCGTTGTCCAGCGTGGCGCCGCCCAGGCTGGCGATGCCCATGGTGCGGCCCGTGGGCAGGCCGTCGTGCTCCCGCTCCCACGTCGCGCGCCGGGTCTCGATGATCCGGTCGGCGATCATGTCCATCGCGGTGTCCAGCTCGATCGGCTGCCAGTCGGCCGCGCCCGGCGGCCGGTACAGCGCGCCGTACTGGCGCCCGGAGCCGGTGGTGAGCTGCAGGCTGGCCGCGCCCTTCGGGCACAGCCGGCCGCGGCTGACGGGCGAGTCGGGGTCGCCCTCGATCTGGACGACCCGCTCGTCCCGCACGTACACGTTCTGGGCGCAGCCCACCGCGCAGTACGGGCACACCGACTTCACCACCCGGTCGGCCGTGGACGTACGGGCCCGCAGCCCCGCCGTCCTCGCCGACTTCGCCGCCGGCCCCCGCGCCGTCCGGTCCGCGCCCGTGAGCTGCCGCAGCAGCGGCCACCCGAACTCCATGACACCCCCCGATGCCCCCGGCCCCAGTCCTGCCCTGGCACGGCCGCAGGAAAACCGGCAGGTCAGAACACCCGGGAGGCCGCCTCGTCCCAGCCGGCGCGCGCGCCGGACGGCTCGTAGCGGCGCAGCGGCTGCGAGGCGGCGACCAGCGCCCGCATCTCCTCAAGGTCCGACACCAGCCCGGCCGCGCGCGCCTGCACCAGCACGTTGCCGAGCGTGGTGGCCTCCGCGGGGCCCGCCACCACCGGCAGCCCGCACGCGTCGGCGGTGAACTGGCACAGCAGCTCGTTGCGCGACCCGCCGCCCACCAGATGCACCACCTCGACCTCGCGGCCCGACAGCTCCATCGCCTGCCGCACGGCCTCGCGGTGCCCCAGGGCCAGGCTCTCCAGCACGCACCGCACGTACGCGGCGGGGGAGGCAGGCGGGCGCTGCCCGGTGCGGCGGCACTCGGCGGCGATCCTGGCCGGCATGTCGCCCGGCGGCAGGAAGACGGGCTCGTCGGGGTTGACCACGGCGGCGAACGGCCGCTCGCCCGCCGCGGCCTTCAGTAGCTCGCCCAGGCCGGAGCCGGGCCAGGCGCGCAGGCACTCCTGCAGCAGCCACAGGCCCATGACGTTGCGCAGGTAGCGGACGGTGCCGTCGATGCCGGCCTCGTTGGTGAAGTTCGCGGCGCGGCTCTCGGGGGTGAGCACGGGGCCGGGCAGCTCCACCCCGGCCAGCGACCAGGTGCCGCACGAGACGTAGGCGAAGGCGGGGCCGGAGACCGGCGCCGCGGCCGGTACCGCGACCACGGCGGAGGCAGTGTCGTGCGAGCCCACCGCCCGCACGGGCGCCGACCAGCCGATCTCGCCCGCCACGTCCCTGCGCAGGCCGCCGAGCAGGTCGCCGGGCTGCCGCAGCGGCGGCAGGATGCCCTCCGGCAGGCCGAGCTGCTTGACCAGCGGCAGCGCCCACGCGCGGGTGCGCACGTCGAGCAGGCCCGTGGTGGAGGCGTTGGTCACCTCGGCGCCCGCCTCGCCGGTCAGCCAGTAGCCGATCAGGTCGGGGATCAGCAGCATCGTGGCCGCCTCGCCCAGCCGCGGCTCGGCCAGGAGCTGGTAGACCGTGTTGAAGGGCAGGACCTGCAGCCCCGACACGTCGTACAGGCTCTCCGCGCCGACGGAGGCGGCCACCCGCTCGGCCACGCCGGCCGTGCGGTCGTCGCGGTAGTGCACCGGGTTGCCCAGCATGGCGCCCGACGCGTCGAGCAGCGCGTAGTCCACCGCCCACGAGTCCACGCCGATGGAGGAGACGGGGCCGGCCGCGCGCAGGCCGGTCAGGATCTCGCGGTAGAGGCCGAGGATGTCCCAGTAGAGGCGGCCGGCGACGCGCACCGGGCCGTTGGGGAAGCGGTGCGCCTCGGTCAGGCTCAGCCCCTCGGACAGGTCGGCCAGCATCACCCGCCCGCTGGAGGCGCCCAGGTCGACGGCGGCGAAACGGCGGCTCATTGGGTGGACTCCCTGGCGACGAGCTCGGGCTGGAACATGATGTGCTGGTGCGCGTGCGTGTCGGGGTTGTCGCACTCGTCCAGCAGCAGCTCGGTGGCGATGCGGCCGAGCTGGTACGTGGGCTGGCGCATCGAGGTGAGCGAGACCGTGGAGGCGGCGGCGAAGTCGATGTCGTCGTAGCCGATGAGCGCCACCTCCTCCGGCACCCGCACGCCCGAGCGCAGCAGCGCCCGCAGCACGCCCAGCGCGAGCAGGTCGTTGGCGCAGAAGACGGCCTCCGGCAGGCCGCCGGCGATCAGGTCGGCGGCGGCCTTCTCGCCCGCGCGGGCCGTCATCGTCGCCGTCTCGACCACCCGCAGGTCGCCGGGGTCGAGCCCGGCGGCGCGCATCGCCGCCTTGGCGCCCTCGCGCCGCTCCACGCACTGGCGGATGGTCAGCGGGCCCGTCACGTACGCGAGGGTGCGCGCGCCCCTGGCCAGCACGTGGGCCGCGGCGGCCCGGCCGCCCGCGACGTCGTCCACGGCCACCGCGCACTGGTCGGGCCGGTGCGCCGGATGGTCGACCAGCACGACGCTGATGCCGTGCTCGCGCAGCCGGTCGAGCCGGGCCGGGTCCTCGCCCGACGGGGTGATCAGCACGCCGCGCACCCGCTGCTCGGCCAGCACCCGCAGGTTGCGCTCCTCCTTGTCCTGCGAGCCGGCGGAGTTGCCGAGGATCACGGCGTAGCCGAGCTCGCTGGCGACGTCCTCGACGCCGGCGGCGACCTCGGTGAAGAACGGGTTGCCGATGTCGATCACGCTCAGGCCGATCGTCCTGCTGTGCCCGGCGCGCAGCGTCGAGGCCGAGCCGTGGCGGACGAACCCCAGCTCGCTGATGGCGGCCTCCACCCGCTCGCGCGTCGCGGGGGCGACCTTGCCGGGCCGGTTCAGTACGTTGGAGACCGTGCCGGGGGAGACGCCGGCGTGTGCGGCGACGTCCTTGATGCTGACCATGGCCATGAGGACAAATTAAAACGTACTAACGGGGTGTGCGCCAGTCGCGGCACCGGTGGCACCGCGCATCCGCGTTGACACCACCGTCACGGGCCGCCTAACGTCGCGCGCCGGAAGTAAAACGTTTCTATAAGAGGAGCGCTCGTGATCCGGGCTGCCATGGTAGGGGCCGGCGCCATCGCCGCGCACAGCCACGTGCCCGCCCTGCGGGCCCACCGCGACCGGGTGGAGCTGGTGGCCGTGGCGGACGTGGACGAGGCCAGGGCCAAGGCGCTCGCCGGCGGCGCCGCGGCGTACACGGATCTGGGGAAGCTGCTCGATGCCGAGCGCCCCGACCTGGTGATCGTCTGCACGCCGCCGTACCTGCACGTGGAGCAGGCTATCGCGGCCCTGTCGGCGGGGGCGTGGGTGTGGTGCGAGAAGCCGGCCGCGCTCTCGCTGGCCGAGTTCGACCGGATGGCCGCCGCCGAGGGGGCGGGCGGGCCGTACCTGTCGGTCGTCTACCAGCAGCGCTTCGGCTCCGGTGCCGAGCACCTGCGCGCGCTGGGCGGGGCGCCGGGCCGGCCACTGGGCCGGCCGCTGCTGGCGCTGTGCCAGACGACCTGGCACCGGGGCGACGACTACTACGCCGTGCCGTACCGGGGCAAATGGGCCACCGAGGGCGGCGGCACCACCGTGCTGCACGGTGTGCACCAGATGGACCTCATGCTGTCAGTGTTCGGCGACTGGGCGGAGATCAGGGCCATGGCCGGCCGCCTCGACCGGCCGATCGAGACCGAGGACGTGTCGCTGGCCATGGTCCGCTTCGACAACGGCGCCATGGGCTCGGTCGTCACCAGCGTGCTGTCGCCGCGCCAGGAGAGCTACCTGCGCTTCGACTTCGCCGATGCCACGGTGGAGCTGCGCCACCTGTACGGCTACCGCAACGCCGACTGGAGCTCCACCTCGCCGCTGTGGAGCCCGCCCGAGGACGTCCCCAGCACCCACGCCACCCAGCTCGGCCTGCTGCTCGACGCCTACGAGCGGGGCGAGCGCCCGCCGGCCTCCGGCGCGGACGCGCGGCGCGCCATGGAATTCGTCACCGGCCTGTACGCCTCCGCCTTCACCGGCCGCCCGGTGCTGCGCGCGGAGATCACCCCGGACAGCCCGTTCTGCCACCGGCTCGACGGCGGCATTGAAACGTTCTTCACCGCAGCACGATCCTGACCGGCCTCCCGCCGCCCGCGAGGACCTGGGACTCGTCTCGAATCAACGGCGCTGACCTGCGCCAATGCTCTTCGTGGTGGGCTGAGGTCTTGTGCGCTCTATGACCAGAACGTTTTAATCCCCGGTAAACACCGGCGTAACAGGCTGGTAGCGCTAACAATAATCTCGAAAGGCAGACCTTCATGCCGGATGGCATCGCGTACGGCGGTGACTGGAACCCCGAGCAGTGGCCCGAGCAGACGTGGGAGCAGGACGTCGCGCTGATGCGCGAGGCCGGCGTCAACCGGGTCAGCGTCGGGATCTTCTCCTGGTCATCGATCGAGCCCGTCGAGGGCGTGTTCGACTTCGGCTGGCTCGACCGGGCGATGGACCTGCTGGCCGAGCACGGCATCGGCGCCAACCTCGCCATCCCCACCGCCTCCCCGCCGCCGTGGTTCTCCGACGCCTACCCGCAGGCGCTGCCCGTGGACGCCGACGGGCGGCGCCTGTGGCACGGCAGCCGGCAGGGCTTCTGCCCGAGCTCGCCCATCTACCGCGAGAAGGCGCTGCGCGTCGCCGAGCAGGTGGCCCTGCGCTACCGCGACCACCCGGCGCTGGTGCTGTGGCACGTGCACAACGAGTACGGCTGCCACAACGCCCGCTGCTACTGTGACACCTCGGCCGCCGCCTTCCGCGCCTGGCTGCGCACCCGCTACTCCTCCCTCGACGCGCTCAACGACGCCTGGGGAACCGCGTTCTGGTCGCAGCGCTACAGCGACTGGGCGCAGATCCTGCCGCCCCGCGCCACCCCCAGCTTCCCCAACCCGGGCCAGCAGCTCGACTTCCGCCGGTTCAGCTCCGACGCGCTGGTGGAGCTCTACCGCGCCGAACGCGACCTGCTCAGGCGGCTCACCCCGGACGTGCCCGCCACCACCAACCTGATGGCCGGCGCCCACTGGGACATGGACTGCTGGGCCTTCGCCGCCGAGCTGGACGTCGTCTCCACCGACCACTACCTGATCGGCGCCCGCCGCGAGCGCCACATCGACCTGGCCTTCGCCGCCGACTACGCCCGCTCGCTCAACGGCGGCCGGCCGTGGCTGCTCATGGAGCACTCCACCAGCGCGGTCAACTGGCAGCCGCGCAACCTCGCCAAGACCCCCGGCGAGCTGCGCCGCAACTCCCTGTCCCATCTGGCCAGGGGCGCCGACGGGATCATGTTCTTCCAGTGGCGCCAGTCCAGGGCGGGCGCCGAGAAGTGGCACTCGGCGATGCTGCCGCACGCCGGCACCGACACCAAGATCTGGCGCGAGGTGGTGGCGCTCGGGGCCGAGCTGGCCGGGCTGTCCGGCGTGGCCGGCAGCACCGTCAAGGCCGACGTCGCCCTGCTCCTCGACCACTCCAGCGTGTGGGCGCAGGACCACCCCGCCCAGCCCACCGCCGAGCTGGACCCGGTGGAGGAGGCCAAGCGCTGGCACGCCGCGCTGTGGCGGGCCGGCGTCACCTGCGACCTGGCCCACCCCGAGGGCGACCTGACCGGGTACCGCCTGGTCGTGGTGCCGCAGCTCTACCTGGTGAGCGACGCGGGGGCGGCCAATCTGGAGGAGTTCGCCCGGCGGGGCGGGGTCGTGGTCGTGGGCCCGTACAGCGGGATCGTGGACGAGCACGACCGGGTGCGGCTGGGCGGCTACCCGGGCGCGTGGCGGGACCTGCTCGGCGTCAGCGCCGAGGAGTTTTTTCCCCTGGAGGAGCCGATCCGGCTGGCCTCGGGCGCGACGGGCGGCGTGTGGAGCGAGGCGGCGCGGGTCACCACCGCCAAGGTGCTCGACACGTACGCGACGGGCGAGCCCGCCTGGACCCGCAACGAGTTCGGCGCCGGCACGGCCCACTACCTGACCACCCTGCTCGACGACGCCGCCCTGGCCGGGGTGCTGGCCACGGCCTGCCGGGAGGCGGGGGTGTCACCGGCGGCGCAGACCGTGCCGGGGGTGGAGGTCGTGCGGCGCTCGCACCCGGACGGCCGCTCGTTCCTGTTCGCGATCAACCACACGGGCGAGGACGCCACCGTCGCGAGCGGGGACCGGGTGATCACGGTGCCGGCCGGAGACGTCGTGATCGTCCCGACCTCTTAAAACGTGTCATCGCCCCGGTCCGCCATCGGCGCTGGATCGGGGCCCGCTGGTCCATTGACAGCGAGCACCAGGAATCATAGTTTCCTGCACGACGGATTAAAACGTTTTTGAAAGGAGTGTCAGTGCAACGCGTCTGCTTCCTGCTGAAAGTCCGCCCAGAGCGGCTGGCGGAGTACCGCGAACGCCACCGCGACGTCTGGCCGGAGATGCGAGAGGCGCTGTCGCGCACCGGCTGGCACAACTACTCGCTCTTCCTCAGGGACGACGGCCTCCTCGTGGGATACCTGGAGACCGAGGACTTCGAGGCCGCACAGAAGGCGATGGCCGAGACCGAGGTCAACGCCCGCTGGCAGGCCGAGATGGCGCCGCTCTTCGAGGGCCTCGACGGCCGCCCCGACGAGGGCATGGTCCCGCTGACCGAAGTGTTCCACCTGGATTGATCGGGGAGTAATGACTGACATCAAGGCCGCGCTGCGCGCGCAGCGCATCGAGACGCCGTCCTGGGCCTACGGCAACAGCGGCACCCGGTTCAAGGTGTTCGCCCAGCAGGGGGTGCCGCGCGACCCGTACGAGAAGCTGGCCGACGCCGCGCAGGTGCACGCCTACACCGGCATCGCCCCCACGGTCGCGTTGCACATCCCGTGGGACAAGGTGGACGACTACGCCGACCTGGCCCGCCACGCCCGCGACCTCGGGGTGGCGATCGGCGCGATCAACTCCAACGTGTTCCAGGACGACGACTACAAGCTGGGCAGCGTCACCCACCCCGACGCGCGGGTGCGCCGCAAGGCCACCGACCACCTGCTCGAATGCGTCGACATCATGGACGCCACCGGCTCCGACACGCTGAAGCTGTGGTTCTCCGACGGCATCAACTACCCCGGCCAGGACGACCTCCGCGCCCGCCAGGACCGCCTGGCCGAGTCGCTGGCCGAGGTCTACGACCGCCTGGGCGAGGGCCAGCGCTTCCTGCTGGAGTACAAGCTGTTCGAGCCCGCCTTCTACGCCACCGACGTGCCCGACTGGGGCACCGCCTACGCCCACTGCGTCAAGCTCGGCCCCAAGGCGCAGGTCGTGGTCGACACCGGTCACCACGCGCCCGGCACCAACATCGAGTTCATCGTCGCGTTCCTGCTGCGCGAGGGCAAGCTCGGCGGCTTCGACTTCAACTCCCGCTTCTACGCCGACGACGACCTGATGGTGGGCGCCGCCGACCCGTTCCAGCTCTTCCGCATCATGTACGAGGTGATCAGGGGCGGCGGGTTCACCGACGAGGTCGCGTTCATGCTCGACCAGTGCCACAACATCGAGCCCAAGATCCCGGGCCAGATCCGCTCGGTCATGAACGTGCAGGAGGCCACCGCCAAGGCGCTGCTCGTGGACCGCGACGCGCTGAGCGCCGCGCAGAGCGCGGGCGACGTGCTGGGCGCCAACGCCGTCCTGATGGACGCCTACAACACCGACGTGCGGCCGCTGCTCGCCGAGCTGCGCGAGGAGATGGGCCTGGCGCCCGACCCGATGGCCGCCTACGCCAAGTCCGGATACTTCGAGAAGATCGCCGCCGAGCGCGTCGGCGGCAACCAGGCCGGCTGGGGGGCCTGAACCATCATGTCCAACGTCATCAACGAGCTCCTCGAACGCTCCCACCGCCTCGGCGCCGACCCGCGCAACACCAACTTCGCCGGCGGCAACACCTCGGCCAAGGGCGCCGCGCCCGACCCCGTGACCGGGGAGGAGGTCGAGCTGCTGTGGGTCAAGGGCTCCGGCGGCGACCTCGGCACCCTCAAGCAGGTCGGCCTCGCCGTGCTCCGCCTCGACCGGCTGCGCGCGCTCAAGGGCGTCTACCCGGGCGTCGAGCGCGAGGACGAGATGGTCGCGGCCTTCGACTACTGCCTGCACGGCAAGGGCGGCGCCGCGCCGTCGATCGACACCGCCATGCACGGCCTGGTCGAGGCCGGCCACGTCGACCACCTGCACCCCGACGCGGGCATCGCGATCGCCACCGCCGCCGACGGCGAGGAGCTGACCAGGCGCGTGTTCGGCGACCGCGTCGTGTGGGTGCCGTGGCGGCGGCCCGGCTTCCAGCTCGGCCTCGACATCGCCGCCATCAAGGAGGCCAACCCGCAGGCCATCGGCTGCATCCTGGGCGGCCACGGCATCACCGCCTGGGGTGACACCTCCGAGGAGTGCGAGGCCCGCTCGCTGGAGATCATCCGCACCGCCGAGGCGTACCTGGCCGAGCACGGCCGCCCCGACCCGTTCGGTCCGGTCGTGCACGACACGCTGCCCGAGGCCGAGCGGCACGCCCGCGCCGCCGCGCTCTTCCCGCTGATCAGGGGCCTGGCCTCGACCGACGTGCGGGTGGTCGGCCACTACACCGACACCCCCGAGGTGCTCGACTTCGTCTCCCGCGCCGAGCACCCGAGGCTCGCGGCGCTCGGCACCTCCTGCCCCGACCACTTCCTGCGCACCAAGGTCGCCCCGCTGGTGCTCGACCTGGCGCCGGACGCCCCGCTGGAGCACGTCGCCGAGCGGCTGCGCGAGCTGCACGCCGCCTACCGCGCGGAGTACACCGCCTATTACGAGCGGCACGCCACCCCCGACTCGCCGCCCATGCGCGGCGCCGACCCGGCGATCGTGCTGGTGCCGGGCGTCGGCATGTTCTCCTTCGGCAAGGACAAGCAGACCGCCCGCGTGGCCGGCGAGTTCTACGTCAACGCCATCAACGTCATGCGCGGCGCCGAGTCCGTCTCCCGCTACGCCCCCATCCCCGAGTCGGAGAAGTTCCGCATCGAGTACTGGGAGCTGGAGGAGGCCAAGCTGCGCCGCATGCCCAAGCCCAAGCCGCTGGCCACCAGGGTCGCGCTCGTGACCGGCGGCGGCTCCGGCATCGGCGCGGCCACCGCCCGCCGGCTGGCCGCCGAGGGCGCGTGCGTGATCGTGGCCGACCGCGACCTCGGCGCGGCCGAGAAGGTGGCCGCCGAGATCGGCGCGAACGCCTACCGGGTCTCCGACGTCGCCGTGGCGGTCGGGGTGGACGTCACGTCGGAGGAGCAGATCACCGCGGCGGTACGCGCGGGCGTGCTCGCGTTCGGCGGCGTCGACCTCGTCGTCAACAACGCCGGCCTGTCGCTGTCGCGCTCGCTCCTGGAGACCACGCTGGCCGACTGGGACCTGCAGCACGACGTGATGGCGCGCGGCTCGTTCCTGGTCTCCCGCGAGACGGCCAAGGTCATGATCGACCAGGCCATGGGCGGCGACATCGTCTACATCTCCTCCAAGAACTCCGTCTTCGCCGGCCCGAACAACGTCGCCTACGGCGCCGCCAAGGCCGACCAGGCCCACCAGGTGCGCCTGCTGGCGGCCGAGCTGGGCGCCCACGGCATCCGCGTGAACGGCGTCAACCCCGACGGGGTCGTCCGCGGCTCCGGCATCTTCGCCTCCGGCTGGGGCGCCAACCGGGCAGCCGTGTACGGGGTGGAGGAGGAGAAGCTGGGCGAGTTCTACGCCCAGCGGACCCTGCTCAAGCGCGAGGTGCTGCCCGAGCACGTGGCCAACGCGGTCTTCGCCCTCACCGCGAGCGACCTGAGCCACACGACGGGCCTGCACATCCCGGTGGATGCGGGGGTGGCCGCCGCCTTCCTGCGCTAGCGGCGGCCGGCCGCAGGCGGCCACCGCCTTCCTGCGCTGGCGGCCGGCCGGCCGCTGGGCGTCTGTCAGCTGTAGGCGGCCACCACGCCGACGACCATCACGATCGCTCCGGCCGCCGTGACCAGGATCCCTCCGATCACGGCGGCCCGGCTGCGCACGCCCCGCCAGTACAGGATCACGTACGGCAGGAACCCCAGCCCGCCCAGCCCGGCCCCGGGCAGCGCGAGCGCGGCCAGCACGCCCCTGGTGCCGGCCGGCGCGGCCCGGTCGCCCTCCGGCGTGAGCTGGGCCCGCGTCAGGTCGCCCGGCTCCGAGTCGGGGGAGGCGGCCACCTCCACGGGCGTCTCCCCGTTGTCGGGGGTGAACCAGCCCCGGCAGTCGTACCGTCCCTCGCCCAGGTCCTCGCACGAGACGACCCGCAGCGTCCCGGGCGTGCCGGTCCGGCCGGTGGCCAGTTGCAGGTCTCCCACCGCGAAGGGCAGCGGCGCCAGGCAGACCGCCAGCCACAGCAGCACGAGCACGGCCCGCCCCCAGGGCCCGGGCCCCCTTCCACGTGTACGCGGTGCCAATTCGGACAAGAACTCCGTCATGGCCTCCATCCTGCTGCAGGGATCTTGGAGCTCACCTGCAGGTGACAAGTCTCACGATCCGAGCGGCACGGCGGCTCCGGCTTGCATGTTCATCCTCTAGAGTGCATCATCTTCACAAGCAAGGTCATGAGTGTTGATGCATAATCATGCAGGAGGGTCGCATTGAGGGCAGCGGTCGCGGGAGCCAGCGGCTACGCGGGAGGGGAGCTGCTCCGCCTCCTCCTGGGCCACCCCGAGTTCGAGATCGGCGCGCTCACCGCCGCCTCCAGCGCCGGCAGCCGCCTCGGCGCCCACCAGCCCCACCTGCCGCAGCTCGCCGACCGCGTCATCGAGGACACCACCGCTGACGCGCTCGCCGGCCACGACGTCGTCTTCCTGGCCCTGCCGCACGGCCACTCCGGCGCCGTCGCCGCCCAGCTCGCGGAGCTCGGCGAGGAGACGGTCGTGGTCGACTGCGGCGCCGACCACCGGCTCGCCGACCCGGCCGCCTGGCAGGAGTTCTACGGCGGCGAGCACGCCGGCACCTGGCCCTACGGCCTGCCCGAGCTGCCCGGCCAGCGCGACGTCCTCAAGGGCGCCAAGCGCATCGCCGTCCCCGGCTGCTACCCCACCTCCGTGCTGCTCGCCCTGACCCCGGCCTTCGCCGCCGGCCTGGCCGGGCCCGACGTGGTCGTGGTCGCCGCCAGCGGCACCAGCGGCGCCGGCAAGTCGCTCAAGCCCCACCTGCTCGGCAGCGAGGTCATCGGCTCGGTCAGCGCGTACGGCGTCGGCGGCGTCCACCGGCACACCCCCGAGATGGAGCAGGGCCTGTCGGCCGTCG
Source organism: Nonomuraea composti (assembly GCF_012034275.1). Classification (NCBI taxonomy): domain Bacteria; kingdom Bacillati; phylum Actinomycetota; class Actinomycetes; order Streptosporangiales; family Streptosporangiaceae; genus Nonomuraea; species Nonomuraea composti. Next base: position 13,453 of record NZ_JAATEP010000018.1, on the reverse strand, counting down.
CGGGCACGCCCGTCCGCGTCTCGTTCACCCCGACGCTGGCCCCCATGAGCCGCGGCATCCTGGCCACCTGCACCGCCCCCGCCGCGCCCGGCGTCACCCGCGAGTCGCTGCGGGCGGCGTACGAGAGCGCGCTGCGCGACGAGCCGTTCGTCCGGCTCCTGCCCGAGGGCGTCTGGCCCGCCACCTCCATGACCTACGGCGCCAACACCGCGGCGCTGCAGGTGACGCTCGACACCCGCGCCGATCGCGTGGTCGCCGTCATCGCCATCGACAACCTCACCAAGGGCACCGCCGGGGGCGCCCTGCAGAGCGTGAACCTCGCCCTCGGCCTGCCGGAAGAGCTCGGCCTCCCCACGACAGGAGTTGCTCCATGAGTGTCACTGCCCCCCTGGGGTTCAGGGCCGCGGGCGTCGCCGCCGGAATCAAGTCCGGCGGCGCCCGCGACCTGGCCCTCGTCGTCAACGACGGGCCCAGCCGCGCCGCCGCGGGCGTCTTCACCGCCAACCGCGTGAAGGCCGCGCCCGTGCTGTGGTCGCAGCAGGTCCTCGCGGGCGGGCGGCTGCGAGCGGTGGTCCTCAACTCCGGCGGCGCCAACGCCTGCACGGGCCCCGAAGGTTTCCAGGACACCCACGCGACCGCCGAGAAGGTCGCCGAGGCGCTGGAGGACTCCGCGGGTGAGGTCGCGGTCTGCTCCACCGGCCTCATCGGCGAGCGGCTGCCGATGGAGGAGCTGCTGGCGGGCGTCGAGACCGCCGCGGGCCAGCTCTCCCGCGACGGCGGCCTGGCCGCCGCCGACGCCATCCGCACCACCGACACCGTCTCCAAGATCTCCTTCAAGCGCGGCACCGGCTACATGGTCGGCGGCATGGCCAAGGGCGCGGGCATGCTCGCCCCGGCCCTGGCCACCATGCTGTGCGTGATCACCACCGACGCCGACCTGACCAGCGAGGAGCTCGACGCCGCGCTGCGGAAGGCGACCTCGGTGACGTTCGACCGGCTCGACACCGACGGCTGCATGTCCACCAACGACACCGTGCTGCTGCTGGCCAGCGGCGCCGCCGGCGTCAAGCCCGACCTCGCCGAGTTCGGCCAGCGGGTCATCGACGTCTGCGCCGACCTGGCCAGGCAGCTCCTCGTGGACGCCGAGGGCGCCTCCAAGGCCATCGCCATCGAGGTGGTGGGCGCCGCCTCCGAGGACGACGCGGTCAAGGTCGGCCGCTCCGTGGCCCGGTCCAACCTGCTCAAGTGCGCCATCCACGGCGAAGACCCCAACTGGGGCCGCGTCCTGGCCGCCGTCGGCACCACCGACGCGGAGTTCGAGCCCGACCGGCTCAACGTGGCCATCAACGGCATCTGGATCTGCCGCGGCGGCGCCGTCGGCGACGACCGCTCCAAGGTGGACATGCGCCCCCGCGACGTGACGATCACCATCGACCTGTCGGCGGGCCCGCACACCGCCACCGTGCACACCACCGACCTGACGGCCGACTACGTGCACGAGAACTCGGCGTACTCCTCATGAGGCTGACCACCGCGCAGACCAAGGCCGAGGCGCTGATCGAGGCGCTGCCCTGGCTGACCCGCTTCCACGGCGCCACCGTCGTCATCAAGTACGGCGGCAACGCCATGACCGAGGAGGCCCTCAAGGAGGGCTTCGCCGAAGACGTCGTCTTCCTGCACCAGGCGGGCCTGCGCCCGGTCGTCGTGCACGGCGGCGGCCCCCAGATCAGCGCGGCCCTGAACAAGGCGGGCATCGCCTCCACGTTCACCGCCGGCCTGCGGGTCACCACGCCCGAGGCCATGCAGGTCGTCCGGATGGTGCTCACCGGCCAGGTCAACCGCGACATCGTCGGCCTGGTCAACCGGCACGGCCCGTTCGCCGTCGGGATGTCCGGCGAGGACGCCCACCTGTTCACCGCCGTGCGCAAGCACGCCATCGTGGACGGCGAGCCGGTCGACATCGGCCAGGTCGGCGAGATCATCAAGGTCGACCCCGGCGCCGTGAACGCCCTGCTCGACAACGGCCGCATCCCGGTCATCTCCAGCGTCGCCAGGGGCGACGACAACGAGATCTACAACGTCAACGCCGACACCGCCGCCGCCGCGCTGGCCGTGGCGCTCCAGGCGCAGAAGCTGATCGTGCTGACCGACGTCGAGGGCCTGTACGCCGGCTGGCCCGACGACACCGACGTCATCGACCTGCTCACCGCCGACGAGCTCGAAGTGATGCTGCCCACACTGTCCAGCGGCATGGCGCCGAAGATGGAGGCGTGCCTGACGGCCGTGCGGGGCGGGGTGCCGCGGGCCCATGTCCTCGACGGCCGCGTGCCCCACTCCCTGCTGCTGGAGATCTTCACCAATGAAGGAATCGGAACGATGGTGATGCCCTCATGAGCCTGTTCGAAAGGTTCGAGAACGCTTTCATGCCCAACTACGGCGTCCCCCCGGTCGCCCTGGCACGAGGCGAGGGCTCCCGCGTGTGGGACGTCGACGGCAAGGAGTACCTCGACTTCATCGCCGGCATCGCGACCAGCTCCCTCGGCCACGCCCACCCGGCCCTGGTCGCGGCCGTCTCCCAGCAGGTCGCCACGATCGCGCACACCAGCAACCTGTTCCTGCACGAGCCCGAGGTGCTGCTCGCCGAGCGGCTGCTCGCCCTGCTCGACACCCCCGCCCGCGTCTTCCTCGCCAACTCCGGCACCGAGGCCAACGAGGCCGCCTACAAGCTGGCCCTCAAGTACGGCAGGCGCGAGGGCCGCTCCTACTTCGTGGCCGCCGAGAACGGCTTCCACGGCCGTACCATCGGCGCCCTGTCCCTGACGGGCAAGAAGGCCATCCGCGACCAGTTCGGCCCGTTCCCCGTGCCCGTCCGGTTCGTCCCGTACGGTGACGCCGACGCGCTCAAGGAGGCCGTGACCGGCGACTGCATCGCGGTCTTCCTGGAGCCCACCCAGGGCGAGGCCGGCGTCGTCCCGCCGCCCGACGGCTACTTCGAGGCGGCCCGCGAGATCTGCGACTCCACCGGCGCGCTGCTGGTCGCCGACGAGATCCAGTCGGCGATCGGCCGCTCCGGCCACTGGTTCGCCCACCAGGCCGACGGCGTCACCCCCGACATCCTCACCCTGGCCAAGGGGCTGGGCGGCGGCCTGCCGATCGGCGCCTGCGTCGGCTTCGGCGACGTGGGCAAGCTGTTCGAGAAGGGCGACCACGGCTCCACGTTCGGCGGCAACCCGGTCTCGTGCGCCGCCGCGCTGGCCGTGCTCGACCACGTCGACCTCGACCACGTCCGGGCCATGGCCGCGCGGCTGCGCGGCGGCCTGGAGTCCGTCCGCGACCCGCTGCTCAAGGGCGTGCGCGGGCGCGGCCTGTGGCTGGCCGCCGTGCTCGCCGAGCCCCGCTCGGCCCAGGTCCAGCAGGCCGCCGCGAACGCCGGCTTCCTGGTCAACGCTCTGCAACCGGACGCCGTGCGCATCGCCCCCCCGCTCGTCGTGACGGCCGACGAAGTGGACGCGTTCGTGTCCGCCTTCCCCGCGATCCTGTCGGAGGCAGCCCAATGACCGTCAGACACTTCCTGAGGGACGACGACCTCACGCCCGCCGAGCAGGCGGAGGTCCTCGACCTCGCCGCCGCCATGAAGAAGGACCGGTTCGGCTACCGGCCCTTCGAGGGCCCGCGGAGCGTCGCCGTCCTGTTCGACAAGCCGTCGGCCAGGACCCGCGTCTCCTTCCACACCGGCATCGGCGAGCTCGGCGGCCTGCCGCTGATCGTCGACAACGTCTCGGTTCTCATGGGCCGCGGCGAGCCGATCGCCGACATCGCCCGCGTGCTCGACCGGCAGGTGGCCGCCATCGTCTGGCGCACCACCGGCCAGGAGCTGATCGAGGAGATGGCCGCGCACTCCCGCGTGCCGGTCGTCAACGCGCTCACCGACGAGTTCCACCCCTGCCAGATCCTGGCCGACCTGCAGACCGTTCAGGAGCGGCTGGGCCGCACCGCCGGGCTCACCCTCACCTACGTCGGCGACGGCGCCAACAACATGGCGCACTCCTACCTGCTCGGCGGCGCCACCGCCGGCATGCACGTCCGCGTCGCCGCCCCGGCCGGCTACCAGCCCGACGCGGTCATCCTCGACCAGGCCGCCGCCATCGCCGCCAAGACCGGCGGCTCGGTGGTCGCGCTGTCCGACCCGGCCGCCGCCGCCGAGGGCGCTCACGTGATCGCCACCGACACGTGGGTTTCGATGGGCCAGGACGGTAAGGAGGAGCGGATGGCCGCCCTCATGCCGTACCAGGTGAACGCGGAGCTGCTCGCGCACGCCGCCCCCGACGCGATCGTCCTGCACTGCCTGCCCGCCTACCGCGACCACGAGATCACCCCCGAGGTGCTCGACGGGCCGCAGAGCGTCGTGTGGGACCAGGCGGAGAACCGCTTGCACGCCCAAAAGGCCCTTTTGCACTGGCTAGTCTCTCGCCCATGACGATCCCGATGACCAAGGCCGCGCGGCAGGCGAAGATCACCGACCTGCTGCAGCGGAAGGCCGTGCGCTCCCAGCCCGAGCTGGCCAAGCTGCTCGCCGAGAGCGGCGTGGAAGTGACGCAGGCCACGCTCTCGCGTGACCTCGACGAGCTCGGCGCGCTCAAGCTGCGCGCCGACGACGGCTCCCTCGTCTACGCGCTGCCCGGCGAGGGCGGCGGCCGCATCCCGCTGACCCGCCTGGGCACCGGCGAGAGCCCCGCCGCCCGCCTGCACCGCATCGCGGAGGAGCTGCTCGTCGGCGCGGAAGCCTCGGCCAACCTGGTCATCGTACGCACACCGCCGGGCGCGGCGCAGTTCCTCGCCTCGGCCATCGACCACGCCGACTGGGAGTCGATCCTCGGCACGGTCGCGGGCGACGACACCATCCTCGTGATCAGCCGCGACCCGGCCGGCGGCCAGGCCCTCGCCGAGGCGCTGCTGAAGGCCGCCGACCGGCGGAGCTAGACGACTTGGAGATCACACCATGCCCGACAGAGTAGTGCTCGCCTATTCGGGCGGCCTCGACACCTCGGTCGCCATCCCGTACCTCGCCGAGAAGATGAACGCCGAGGTCGTCGCCGTCGCCGTGGACCTCGGCCAGGGCGGCGAGGAGATGGAGGCCGTGCAGAAGCGCGCCCTCGACTGCGGCGCCGTCGAGTCCGTCGTGGTGGACGCCAAGGAGGAGTTCGCGGCCGACTTCTGCGTGCCCGCCCTCCAGGCCAACGCGCTCTACATGGACCGCTACCCGCTGGTCTCCTCCCTGTCGCGGCCGCTGATCGTCAAGCACCTCGTCTCGGCCGCCCGGCGATTCGGCGGCACGATCGTCTCCCACGGCTGCACCGGCAAGGGCAACGACCAGGTCCGCTTCGAGGCCGGCCTCGCCGCCCTGGCCCCCGACCTCCAGGTCATCGCCCCCGCCCGCGACTTCGCGTGGACCCGCGACAAGGCCATCGAGTACGCCGAGGCCAAGGGCCTGCCCATCGAGACCTCGAAGAAGAACCCGTTCTCCATCGACCAGAACCTCTGGGGCCGCGCCGTCGAGACCGGCTTCCTCGAGGACATCTGGAACGGCCCCACCGAAGAGGTGTACTCCTACACCGCCGACCCGAAGCAGCCGCGCGAGCCCGACGAGGTCGTCATCACCTTCGAGCGGGGCGTCCCCGTCAAGCTCGACGGGCGGGCGCTCACGCCGTACCAGATCATCGGCGAGCTCAACCGGCGCGCCGGCGCGCAGGGCGTCGGCCGCGTCGACATGGTCGAGGACCGCCTGGTCGGCATCAAGTCGCGCGAGGTGTACGAGGCGCCCGGCGCCATCACCCTCATCGCCGCCCACATGGAGCTGGAGAACGTCACCGTCGAGCGCGACCTCGCCCGCTTCAAGCGCGGCGTCGACCAGCGCTGGAGCGAGCTCGTCTACGACGGCCTGTGGTTCTCGCCGCTCAAGAGCGCGCTCGACGCGCTCATCGCCGACGCGCAGAAGCACGTCAACGGCGACATCAGGATGACGCTCCACGGAGGCAGCGCCACCGTGACCGGCCGCCGCTCCGAGGACTCCCTGTACGACTTCTCGCTCGCCACGTACGACACGGGCGACACCTTCGACCAGTCCCTGGCGAAGGGCTTCGTCCAGCTGTTCTCCCTGCCCGCTAAGATCGCGGCGGCCCGGGACGCGAGGAAGGGCTGAGTTGCACTATGGTCTCGGGGGACGCGAAGGAGATGACGGTGAGTGATGGCAAGCCGATGCGGCTGTGGGGCGGACGCTTCGAGAGCGGCCCGTCCGACGCGCTGGCCCGGCTGTCGGTGAGTGTGCACTTCGACTGGCGGCTGGTGCCGTACGACCTGGCGGCGTCCAGGGCGCACGCCCGCGTGCTGCACAGGGCGGGGCTGCTGACCGCCGACGAGCTCGAGCGCATGATCGGCGCGCTCGACGACCTGGAGCAGGCGTGCAAGGCCGGCGAGTTCCGGCCCACGGTCGCCGACGAGGACGTGCACACCGCGCTGGAGCGCGGCCTGCTGGAGCGGCTCGGCTCGCTCGGCGGCAAGCTCCGCGCCGGCCGCTCGCGCAACGACCAGATCGCCACCGACCTGCGCCTGTACCTGCGCGATCACGCCCGCTCGGTCGTCTCCCGGCTGGTCGAGCTGGAGACCGCGCTGATGGCCCAGGCCGAGCAGCACGCCGAGACGGCCGCGCCCGGCATGACCCACCTGCAGCACGCGCAGCCCGTCTCGTTCGGCCACCAGCTCCTGGCCCACGTGCACGCCTTCGCCCGCGACGTCGACCGGCTCACCGACTGGGACAAGCGCGCCGCGATCTCCCCGCTCGGCGCCGGCGCCCTCGCCGGCTCCTCGCTGCCGCTCGACCCGCAGGCCGTCGCCGAGGAGCTCGGCTTCAGCGCCGCCGCCCCCAACTCGATGGACGCCGTCGCCGACCGCGACTTCGCCGCCGAGTTCCTCTTCGACGCGGCCATGATCGGCGTGCACCTGTCGCGGCTGGGCGAGGAGATCGTCCTGTGGGCCTCGCAGGAGTTCCGCTGGATCGAGATGGACGACGCCTACTCCACCGGCTCGTCCATCATGCCGCAGAAGAAGAACCCCGACGTGGCCGAGCTGGCCCGCGGCAAGTCCGGCCGGCTCATCGGCAACCTCATGTCGCTGCTGACCACGCTCAAGGGCCTGCCGCTGACCTACAACCGCGACCTCCAGGAGGACAAGGAGCCGGTGTTCGACGCGGTCGACACGCTGCTGCTCGTCCTGCCCGCGATGGCCGGCCTGGTCGCCACCATGCGGGTCAACACCGCGCGCATGGAGGCTTCCGCCCCCGACGGCTACGCCCTGGCCACCGACCTGGCCGAGCTGCTGGTGCGGCGCGGCGTTCCCTTCCGCGAGGCGCACGAGGCCGTCGGCCACCTCGTCGTGTGGTGCCAGGTCAACGACAAGGACCTCGGCGAGCTCACCGACGACGAGCTGGCCAAGGTCTCCCCGCACCTCACCCCCGACGTGCGCGACGTGCTCAGCGTGCCCGGCGCGCTGGCCGCCCGCAAGGCCCACGGCGGCACCGCGCCCGACCGCGTCCGCGACCAGCTCGTCGCGCTGCGCGAGGCGGTCGACGCCCAGGCGGCATGGGCCGCGGGGAGCTGAGCTTCGACTGGGGCGGCGCCGGGCTGAGCCCGGCGCCGCTGCCGCGGAGCTTCTTCGACCGGCCCTCCCATGAGGTGGCGCCCGACCTGCTCGGGCGCGTGCTCGTGCACGGCTCCGTCGCCGTGCGCCTCACCGAGGTCGAGGCGTACGGCGGGCCCGGCGAGGACCCTGCGGCGCACACGTACCGGGGCAGAACGCCCCGCAACGCGGTCATGTTCGGCCCGCCGGGGCACCTGTACGTGTACTTCACCTACGGCATGCACTTCTGCGCCAACCTCGTCTGCCTGCCCGAAGGCTCCGGCTCGGCCGTGCTGCTGCGCGCGGGCGAGGTGGTGGCAGGGCAGCCGGAGGCGCGCCTGCGCCGCTCGCCCGGTGCGTCCGAAGGCGATGCCGGCTCTGACGGCGGCGTCCGTCCTGCCGGCAGGCGGGTCGCCGACCGGGATCTGGCGCGCGGCCCCGCCCGGCTCGCCGTGGCGCTCGGGCTGGTGCGCGAGCACAACGGCCTCGACACCATCCTGGAGGGCTCACCCGCCGGACGCCCGCACGACTCGCTCACCGTGCTCGAAGGCCGCCCCGCCGACCCCGCGCTGATCAGGTCAGGGCCGCGCACCGGCGTCTCGACCGCCAAGGAGACCCCGTGGCGGTTCTGGATCGACGGCGACCCCACCGTGTCGCCGTACCGCGCTCACGTGCCGCGCCGCCGCAGCGCCGCCGCCACCTCCGTGGGAGAGGCGCCCAGGTCGTGAGGGCTGAAGATGTGCAGGTCGTCGCCGGTGTCGATCTCCAGCATCTCGCTGCGCAGCCCCCAGCGCCTGCGCACGTCCACCTTGACGTCCCAGATCGCCTCCCACGGCACGTGCCGCCGGCCCGCGAACCCGTGCACGACGGTGATGCCGCTCGGGTCGGCCGCCAGCCGTACGGGGACGAGCAGGTCACGCAGCCCCATCCCGCCCACCAGCACGGCCGCGGGGACGGCCAGGATCACACCCCGGAAATCATCCCCGAACCACCAGTAAACGCCGAGCCCGGCACATACCAGAGCCCCTAAGATCTTGAAAACGGCCAGCTCGCGACGGACCCTCCACATGGACACCCAGCGTATCCAAGTGGCGCGCATCCGCACCGATCGGGCAGGCTAAAGGCATCCGCATCCGAACAGGAAAGCCAGATCACCGTGACCGACATCCTTGACGACCTCGCGTGGCGAGGCCTGATCGCCCAGTCCACCGACCTCGACGCCCTGCGCGCGTCCATGGCCAAGGCACCGATCACGGTCTATTGCGGCTTCGACCCGACGGCGGCGTCCCTGCACGTCGGCCACTTCGTGCCGCTGCTGACGCTGCGCCGCTTCCAGCTCGCCGGCCACAACGCGATCGGCCTGGTCGGCGGCGCCACCGGCCTCATCGGCGACCCGAGCGGCCGCAACACCGAGCGCTCGCTCAACTCCACCGAGGTCGTCGCCGAGTGGGTCGAGCGCCTGCGCGGCCAGGTCGGCAGGTTCCTCGACTTCGACGAGTCCCGCCCCAACCCGGCCCGCCTCGTCAGCAACCTCGACTGGACCGGCGAGCTGAGCGCCATCGCGTTCCTGCGCGACATCGGCAAGCACTTCCCGGTCAACCGCATGCTCGCCAGGGAGTCCGTCTCCGCCCGCCTGGCCGGCGAGGGGCTGAGCTACACCGAGTTCAGCTACCAGATCCTGCAGTCCAACGACTTCCTGGAGCTGTACCGCCGCTACAACTGCACCCTGCAGATCGGCGGCAGCGACCAGTGGGGCAACATCACCGCGGGCGCCGACCTGATCCGCCGCGTCGAGGGCGCACACGTCCACGTGATCACCCAGCCGCTGATCACCAAGGCCGACGGCACCAAGTTCGGCAAGACGGCGGGCGGCGCGCTCTGGCTCGACCCCGCCATGACCTCGCCGTACGCCTTCTACCAGTACTTCCTCAACTCCGACGACCGCGACGTGATCCACTACCTCAAGGTGTTCACGTTCCGCGGCCGCGAGGAGATCGAGCAGCTGGAGAAGGCCGTCGCCGAGCGGCCCTTCGCCCGCGAGGCCCAGCGCACGCTCGCCGAGGATCTCACCGAGCTGCTGCACGGCCGGCAGGAGCTGGACGCGGTGCTCGCCGCCTCCAAGGCCCTGTTCGGCCAGGGCGCCCTGGAGGAGCTGCCCGCCGCCACGCTGGAGGCCGCGCTCGCCGAGGTGCCCAAGGCCGCCGTGCCCGCGCTCGGCGCCTCGTTCGTCGACCTGCTGGCCGACAGCGGGCTGGTCGAGTCGAAGTCGGCGGCGCGCCGGGCGGTCAAGGAAGGCGGCGCCTACCTCAACAACCGCAAGATCACCGACGAGTCGTACGTGCCGGCGGCCGAGGACCTCCTGCACGGGCGGTTCATGGTGCTGCGGCGCGGCAAGAAGTCGATCGGTGGCGTCACGGTCGGCTGACCACCTCGCACGCGAGCAGCGGGCCCTCCGTTCCGTACGGGCGGAGGGCCCGCTGCGCTTTTACGGGGCGGCTCCCGCGGGGTTTTGGCATGCATCGGCCGGGAGCTTTCCGCGTGCATCGGCCGGGAGCTTTCCGCGTGCACCGTCCGGGAGCTTCTCGCGTGCACCGTCCGGGGCTCGCGACTTCAGCGGCGGGTGAACAGGGCCACCGTCAGCCCCGGCAGGTTCCCGGAGTGCTTGGCCAGACTGAGCTCGAACCCGGCCTTCTCCACTTCCTTCACCCGCGCGACGGAGCCTCCTTCCAGCCCCGACTGCTTCGTCCCCCGCCACACGACCCAAACCCGCTCGCGCCCCTCCAGCGCCCCCGAGACATCGGACCCCTCGGGATACCCGAACCCGTCCGGATCCGGCGCACTCCCCGCCAGCAGCACGTCCACCGGCATGAGGGAGTCGGCGTAGTACTCGAAGCCCGCCCGCAACTGGCTCTGCCCGTAGACGATCGCGTCCTCCGGCTCGGCCTTGATCACGCGCAACGCCCACGGGATGTTCTCGAACCGGCCGTCCTCCTCCCGTACCTCCGCGTGCTCGGGAAAGGCCAGCGCGAACCCGGCGACCACGACCAGCACCGCCGCTACCACCTGGAACCGGGGCAAACTGGCCACGGCCAGCCCGGCCAGCAGCGCCAGCGCGGGCGCCGTCACGAACAGGTACCGGTCCACGTACGCCGGCGTCAGGAGCAGCGACACCGCGAGCAGCAGCACGGGAGGCAGCACCAGCCACCCGGCCAGCACCGCCGCCCACACCTTGCCCGCCTTTCCTGCCTGCTCCGCCTGGTTCGCACCGTCCGCCTGATTCGCCTGGTCCGCGTGGTTCGCACCGTCCGCCTGGTTCGACGCGCGCCAGAGCACCGCGACCCCGGCCAGCGCCATCACGAACAGCACGATCCCGAGCGTGTTGGCCCCCGCCGCCATCTTGGGGAACTTCAGCCACACCTCAGGCCCCCGCTCCGGGATCCAGCTGATCGCGTGCCGCTCGCCGTACCCGATCAGCCCGAGCACGGCGGCGGGCACACATCCCACGGCCAGCGCGCCCAGCATCCGCACCGCCACCGCCCGCCGCAGCAGCAGGAGCTGCGCGGGCAGCACGAGCACCGCGAACAGGTGCGTGGAGCAGACGAGCGCGACCGCCACCCCGTACAGCACCCATCGCCGGGCGGCGCCCGGCCGTTCGAGCGCGCGGTGCAGCGCCCAGAACGAGAGCACGACCGCGGCCGCCGCGAACGCGTACGACCTGGCGAAAGCCCCGTAGTAGGACACCGAAGGCAGGATCGCGAAGATCCCCGCCCCGATCACCCCGGCCCGCACGCTGTGCAGCCGCCGGCCCAGATCCACCAGGAACCAGGCCGCCACCCCGATCGCCAGCGCGGACGGCAGCCGCAACCACAGCTCCGACGTGCCCGCCTTCGCCCAGAAGTGCATGAACAGGTAGTAGGGCAGGAAGTGTCCGTCGATGTGCCGGGCCAGCTCGATCATCCCGGACAACGAGCGCGAGGCGGCGCTGATCGTCGCGAGCTCGTCGCCGTTCAGCGTGGCGGAGCCCGTACCGGAGAACCCGGCGACCGCGCCGACCAGCGCCATCCACCAAGGGGACGAGGTACGGAAACGTTCGGCCGGGCGGCGAGCCGGGGGAGCGAGTGTGGCGGCAGTGGTCACCGGGGCAGGATACGCGTGATGTGCCCCGGTGCATGGCGAATGTGATCGTTCAGCCGCTCATAGGACCGTCGCGGCAATCGTCCGCCTCCGTCCCCGCGAGACCTCCGACCTCCAACGTCCCCATTAGGGGCGCGCCCGTTCCTACCCCATCCGTGCGCTTCGTCCGCTCATCTCCGCATCACTGCTGCGTCGTCCGCGTCGGCCTCACCACGATCACCACCCGCCGCTCGGCGTCACCCACCGGCGGCTCGTACGCCAGCCCGTACCGCTTGGCCAGCACGTCGAAGAAGGCGCCCGACGGGTCGGGCTCGACCCGCTCGACGACGCCACGGATCTCCAGGTACCGGTACGGCTTGTCGGGGTCGTTGATGGAGACCGCGACGTTCGGGTTCTGCTGGACATTGCGGCACTTGCGGCGATCCGTCGTGGTCGTGAACCGCAAGTACTCGCCGTCCCAGATCGTCCAGACCGGATTCACGTGGGGCGTGCCGTCAGGACCGATCGTCGCCAGGTGGGCGAACAGCGGACGGGTCAGCAGGTCAAGGTGGCTTTCCGGGATCACTCGCAACCCTCTCTCAGGTGTCTCTTGCTTCCGCTTGCCGACGGCACAGTATCAAAACCTTGATGGCCATCAGAGTTGGTACTTCCATATGAGGTTGTACGCTTGCTCCATGGGCATGCCCGCGGACGAACGACTCGGCCTCGACATCAAGCGGGCCGAGCAGGCGCTGATCGCCGCCAAACAGGCAGCCGTACGCCCGGCCGGCCTGACCGTCCCCCAGTACGCGACCCTGCTCGCCCTCGCCGGCAACCCCGGCATCTCGGGCGCCGCCCTGGCCCGGGTCTGCCTGGTCACGCCCCAGGCGATGACCGTGGTGCTCAAGAATCTGGAGGAGCGCGGGCTCATCGAACGGTCCCCGCATCCCTGGCACCGCAGCGTCCTGGAGACCCGGCTCACGGAGACCGGAAGAGCGACGCTGGAGGCGGCGGACGAGCGGGCCGTGGTGATCGAGCGCGCGATCGCGGCCGAGTTCAGCGCGGAGGAGCGGAAGACCCTGCGGGGTTTGCTGGCCCGCTGCAACGACGCCATCGCCCGGGCCGCGTCCGCGCTGTGAAGGTACGCTCCTGGTGGGCGGTATCTCCGGGCGGCCGCGCGAGGCGATTTGACGTCTCGCGGATCGCGACCTAATCTTTCACTTCGCCCCGGGGAGTGAGCCGGACGCCGGTCAGGCGGACGGGCCCTCAGGGCAAGCCCCTTGAAACAACGAGCCATCCCGGCAGAGCCGCTTCGGCGCGCTCCCGCATGGGCGGCTTCTGGGCGTGCGCGCATCACCGGAAAAATCGGTTGATTCGACACGGACCGGATGCCACGGTAAGTTACGAGGGTTGCCTCGGAAACGGGGCACACAATCTTGGAAGATCGACTCGCTTCCCGTCAAGTCGCTGAACTTGACAAGGAACCTGGCGGTCAGATAAGATAGAGAAGAGCGAGATAGCGCCTCCGCGCTAGGGTTCAGGAGACTGAATTCGAGCCGGATGTACGCGTCCGTTTCTTGAGAACTCAACAGTGTGTTAAAAGCCAGTGCATGATTTTCATGCAACACCTCGTCAAGTGATACTTGATGAAATTTGCTACGGATGAATA
>NZ_JAATEP010000179.1:0-295 GCF_012034275.1 Nonomuraea composti | reverse complement strand
GGGGAAGTTCGCCGCGAGCATCAGCAAGGCGGGTGACGGCATCGCCTTCGAGATCAAGGAGGGGGAGGTTCCCGCGGACTCCACGCTGGTGCTGGCCGTCACCAAGAGCGAGGACGGCGACTCCGCGCCGCCGTCCACGACCTCCCTGCAGATCGTCAAGGGGACGGTCGCCCCCTGCGAGCCCATTTCCGCGCCCACGCTCCCGCCCGCTGACAACGGCACCGGTGGAGCCACGGACAAGCAGGACAACGGCCCCACCCTCGACCAGGGTACGGAGGAAGGACAGGGTGTCACG
>NZ_JAATEP010000178.1:0-310 GCF_012034275.1 Nonomuraea composti | reverse complement strand
GCCGCGAGCACGGTCACGGTCGTCAAGTGGGGCAAGTTCTTCTCCAGCGACCGCAAGGCCTACACCTACGGCAAGACGTGGGCCTCCCACGGCAAGGTGTTCACGAAGTGGTACGGCGTGGACCGTCCCGGCGGCAAGAAGGGCTGGGTGTGGTTCGAGTACTACCAGAACGGCTCGTGGCACAAGTTCAACAAGTCGTGGGACGGCGAGGTCGTCGGCGCCTGGAGCGGCAAGGGGATCAAGAAGGTCTACACCTTCACCTGCTGGGCCGGGAAGTTCGACAACTGCGGCAAGAAGTACCGCATCTACT
>NZ_JAATEP010000177.1:0-320 GCF_012034275.1 Nonomuraea composti | reverse complement strand
TCTACGAATGGGATGCGAGCGGTAACCGCACCAAGGCCGGCAACGCGACGTTCACCTACGACGAGCGCAACCGCCTGCTCTCCGGTGACGGCACCGACTACACCTACACCACGCGCGGCACCCTGGCCACCAGCACCAAGGCGGGCGCGACCACCAACTACACCTTCGACGCCTTCGACCGGCTCATCGCCGACGGCGACAGCCTCTACAGCTACGACGCCCTCGACCGGCTGACCAGCCGCATCCGCGGCACCGCCAAGCAGGCCTTCGCCTACAGCGGACTCGGCAACGACCTGGCCGCCATCACCGACAGCGGCGGA
>NZ_JAATEP010000176.1:0-320 GCF_012034275.1 Nonomuraea composti | reverse complement strand
CCTACGAATGGGATGCGAGCGGTAACCGCACCAAGGCCGGCAACGCGACGTTCACCTACGACGAGCGCAACCGCCTGCTCTCCGGTGACGGCACCGACTACACCTACACCGCGCGCGGCACCCTGGCCACCAGCACCAAGGCGGGCGCGACCACCAGCTACACCTTCGACGCCTTCGACCGGCTCATCGCCGACGGCGACAGCCTCTACAGCTACGACGCCCTCGACCGGCTGACCAGCCGCATCCGCGGCACCGCCAAGCAGGCCTTTGCCTACAGCGGACTCGGCAACGACCTGGCCGCCATCACTGACAGCGGCGGC
>NZ_JAATEP010000175.1:0-387 GCF_012034275.1 Nonomuraea composti | reverse complement strand
GGCGTGGCCGGTGGGGTCGGTGCCGGTGAGGGGGGAGGCGTTGGCGTAGGTGTAGCGGTTGGCCTGCACGGACGGGTTGGGGGTGAGGGTGGTGGTGTCGCGGCTGGTGAAGGTGCCGGTGCCGGGCTGGTACCAGCGGGCGTGCATGTTGACCTTGCCGGTGTCCGGGTCGGTGTATTCGCCCTGGTAGCCGAGGCCGGTCTTGGTGCCGGTCTGGACGGTGACGGTGCCAAACGGGTCGTAGGCGGTTGAGGTCTGCAGGCTGGTGGTGAAGGTGGCCACCAGGTCGCCGTGCAGGTCGCTGAGCGCCGCCACGGCCGCGCTCGTGCCTTCCTTGAGGCCGAGCAGGCCGCCGGCGAGGTCGCGGGCGTACTTGGCCTGGACGGC
>NZ_JAATEP010000174.1:0-397 GCF_012034275.1 Nonomuraea composti | reverse complement strand
TTCGACCGGCAGGATCTTGGAGATGACGCCCTTGTTGCCGTGCCGGCCGGCCAGCTTGTCACCGTCGGTGATCTTACGCTTCTGCGCCACCAGGACGCGGACCAGCACGTTCACCCCGGGCGGCAGCTCGTCACCTTCGTCCCGGCTGAACACCTGCGTGTGGATCACCCGGCCGGACTCGCCGTGCGGCACCTTCAGCGAGGTGTCGCGCACCTCGCGGGCCTTCTCACCGAAGATCGCGCGCAGCAGCCGCTCCTCCGGCGTCAGCTCGGTCTCACCCTTCGGGGTGACCTTGCCGACCAGGATGTCGCCGGGCACGACCTCGGCGCCGATCCGGATGATGCCGCGCTCGTCGAGGTCGGCCAGGACCTCCTCCGACACGTTGGGAAGGTCGCGG
>NZ_JAATEP010000173.1:0-397 GCF_012034275.1 Nonomuraea composti | reverse complement strand
CTCGACCGGCAGGATCTTGGAGATGACGCCCTTGTTGCCGTGCCGACCGGCCAGCTTGTCACCGTCGGTGATCTTACGCTTCTGGGCCACGTAGACGCGGACCAGCTCGTTGACGCCGGGAGGAAGCTCGTCGCCCTCCTCGCGGCTGAACACGCGGACGGCGATGACCTTGCCCTGCTCACCGTGCGGCACCTTCAGCGAGGTGTCGCGCACCTCGCGGGCCTTCTCACCGAAGATCGCGCGCAGCAGCCGCTCCTCCGGGGTCAGCTCGGTCTCACCCTTGGGCGTGACCTTGCCGACCAGGATGTCGCCGGGCACGACCTCGGCGCCGATCCGGATGATGCCGCGCTCGTCGAGGTCGGCCAGGACCTCTTCGGAGACGTTGGGGATGTCGCGA
>NZ_JAATEP010000172.1:0-397 GCF_012034275.1 Nonomuraea composti | reverse complement strand
CGTGGAGCTGGCCGATGGCCGCCGCATCCCCACCGAGCAGCTCAAGACCGGCGACCGGTTCATCGTCCGGCCCGGCGAGAAGATCGCGACTGATGGCGTCGTCGAGGAAGGCACCTCGGCGGTCGATGCCTCGATGCTGACCGGCGAGTCGGTGCCGGTGGAGGTGCGGCCGGGGGATGCGGTCACCGGCGCCACCGTCAACGCCGGTGGCCGGTTGGTCGTGCGGGCCACCCGGGTCGGCGCGGACACCCAGCTCGCCCAGATGGCCAAGCTGGTGGAGGACGCGCAGACCGGCAAGGCGCAGGTGCAGCGCCTGGCCGATCGCATCTCGGGCATCTTCGTGCCGATCGTGATCGCGCTCGCCCTGGGCACGCTGGGCTTCTGGCTGGGCACCGGC
>NZ_JAATEP010000171.1:0-397 GCF_012034275.1 Nonomuraea composti | reverse complement strand
GGTGGAGCTGGCCGATGGCCGCCGCATCCCCACCGAGCAGCTCAAGACCGGCGACCGGTTCATCGTCCGCCCCGGCGAGAAGATCGCCACCGACGGCGTGATCGAGGATGGCACCTCGGCGGTCGATGCCTCGATGCTGACCGGCGAGTCGGTGCCGGTGGAGGTGCGGCCGGGCGATGCGGTCACCGGCGCCACGGTGAACGCCGGTGGCCGGTTGGTCGTGCGGGCCACCCGGGTCGGCGCGGACACCCAGCTCGCCCAGATGGCCAAGCTGGTCGAGGACGCTCAGACCGGCAAGGCGCAGGTGCAGCGCCTGGCCGATCGCATCTCGGGCATCTTCGTGCCGATCGTGATCGCGCTCGCCCTGGGCACGCTGGGCTTCTGGCTGGGCACCGGT
>NZ_JAATEP010000170.1:0-406 GCF_012034275.1 Nonomuraea composti | reverse complement strand
GGTGACGCCCTGTCCTTCCTCCGTACCCTGGTCGAGGGTGGGGCCGTTGTCCTGCTTGTCCGTGGCTCCGCCGGTCTCGTTGTCAAGGGGCGGGGTCGGGGGCGCGGAATTGGTGACGCCCTGTCCTTCCTCCGTGCCGGTGTTGAGGGTGGGGCCGTTGTCCTGCTTGTCCGTGGTTCCGCCGGTGCCGTTGTCAAGGGGCGGGAGCGTGGGGGCGGAAGTGGGCTCGCAGGGGGCGACCGTTCCCTTGACGATCTGCAGGGAGGTCGTGGACGGCGGCGCGGAGTCGCCGTCCACGCTCTTGGTGACGGCCAGCACCAGCGTGGAGTCCGCGGGGACCTCCCCCTCCTTGATCTCGAAGGCGATGCCGTCGCCCGCCTTGCTGATGCTCGCGGCGAACTTCCCG
>NZ_JAATEP010000017.1:0-205302 GCF_012034275.1 Nonomuraea composti | reverse complement strand
GGCAGGAGGAGGCGGGCGGAGGGCCGGGGGGATGGTGCGGCGGGGGGGGGGGGGGCGGGGCGGGGGGGGGGGGCGGGGGGGGGGGGGGGGGGGGCTTTGCCGGCCCGTTTCGGGGGCCCGGGCACGGTGCCCCTCCGCGGCCTCACCGGCGTCGCCGCCCCCGGGGGGGGCGGGGCGCGGCGGGGGGGGTGGGGGGGGCGGTCTGGGGGGAGAGGGGGTGGTCCCGCCCGGGGCGGCCCGGGGGGTTGGGCTGTTCCCCCCGGCCGGGTAGGGCGGGCCCGCGTTGGGCTGCCCCCGGCTGACCGGTACGGGGGGCCCGCGCGCCCGCCGTACCGGTGGCTCAGAGTCGTCGCGACGAACAGGGTTCTGGGCGCGGCCCGTCTCAGAGTCTCGTCGCGACGAACAGGTGCTGGGCGGGCGCGGCCAGCGGGGAGCCGGCGCGCGGCAGCTCCAGGATCGGGCGCAGCCCGGCCTCCGCCAGCTCCGCCGGAAGCTCCCGTCCGGTGAGGAACACCCGGCCCGTGCCGCCGCGGCGGTCGCCGGCGCCGAGACCCGGCTCCCCTTCCCTGGGGGACAGCAGGAACTGCATGGTGGCGAGCACCAGGTAGTGCTCGCGGATCGCCTCGGTGAGCACCAGCAGCCCGCCGGGGGCCAGCAGCTCCCTGATCCAGCGCAGGGAACGTCCGGCGTGGCGGGCGCAGTGCAGCACGTTGGCGGCGATCACCACGTCGGCGCCGGCCCGGACGGCTCCCTGGGCGACGAGGTCGGCGTTGATGTCCAGCAGGGCGTAGCGGAGCCGGTCGCCGTACCGGTCCTCGGCCGCCATGGTGAAGAATCTGGACACGTCGGTGAACAGGTAGTCCACTCGCGCGTCGCCGAGCCCGTCCAGGGCCGCGGCGGTGCTGCCGCCCGCGCCGCCGCCGAGCTCCACCACGCGCAGGGGCCCGGTGCGGGTGGCCGCGGCCCGCCCCACCACCTGGCCCATGGCCGCGTTCAGGTAGGTGTTGGAGACATTGTGCTGGTCCTTGCCGAGCGAGGTGAGCAGGTCCCCGTCGGGGAACAGCAGGGCCTGCGCCATGATCTCGTCCCGGAGCAGCTCGGGCAGGCGGGCGAGCGCGGTGCGGTAGAAGGTGGCCATCTGCGCGGGGTAGCCCAGGTCGGCGCAGGCGCGATCCAGATCGGCCGCGGAGTCCTCCGCCGCGTCGCCCGGGGTCACGGTGGCGAACCGGCCGTCGTGGTCGCGGCGGACGGTTCCCTCGGCGGCGAGCACCTCCAGCCAGCGCCGGACGATCCATTCGTGCCGGGGAGCCACGCCGAGCGCCGCCATGATCTGCTCGGCCGTCCGGGGCGTGCCGGGAGGCGCGACGCCGGCGACCAGCCGGGTCAGCGCCCGCAGCGCGATCTCGTCGAAGCGCCGGACGGCGGGCGGCAGGTGGGTGAGCGCGGAGTCGGGCACCGGTTCCGGGGCCCGCCCGATCAGGTGGGTGAGCGCGGAGTCGGGCACCGGTTCGGGGGCCCGCCCGATCAGGCGGGCGAGGGCGAGGCGGCCGGCCCGGTCGGCGTCGGCCGCCTCGCGTGCCACGCTGGCGGCGTCGTGCCCGGGGCCGCTGGGCGTCCGTACCGTCAGCCGCTCCGGGATCGGCAGCCCGGCCCGCCTGAGCTCCCGGCGGGCCACCTCCGCCAGCCGGGCCCGCGCGAACGCGCCGAGCGGCTCGTGCGGCCGGCCCACGCCGGCCAGCGCGTCGAGGGGCGTGGCCCCCGCCGCGGCCGGGATCGCGACCTGCAGCCGCATGGGGTCGTCCGGGTCCAGCAGCACCGCGCCGTCCCTTCCCCGCAGCGCGGCCCGCAGGCTCGCGCCCGTCGGGGCGCCGTGCTCGAACAGGCCGTTGGGGATCCCGGCCACCCGGACGGGACCGCTCAGCCGGGCCAGGGCCGCCATCGGGTCGGGCCCCAGATCGTCCCAGTGGCGGAGGGCGGCGGGCGGGCTCTGCGGCGGCTCGACGTGCAGCACGGCGTCGAAGCGGTAGCGGGTCAGCTCGGTGTCGTCCGTGAGCGTCTTGGCGAACAGGCCGATGGTGACCCGCCGGCCCGCGCTCGCGACCGCCGCCGCGAGGGTCGCGGGGTCGAACAGCAGCTCGGTGTCGGCGGCGGCGCGCTGCGCGGCCCGCTCCGCCGATCCGGCTTCGAGCAGGCGGCAGTGCTCGTCGAGCAGCCCCGAATGGCGTACGTCCCCGACGACGACGGTCCCGCCCGGGGTCACGAGGCCGATGGCGTCGTGGAGCACGGCCGCCAGGTACTCCACGCTGGGGAAGCACTGGGTGACGGAGTTGAGGAGCACGCAGTCGGGCCGCTCGCCGAGCCCGGCCAGGGCGGCGCGCACGGCGTCGCCGCCGATCTCGTGGGCGGCCGCCCGTACGACGGTGACGCCGTCCAGGCCGAGCCCGTTCAGCCGGGTCACGACGTGCTCGGCGAGGTCGGTCCCGACGTAGCCCTTGAGGTGCGGGTGGAGGCGGTGCAGCAGCATGCCGGTGCCGCAGCCGAGCTCCAGCAGGCGGGACGGCCGGTGCCGCAGCACCAGCTCGGCGGTGCGGTCGGCCCACTCGGCCATGTGCCCGGCGGGCAACGGCCGGCCGGTGTCGGTGGCGCGCCAGCCGGACAGGTCGAGGTCGGGACGGTGCGCGCCCTGGCCGGAGCGGTAGGTCCAGTCGTAGACCTCTTCCCAGTGTTCGAGGTGCTCCGCCACCAGGTCGCCGAGGACGGGCGGCCGTCCTGGCTCGCGCCGCACCGCCAGCGCCGCGGGGTCGGCGGTGACGGCGAGCCCGCCCGTTCCCGCCGGGTCCACGCGGGCGATCCAGGGGTGAGCGAGCAGGGGTTCATAGGACGTCAAGGGATGGCCTCCGGTCGTGAGAGCAGGGACGGGGACGCAACCGGCCTCCTTCCAGCCGCAGCACGCGGTCGGCGCGGGCGGCGACGGCCGGGTCGTGCGTGACCGCGAGGACGGCGAGGCCGGTGTCGTGGCGCAGCGTGTCGATGAGGTCGAGCACCTGGGCGGCGGTCCGGGCGTCGAGGGCCGCGGTGATCTCGTCGGCCAGCAGCACGGCGGGATCCCCGGCGAGGGCCCGGGCGAGCGCGACCCGCCGGCGTTGCCCTCCGGAGAGCGCGGCCGGGTAGCGGTGCGCCAGCTCCGCCGGCAGCCCGACGACGGCCAGCAGGTGCAGGGCGTGCGCGCGGGCGGCCCGGCGCGGGAGCCCGCGCAGGGTGCGCAGGGGGCGGCCGAGTGCCGCGCCGACGGTGCGGGCCGGGTTGAGCACGTCGAGGGGGTTCTGCCCGACCAGGGCCAGGGCCCGGAGCGCGGCCGGGCCCCGCTCGGTCACGGGCCAGGGCAGCGCTTGCCCGGCCACGGTGGCCCGCCCTCGCTCGGCGGGGTGCAGGCCGGCGAGCACGCGCAGCAACGTGCTCTTGCCCGAGCCGGACGGCCCGAGCACGGCCACGCTCTCCCCCGCCGCGATCGTGAGGCCGGCGTCCGACAGCAGCGGCGCCCCGCCGGGCGGCTGCGCGATGGTGAGCCCGTGCGCCTGCAGCACCGGTGTGCCGCCCGGCGCCGCCCTTCCGCCCGGCGCCGCCCTTCCGCCCGGCGCCGCCATTCCGCCCGGCGCCGCCATTCCGCCCGGCGCCGGTTCTCCGCCCGTCAGGAGGATCGGCGTCCGCGGTAGGACGTCGTCCCTCCCCTCGGGGTCGAGCCGTACGACGTGGTCGGCCAGTTCGCGGACCACGGCCGGGTCGTGGGAGACGATGAGCGTCACCGAGCGGCTGTCGCCGCGCCGCCGCCGTACCTGCTGCAGGGCGAGGGCGAGCGCGGCCGGATCGAGCGCGCTGGTGGGCTCGTCCAGCACGAGCAGTTCGGGATCCGCCGCCAGCGCGCGGGCGAGCGCCACGCGCTGCGCCTGCCCGCCCGAAAGCTGGTGCGGGCGGCGGCGGCCGATCTCGGCGGGGTCCAGGCCCACCTCGGCGAGCGCCCGCTCCGCCGCTCCCGCGTCGCGGGCGGCTCCGGGCAGCGCCTCGCGCACGGCCGCCCGTGCGTCCAGCAGGGGGTGCAGCGCCGAGGCCGGGTCCTGGCCGAGGAAGCCGACGGTGCGCCGCCGCCAGCGACGCGGGGCCCGTACCGGGGCGCCGTGCCAGGCGATCTCGCCGCTGACCCGCGTCAGGCCGGCGGGCAGCGCTCCCAGGACGGCTCGCAGCACGGTCGTCTTGCCCGCCCCGGACGGGCCCGTCAGGGCGAGCACCTCGCCGGGCGCGATCCGCAGGCTCAGCCGATCGACGATCGGCCTTCCGGCCCGGTCGGCGACGGTGAGCCCGCGAACGGCCAGCCCGTCCCGCCTCATGACCGGCCGTCCCCGAGGGAGTGGGAGAGTGCCGCCACGCTGCCGGCCAGGACCGCCAGGGCGGCCGCCGGCGCGATCGTCGCCGCGGCGTTCAGCCCGAGGCCCGGCAGGTTCTCGCGGAGCATGGCGGCCCAGTCCGGCGCGGGCGGCGCCGGCCCGAACCCGAGGACGCTGAGCGCGGCGGCGAGCTGCACGGCCAGCACCAGCCGCTGGCCGAGGTCCGCGCCGACGAGCCCGGCGTGGGCGGGCAGGACCTCGCGCAGGAGCACGGCGCCGCCCCGCTCGCCCCGTGACAGGGCCGCCTCCACGTAGCCGGCGTGCCTGGCCGTGGCCGTGGCGTCGGCGACCACCCGCAGGGTCAGCGGCGTGCCGCCGAGCACGGTGCCGGCGACCACCGCCGCGGGCCCCGGCAGCGTCACCACCGCGAGCAGCGCGAGCAGCAGCAAGGGCAGGGCCAGCAGCAGGTCGGCGGCGCTCGCGGCGGCCCGGCCGAGCCGGCCGCGGCTCCAGCCCACCCACAGCCCGCCCGCCACGCCCAGCGCCGAGGCGGTCGACGCGGCCGCGATCGCGGTCAGGGTCAGGTCCCTGCCCCCGGCCAGGACCCGGGCGAGCACGTCCCTGCCCAGCGCGTCGGCGCCGAGCGGCAGCCCGGGGCCGGGCCCGGACCACGGTGGCGCGACGATCGCGGCCGGGTCGTGCCCGGCCACCGCCGCGCCGCCGAGCGCCACCAGGAGCATGCTGCCGGACACGGCCCCGAGGACCAGCACCTGGGGAATCGGCACCGAGCCGGTCATGGGCGGGCCGTTTCGCGGTGAAGGGCGGAGGCGGCGGCGAGGCCGGCCACCACGACGGCGGCGGCCAGCAGGGCGACGCTCTGCACGACCGGTACGTCCCTCGTCGCGATGGCGGTGACCAGCAGCTCTCCGAGCCCGGCCAGCCCGAACAGGGTCTCCGCCACGGCGGTGCCCGCGACCAGCCCGCCGACGGTGACGGCGAGGAGCCGGGTGGCGGGCGCCGCGATCATCGGCAGCACGTACCGGAGCGCGATCGTGACCGGCGGCAGGCCGCGCAGCTCGGCGTCGCGCACGTAGGGCCGGGCCAGCACGTCCGCGATCGCCCCGCGGAGCAGGGCGGCGCCGTAGGCGGCGACCGGAAGCGCGAGCGTGAGCACGGGCAGCACGAGCAGGTCGGGCCGGCTCCAGGCGGGCTCCCCGGCGGGCAGCATCGAGACCGGCGGGAACCACCCCCAGGCCGCCGACAGCCAGGCCACCAGCGCCGCGGCCACCACGGCCTGAGGCAGCGCTGCGCCCGCCACGACGACCGCGTTCGCCGTCCGCCGCAGCCACCGGGGGCCGCGCACGGCGGCCCAGGCCAGGGCCGCCATGAGGGGCACGCCGGCCGCGAGGGCCGCCACGGCCAGGGCGAGCGTCACGCCGGCCCGCTGCGCGACCAGCTCACCGATCGGCCGGCCGGTGATGAGCGACACTCCGGGATCGCCCCGCAGCACGTCCGCCAGCCAGCCCAGGTAGCGGACGGGCAAGGGGCGGTCCAGCCCCTGCTCCGCCCGCAACCGGGCCAGCTCGCCGGGCGCGGCCCGGCCGCCGCCGAGGACGTCGGCCGCGTCACCCGGCAGCGCCGCCGTGCACAGGAAGATCACCACCGAGGCGGCGGCCATCAGCAGGACAGCCCTCGCGAGAGCGCGCGCGGGCCACGGCGATCGGGCCACCTCAGCCGTCCAGGCTCACCTGGTCGATGAACGCCGAGGCGAAGCCGATCCCCTCGGGCACGCCGCTGAGCCCGGCCCTGGCCAGGTCGAGGCGGTCGCTGAGCGCCCAGATCGCGTAACCGCCCTGGTCGCGGAGCTCGGCCTGCAGCTCGCCCAGGAGCCGGTGCCTGATGGTGTCGTCCGGCTCGGCCAGGGCCCGGTCGAGCCCGGCCGACCAGGCGCGGTCCCGCCACGCGGTCTCGTTGGCCGGGGAGCCGGGCGTGAGGGCCACCCGCACCACGTCGAGGAACGGGATGCCGCCCAGGTAGCTGATGTAGAAGGGCTTGCGGCCGTAGACGGCGGAGAAGTAGGTGTCGGCCGGCTCGACGGCGACCTTGACCCGCATCCCGATCTCGGCGAGCTGCCGGGCGATGAGCGTGGCGGCGCTGTCCATGCCCGGGTAGGCGGTGGTGGTGTGCAGCGTGAGGTCGGCGCCATCCGCGAGACCTGCCTCTGACATCAGCTTCCTGGCCCGGCCGAGGTCGCGGGTGCGCTGCGGCAGGGCCGCCGGGCTGGTCGGGTCCTTGGGGGTGATGAGGTCGTTGCCGAGCTCGCCGTAGCCGAGGAAGACGGTGTCCAGGAGCTGCTGCCGGTCGAGGGCGAGCCGGACGGCCTCGCGGACCCGCGGGTCGTCGAAGGGCTCGGTGTCGGTGCGCATGACCAGCGGGTACAGGGTGGCGCCCGGCCGGCGCAGCAGCCGCACCGCGCGGTTGCCCTCCTGCTGCCTGGCCAGCGTGGCGGGCACGCCGCCGGCCAGGTCGACCTGGCCGGACAGCAGGGCCTGGGCGCGGGCCTGCGGGTCGGGCACGGCGCGGACCTCGATCGTCCTGGCCGGCGGCTTGGGGCCCCACCAGGTGTCGTTGCGCTCGTACGCGACCGCCTGGGCACCGCCCCTGTCCGTCGGGCGGAACGGGCCCGAGCCCGGCACCGGCCTGCCGAAGTCGTCGCTGCCCTCCGGCACCACGAACGTGGCGCCTTCCAGCGCCTTGCCGACCTCGGCGTAGGGCTTCCTGGTGACCAGCTCGAAGGTGGTGTCGTCGATCACCTTGGAGGCTTGGAGGTCGAACATGGCCATGCGGCCGAAGTTCTCCGCCGCCTTCTTGCCCATCCGGCGCAGCGAGTACAGCGCGTCCGCCGCCCTGACCGGGCGGCCGTCGGAGAAGGTGGCGTCGCCGCGGATGGTGATGCGCCACTTGGTCAGGGTGGCGTCGGGCCGCCACGCGGTGGCCAGGCGCGGCTTGGTGGCGCCGTCGGCGCCGGGAACGGTGAGGACGTCGTACGTCAGGGCCATCCTGACGACGTCGCTCTCGCCGGGCAGCAGCCCGTGCGGGTCCGTGACCGCGTTGGACGGCGAGCCCGGCGCGGCATAACGCACCGTACTGGCGGATGGAGACGCGGTGCCCGCAGGCGCGGTACCGGAACAGCCCGCCAGGAGGGCGACCGCGGTGACGACCGCCGCTGACCGGCGGCGGAGCTGGGTGTGCATGGTTACCTTTCGCGAAGTCGCGCCAGCGCCCTGTCGAGCGCGGCGTTGATCAAGCGGGCCACGGCGGGCAGCACAGGAGCGTGCAGCAGGCCGTAGTGGTGGGCGTCGACGCCGGCGGCCTCGACCGGGCCGGCCAGGTAGCGGCCCCAGCCGAGGTCGGGCCGGCCCGGCGGGGTGTCGTCGACGCCCATCCCGATGCCGGAGTTGCGGGGTGAGGGCCGCTCCGCCCGGATCAGCAGCGTCACCGTGTCCGGGTCGGCCAGCCGCCGCGGGGTGTGGGCGGCCAGCGCGCGCAGGTGCCTGGCGAACACGGCCACCCGCCCCGCCAGGTCCTCGCCGCGGCCGAGCAGCCGGTGCTCGCGCAGCCGGTCGGCGACCGCCGCCATGCGCCGGTCCGGGGGCACCTCGCCGATGCTCAGATCGATGCCGAGGTACGCCTCCAGGGCGTGCAGGTGCCGGACCGTCACCTGCCATGCGAGCTCGGCGGCGTCGCGGCCGGGAACCTCGCGAATGAGCGCGGGGTCGTTGGAGTCGAGCAGGGCCAGCAGCGCGGTGCGCCGGCCACGGGCGTGCAGCTGCCGGGCCATCTCCTGGGCCACGGTGCCGCCCATCGACCAGCCGCCCAGCAGCCAGGGGCCCTCCCCCGGTCCGCCGGAGGCGTCGATCGCCCGCACGTACTGCTCGGCGATGCCCTCGACGGTCTCCGGCCCCGGACCGTACGCGCCGGCCAGCTCGGGGTCGGCGAGCGCCACGACGTCCACGCGGCGGTCCAGCAGCCGGGACAGCTCGGCGTAGCACAGCACGTCACCGCCCGAGGGGTGGGCGAGGTACAGGGTGGGCCGGGCCGCTCCGCCGGGCTCGGCACGCAGCGGCAGCACGATGTCCCGCGCCGGGCTCGCTTGGGCCGCCGCCGCTCGGGGAGCGGGCTCCGGGCGCGACGGTGGCGGGAGGTCGCCGGGTGACGGTGCGGCACGGTCAGGCGGGGGAGCGGCGTGCCCGGGCTCGCCACGGGTCCAGGCGGCGGGCGAAGCGGCCAGCTCACGTACCCGGGCCACGTGCGCGGCGATCGCCGCCTCCAGCTCGTCGCCGGGCAGGACGCCGTCCAGCGCGTCCCATTGCAGGCGCAGCTCACCGTCGTGTTCGAGCACCTGGTGGTCGAGCCAGGTCTGCGGGGTCTGCGAGAGCGCGTACACCTGCTCGCCCGCCCACTCCAGCCGGCCACCGCCGTCCAGCATGTCCGTGATGCCGAGCGCGCTGGTGAACACCACGGGCACCGGCCGCACCTCCCCGGTCCTGGCGGCCTGCTCGGCGAGCACGTCCAGCGCGGAGAAGCCGCGGTGGTCCAGGTCGTCGAACATCCGCGCCTGCGTGGCGGCGGCGCGGCCGGCGAAGGTTGGGGCGGGCTCGGCGGGCACCTCGTGCAGCAGCAGGGAGGTGAAGTCACCCACGACCCGGTTGACGTGCGGGTGGATGGCCGGGCGGTCGAACAGGGTGAGCGTCACGCAGAACCCGGCCGAGCCCGACCAGCGGGCCAGGACGTCGGCGTAGACGGTCAGCAGCGCCGCCGCCGGCGTGACCCGGTGCCGGGCGGCGGCGGCACGGAAGGCCGCCCATTCCGCGTCGCCGAGCCGGGCGGAGCGGCGGACGAACCGGGGAGGCTTCCCGTCCGGGTCGCGGACCGGCAGGCGGGGCGGGCCGGGGAGCGTGTCGAGGCGTTCGCGCCAGTAGCGGGCGGCCCGCTCGTCGCCCGTTCGCTCCAGGGCGGCGGCGCAGGCCGCCGGGTGCAGGTCCAGCGGTGGCAGCGGGTGGTTCGGTTCGGTGTAGAGGGCGTGCAGCTCGGACTCGATGATCCACCAGCTGGCGGCGTCGCAGACGAGGACGTCCACCCCGATGAACAGCCTGATCACGTCGCCGGGCAGCCGGGCCGCCTGGATCTGCGCCAGCGGCCAGCGGTCGGGCGGGCCGGGCCTGGTGGACAGCCGCTCCCGCAGGACCGCGAGCCGTCGTGCCCGGCGCTCCGGGGTCATATCGGTCAGGTCGTGCACCCGGATCCGGTAGCGCGGCAGGTCCTCCAGCACCCGCAGCCGTCCTTCGGGCGTGGCCACGGCGCGGAGCATGGGGTGGCGGTTCACGACCTGGTTCCACGCCTCCTCGAAACGGGCGAGGTCCAGGCCGTGGCAGTCGTACTCCAGGTAGAAGTGGCAGGGCAGGTCTCCCCACTGGTAGCCGCCGTCCCGCCCGATCCAGTAGGCGTGCTGGACCCGGGTCATCGCGAACGTGCCGTCGCCGTCGAGCACGCCCTCCGCCGGCGTGACCCCCTGGTCCGGCCGGGTGTCCGCCGACTCGACCAGCCTGGCGACGCCGGCCACGGTGGGCGCGCTCAGCAGGTCCCGCATTCCGGGCCGGACGCCGAAGCGCTCGCCCAGGGCGGCCAGCATCCGCACGCCCAGCAGGGAGTGGCCGCCGAGCGCGAAGAAGTCGGCGCCGGGATCGGTCACCGGCGCGCCGAACAGCTCCGACCACAGCTCGGCCACCACCCGCTCGGCCGGGGACAAGCGCGTCACGTCACCGCTGGGAGCCGCGATCGTCCGGGGCCGGCCCGCCTCGGCGACGCGCGGGTTGAGATCGGTGGCGGCGACCGACACGACCGGGGGCAGCGTCCCGGACTCGCGCGCGGCCAGCAGCCGGTCCAGCGCCTTGGTGCCGGTGGCCGCGTCGAGCGCGTCCTTGAGGACGACGGTGGCCTCGGTGCCGTTCCCGGCCACCCGCCAGCCGTCCCAGACCGCGCTGACCCAGCGGGTGGGGCCCGGTGCGGCGCGGCCGAGCGCGTCCATCGCGGCGTTGGCGGCCGCGTAGGGGCCCATGCCG
The DNA here is from genome assembly GCF_012034275.1 of Nonomuraea composti. Taxonomy (NCBI): domain Bacteria; kingdom Bacillati; phylum Actinomycetota; class Actinomycetes; order Streptosporangiales; family Streptosporangiaceae; genus Nonomuraea; species Nonomuraea composti. Next base: position 194,801 of record NZ_JAATEP010000017.1, on the reverse strand, counting down.
ACGCCGCCGACCAGCGTGGTGACCGAGGACATGAGCAGGACCGTCCGGGGACGGCGCTGCGCCGGCAACGCGGCGATCGCGTCCCTGAGTGCGAGCGCTCCCCCGGCCTTGGCCCGTACGTGCTCGGCGGCCTGGCCGGCGTCGAGCGAGCGCAGGGGGTCCAGCCGCGCCCCCGCGACCACGCCGGCCGCGTGCACGACGAGCTCGATCGGCCCGTCGGCGGACAGCTCCTTGATCAGGGCCGCGGTCGCGGCGGGATCGGTGGCGTCGCAGACCCGCACGTCAGCGCCGGTCTCCGCACCCTGGCGGTGCGCCGTGCGCGAGGTGACGACGACGCGGTGCCCGCGCGCGGCCAGGTGGCGGGCGAACAGCTGGCCCACCGCCCCGAGACCGCCGGTGATCAGTACGGTGCCGGGCGGCCCGGCGTCCTCTCCGGTGGCGGGCGGGGTCCATGGCGACAGGCGGCGCCGCCACCGGGTGGCGCCCCGCAGGGCGATCTCGGTTCCCGTCCCCTCGCCGCTCGCTAGGGCGCCGAGCTCGCGCAGCACGGCCTGTGCCTCGGTGGCGGGATCGGCCGGCGCGCCCAGGTCGAGCGTGGCCCATCGCAGGCCGGGCTGCTCCTGGCCGAGCACCCGTGGCAGCACGCGCAGGGCCGCCTGCGCCGGGTCGGGCGCGGGATCGCCGCCCACCTGCTCACCGTGCCGGGTGATCAGGAGCAGGCACGGCTGCCCGGGCTGCTCCGCCGCCGCGGCGGCGACCTCGCCGCCAAAGGCCGGCACGGCGGCGGCGACCTCGCCGAAGGCCAGCACGGCAGCAGCGATGGTATCGGGGTCGCCGGCTTCGGGGTCGTCCGCCGTCACCGCGATCAGCCCCGCCAGGGGATCGGTACTGTCGGCCGCGTCCAGGCGGTCACGCAGCTCCGCCGCCAGGGCGCCGGCGCCGATCACCGCCCAGCGCCCGGCCGGGAGCGCGGCCGGGCCGGTGGGCAGGATCTGGCTCCAGACCGGGACCTGCAGCGGCTCGTCCGCGTCGATCTCCGATGAGGTGCCCGCGGCGGGCGGGTCGATCCACAGGCGGCGGCGCTGGAAGGCGTAGCCCGGGGCGTGCACCCGCCGCCGGCCGGCCGCGGGCAGCGCGGCCAGGTCCACCGGCCGGCCGTGGGCCCACAACGTGCCGGCGGCCTGCCGCAGGCTCGCCGCCTCCGGCTCGCCCGGCAGCAGCGTGGTCACCACCGCGCGCAGGCCCGGCAGGGCGTTCCTGCGGGCCAGGGTGGACAGGGCGCTTCCCGGCCCGGCCTCCAGGACCAGGGTCTCGTCCTCGACGGCCGCCCGCAGGGCCTGCGCGAAGCGTACGGGCTCGCGCAGCTGCCGCGTCCAGTGGCGGGCGCCGGCCAGCTCCGCGCCGATCGGGGCGCCGGTGACCGTGCTGAACACGGGCACGGTCGGGGCGCCGCCCGTCAGCCCGGCCAGGGCCGCGCCCAGGCCGGGCAGCTCCGGATCCATCAGCCGGGAGTGCATCGCGGCGTCCACCCGCAACCGGGTGCCCGTGCCGCCAAGCTCCTCCGCCAGCCGGTCGATGGCCCGCGCGGGGCCGGACACCACGCACGCGGCGGGGGCGTTGACGGCGGCGACGTCGAGATCGGGGTGGTGGGACAGCAGCTCGCGCACCTCGTCCTCGCCGAGCGGCAGCGCGAGCATCGCGCCGCCGCCGGCGGCTCTGGCCGCGGCGGCGCAGCGGGCGGCGACCAGCCGGGCGGCTTCGGGGAGCGGCAGCGCGCCGCTCACGGCCGCGGCGGTGCACTCGCCGAGGCTGTGCCCGACGAGGGCGTCGGGCACGACGCCCCACGACGCCAGCAGCCGGGCCACCCCGTACGACACGGCGAAGACGGCCGGCAACCCGAAGGCGGCGTCGCGCAGGCGTGACCCGGCGATTTCGGGGTCCATGGCATCGCGGACGTCGGCGCCGAGCAGCGGGCGCAGCAGCTCCGCGCACTCGTCCACGGCCTGCGCGAAGACGGGCTCGTCCCGGTAGAGCTCGCCGCCCATCCCCGGATGGGCGCTGCCCGCGCCGGGGAAGGCGAACACCAGGCGCGGGGCGGCGGCCTTGACGGGGGTCGCCGCGGCCAGGCCGGCCCGGCCCACGCCCGCCACCCGGTAGGCCAGCTCGGCACGCCCGGTGGCCAGCGTGTAGGCGAGATCGGCCTCGTCCGGCTCGGGCCCGAAGGCGAGGTCGGCCTCATCTGGCTCGGGCGCGGACGCGACGGCGCGGGCGGTGGCGAGCGCCGCTTCGGGGGTGGCGGCGGAGACCGCCAGCACCTGGGGCCGCCGGTCGGCGGGGGCGGGCGGACGCTGAGGGGCGGGCCCGAGCACGGCGTGGCAGTTGGTGCCGCCGATGCCGAACGAGCTGACCCCCGCCAGGGGCGGCGTGTCCCAGTCCCGCGTCTCGGTGACGACCTCGAACGGCGAGCCCTCCAGGCCGAGCAGCGGGTTGAGCGGGTGGGCGTGCAGCGACGCGGGCAGCACCCGGTGCCGTACGGCCAGGACGGCCTTGATGAACGAGGCGATGCCCGCGGCCGAGTTGGCGTGCCCGATGTTGCCCTTCACGGAGCCGAGCCCGCACCAGGCCGGCCCGGTGTCGCCGAACACCCGCCGCAGCGCGGCCACCTCGATGGGGTCGCCGAGCGCGGTGGCGGTGCCGTGCGCCTCGATGAGACCGATCTCGTGCGGCGCGGCGCCGGCCACCGTGAGCGCTTCGGCCACGGCCCTGGCCTGGCCGCGCGGCGACGGCGCGGTGAAGCCGGCCTTGTCGGCTCCGTCGTTGTTCACCGCCGAGCCGTGCAGCACGGCGAGCACCGGGTCGCCGTCGGCCAGCGCGTCGTCCAGGCGGCGCAGCACCACCACACCGGCTCCTTGGGTGTAGACGATGCCGGTGCCGTCGGCGCTGAACGGCCGGACCGTGCCGTCCGCCGCGTACACGCCGCCGGCGACGTGCACGTACCCCTGCCCCTGCGGCACGATCAGCGACACCCCGCCGGCGAGCGCCGTGTCGCACTCGCCGGACAGCAGCGACTGCGCGGCCAGGTGCACGGCGACCAGCGAGGTCGAGCAGCTCGACGCCACCGCCACCGCGGGGCCCGTCAGGTTCAGCCGGTAGGCCGTCTGCAGCGGCAGGTAGTCGGCCTGGGTGGAGATCGCCGTCTGCAGGCTGCCGAGCGGGTCCCGTCCCGCGCCCGTCGGGTTCCACCGGCCGGCGAGGTTGCTCGCCAGGTAGGCGCTCTGCATGGCGCCGGCGAAGACGCCGACCGCGCCGGCCGCGCGTCCGCCGCCGTGGCCGGCGTGCTCCAGCGCGTGCCAGGCGCATTCGAGGAACAGCCGGTGCTGGGGGTCGAGCAGGGCCGCCTCGGCGTCGGTGAATCCGAACGGCTCGGGGTCGAAGTCCGCCTGCCCCTCGATGAGCCCGCCCACGGGGACGAAGCCCGGGTGCGCGCGCAGCCTGCCCGGCACGCCCCTGGCGGCCAGCTCGTCGTCGGTGAACCTGGTCAGCCCCTCGCGGCCGTCCCGGAGCAGCTCCCAGTACGCGTCGGCGTCGGGCGCGCCGGGGAAGCGGCAGGCCAGGCCGACGACGGCGATCCGGTGGTCAGCGGCGGTCATCCGGCGAGCTCCGCCGCACGCGCCCGGGCCGCGCGGCGGGCGGCGGCCTGGTCAGAGGCGGGTCCGGTCTGTGCTGGCGGGGTGGCGGGCGCCTGCCTGCGGGCGGTGATGAAGGCGGCGAGCTCCCGGACCGTGGGCCGGGCGAACATGTCCACCACGGTCAGCTCCTCGTCGAGCTCGGCTCTGAGGGTGCGGTGGGCGAGCACCATGGTCAGGGACGAGGCTCCCAGCCGGAAGAACGGCGTGCTGACGTCGACCGGCGTCTTCAGCAGCTCGCTGAAAACCCTGGCCACGACCCGCTCCACCTGCGGATCGGGGCCTGCGAGGGCCGGCTGCGGCATGGGGGAGGACGTCGCCGGAGCGGGCGGCTGGTCCTGCTGGGACGCGGCATGGAGGCCGGCGCCGGGCGTGGCGAGCGGTCTGTCGGCGCCACGGGCGGGTGGCCCGCCTGCGGCGCTGCTTGCGACGTCACGGGTGGGCGGTCCGCCCGCGTCGCCGTCGACGACGAGCTCCATCACCCCGTCGGGCGACACCGTGAGGGTGAGCCGCAGCCCACGGGTGACCGTGGCGCTGACCGCCTTCGGCGGCGTCGCAGGAGGCGCCTGCGCGGGGAGCCGTTCGGCCGGCACGACGGCCTCGGCCGGGCTCCCGGAGCGCTGGTAGGGGTTGGCGAGCGCCTTGTAGTCGATCTTGCCGTTGCCGGTGATCGGCAGCGTGTCCATGAGCAGGAACCGGTTGGGCACCATGAAGCTCGGCAGGCTCGCCCGCAGGGCCTCGGCCAGCTCGTCGTCCGACGGCGGCGCCGCGGGGTCGGCGGGCACCACGTGGCAGACCAGGCGGGGCCGGTCGTCGGGCCCGGGCACCGCGCGGGCAACCGCCTGCCGCACGGCGGGGTGCCGGTCGAGCGTGGCCTCGATCTCGCCCAGCTCGATCCGGTGGCCGCGGATCTTGACCTGCCGGTCCAGCCGGCCGAGGAACTCGATCGTCCCGTCGTACCGCCAGCGGCCGAGGTCGCCGGTGCGGTAGAGGCGGCGGCGCAGGACGGGGTGGGTGATGAACCGCTCCGCCGTCTGCGCGGGGTCGCCGACGTAGCCGCGGGCCAGCCCGTCGCCGCCGATGTGCAGCTCGCCGGGCTCGCCCACGGGGCAGGGCCGGCCGTGCTCGTCGAGGATGTGGAAGGACTGGCCGCCCAGCGCCCTGCCGTACGGGATGCTCGGCCAGGACGGATCGACCTGCCCGATGGGGTGGCAGATGGACCAGATCGACGCCTCGGTCGCGCCGCCCAGGCTGACCACCTCGGCGTCCGGTGCGAGCGCCCGCAGCCGGTCGGGCAGCGTCACCGGGATCCAGTCGGCCGACAGCAGCACCAGCCGCAGCGTGGAAAGCGCCTCGCGCACCGCCTCCGGCTCCAGCTCGGCGTACTCCACCAGCATCTCCAGCAGGGCGGGAGCGGTGTTCCACACGGTCACGCGGTGGCGGGCCATCAGCTCCAGCCAGTGGCCGGGGTCGCGCTGGCGGTGGGCGTCGGGCAGGACGACGGTGCCGCCGGAGCCGAGCACGGAGAAGATGTCGTAGACCGACAGGTCGAAGCTGTAGGCCGACAGGGCCAGCACCCGGTCGTCCGGGCCGAGGGGGAAGCGGCCGTCGAGGTCGTCGAGGGTGGTGCGGGCGGCGCGGTGCTCGATGGCCACGCCCTTGGGCCGCCCGGTCGAGCCCGAGGTGAAGATGGCGTAGGCGAGGTCGCCGGGCGCGGGCCGCCGCGGCTCGGCCTCCTCCGGCAGCCGCAGCACGCCGTCGGCGTCGAGCCGGTGCACGACGACGGCTTCCGGCCAGGCGGTGGCGTCGGCGTCCGGTGCCAGCAGCGCCGTCCTGATCGAGGCCTGCTCGCTCAGGGAGGCCACCCGGCCGGCGGGCCAGGACGGCTCCACGGGCACGTACCCCGCGCCGCTGGCCAGCACGCCGAGCAGGGCGGTGACCTGGGCGATGCCCTTGTCCGCCACGACCGCCACCAGGTCGCCCGGCCCGATCCCGAGCGCGGCCAGCGCGCGGCCGGTACGCAGGGCTCGCTCGGCGAGGTCTGCCGATGTCACCTCGCGGGTCGGGTCGAGCAGGGCGGGCGCGGACGGGGTCCGCTCGGCGGCGGCGCGCAGCGGGTCGTCCAGGAGCGGGCCGGCCCCGTCGAACGCCCCGGCCGGCACGTCCTCGTCGGCGCGGAACGACGGGTCCCAGCCGAGCGCGGGGTCCGTCCACAGCTCAGGCTCGGTGGCCAGCCGGCGCAGGAGGCGGACGTGCGCGGCCAGCATGCCGTCGACGAACCCGGCCGGCAGCGCGCCGTCCACGGCGTCCCACGCGATGCGGAGCCGGCCGTCCTCGTCCCAGACGATGTGGTCCAGCATGACCTGGGGCGTCTGCGAGACGCCGAAGACCTCGGTGCCGAGCCAGGCGGCAGGCGGCTCGCCCGGGCCCGCCAGGCCGATGCCGCTGGTGAAGACGACGGTGTGGGTGGGCACGGGCAGGCCAGTGGCCGGGTCGGTGACGCGGGGGCGCTCCCCCGCCTCGATCGCGGCGCGCAGCGCCTCCATCCCGGAGACGGTCCGGTGGTCGAGATCGGTCCAGAACCGGCGGTTGACGGCCGCGGCGTAACCGGCGAAGCCGTACCAGCGGCCGGGGTCGGCGACGGGGATCTCCACCAGGACGGTGCTGGTGAAGTCGCCGACGATGCCGTCCAGGCCGGGGGTGTCGTCGCCGCGGGCGAGGTCGTCGCGGTCGAAGAGGGTGGTGTTGAGGCAGAAGGGGTCGCGGGCGCCCCAGCGCTGCAGCACCAGGCCGAAGGCGGCCAGCAGCAGGCCGGTGGGGCTCAGCCCGTGCGCCGCGCCCTGCTTGCGCAGCTGCGCCCACTCCTCGGCCGGCAGCTCCGCGGCGTGCCGGACGAGGCGGTGGCCGCTGAACTCGGCCGGGCCCCGGGTCCACGGCAGGGCGGGGCCGTCGGGCAGGCTCGGAGCGCGGCGGGCCCAGTAGGCGGCGTCCAGCTCGTGGCGCCGCCGTTCGGCCGGGTCCGTCAGCCGGCGCCGGACGAGGTCGGCGAAGCCGAGAGGCGGCGGGGGCAGCTCCAGGCCGGGATCGGCCGTGTACCGGCCCCACTCCCTCATCAGCCGCATCCAGCTCATCAGGTCCAGGGCGAGCACGTCCACGCCGACGAACAGCCGGGTGCGGCCGTCCGGCAGCAGCGCCGCCCGCAGGTCGAACAGCGGCCACCGGTCGGCGGGCAGCACCTGGTGAGAGCACTGCGCGCGCAACGCCTCCAGCGCCCGCTCGGCCCGTTCCGGGCTTTCCCCGCGCAGGTCGGTACGGGCGATGACGTAGTCCGGCACCTGGTCGAGCACGGTCTGCCTGGCCTGGCCGTCCACCACCATGCGCAGCATCGGGTGCCGCCGGACGAGCCGGTTCCACGCGCTCTGCAGGCGGTCGAGGTCCGCTTCGGGGGAGCCCGGCGGCACGCGGTCGTACTCGACGTAGTAGAAGGTCGCCACTCCCCCGAGCGGGAACGCCGGATCCCGGCCGACCAGGTAGGCGGTCTGGATCGGGGTCAGCGGGAAGGACTCCCCGGCCTCGGCGGGCTCGTCCGGGACGAGGCCGGCGGCGACCGTCCGCGCGGTCGCGGAGCCGAGGAAGGCCGTCAGCGGAAGCTCTAGCCCGGACTCTTCCATGAGACGCCGACGCAGGCGCACGGCCGTGAAGGACTCCAGTCCCAAGGCGGTGAGCGGGGTGTCGGGGTCCAGGTCCGAGGGCCGGAGTTCCAGTACGTCGGCCAGACAGTCGAGCACTTCTTCGACGGTGGCGGAACCCAAGGGTGACCCCTTTCCGAGCATGGCAATGGAAACGGTTTTCATTGCTACACGTCTTCGTCGGCTTTGTCCAGATCTTGAAAATGATTACCGTTATTTCATACGATCTCGCCCCATGTCGCTCTTGAACGACCGTGCCGACGGCGCGGGGCACGCCGCCATCGCCGGTGCCGACCTGAGTGGCGCGGCCGGAGCCGTCGAGGACCTGGACCGGCTGATCCTGCTGGGTCTCGCGGCCCACCTGCACCGGCACAGCCGCCTGGGCGAGGCCACGGCACACCAGCCCCGCCTGTCCCCCGGGCCGGGCCAGGACCTGGCGCGCCAGACCTGCCCGTACCCCGGCCTGGGCCGGGACGCGGCGCACGGGGCCGACACGATCGCGGGCGATCTCGGGGCCGCGCCGCGGCACCGCTGGATCGCCGGCCACTGGCTGGCCGAGCTGCACGAGGCCGGCCTGATCAGCAGGGACGCCGCGGGCCGCTACCACAGCCTGTACGGCCCGCGCCGCGCGGAGCTGGCCACCGCCCGCGCCCGCATGGAAGCCGCGCGGCTGGCGCTCGGGTACCCCGCCGAGCTGGCCGAGCTCATGCTGCGCTCGCTGCGGCTGCTGCCCGCCCTGCTGCGCGACGAGATCGGCGTACAGGCGCTGCTCTACCCGGACGGCGAGCCCGCCACCGCCGAGGCCGTCTACCGCGGCAACGTGATCAGCCGCTACCTCAACGCCGCCGCCGCCGAGGTGGTCCGGGCTCAGGCGGAGCGGGCCACCCGGCCGCTGCGGATCCTGGAGCTGGGCGCCGGCATCGGCGCCACCACCGCCGACCTGCTGCCGGCGCTGGCCGGCCGGCCGGTCGAGTTCTACCTGTTCACCGACCTGTCCCCGTTCTTCCTCGACACCGCGCGGCGCCGCTTCGAGGCCGGCTTCCTGCGCTACGCCCTGCTCGACATCGCCCACGACCTGCCAGGCCGGCCGGGCGAGCTGGACCTGATCGTCGCGGCGACCATGGCACACAACGCCCCGCACGCCGGCCGCCTGCTCGGCCAGGCCGCCGCGTCGCTCGCCCCCGGCGGCCGGCTGCTGCTCATCGAAACCGTCCGCGAGCACCCCCAGTCGCTCACCTCGATGCCGTTCGCCCTGTCCACCCAGGACGGGCCGCCGCACCGGCTCGACGCCCGGGCCGGCACCACCCGCACCTACCTCAACCGCGAGGAATGGCTGGGAGCGCTGGAAGGCTCCGGGCTGCGGGTCGAGGTGGACCTGCCCCGCCCCGGGGACCCGCTGGCCGCGCTGTCGCAGCGGCTGCTCGTCGCCACCCGCTGATCACCAGAACTGATGGGAGTACACGCATGAAGGAACTGGCCGAGATCTGGTCGGAGCTGCTCGGCCTGCCGCCGGACGAGATCCCGCACGACGTCGGGTTCCTGCGCCTGGGCGGGGACTCGGTGCTGGCGGTCCGCATGTCGGCGCTCGTCCGCAAGCGGCTCGGCGTCGCGCTCGCCCTGTCGGACGTGCGGGTCGAGACCACCCTGGCCGACCTGGCCGAGCTGGTACGCCGGCACGCCTCCGGCGGCGCGCCCGCGACCAGGGCGCTGCCGCTCACCGTCACGCCGCGCCCCGACCCGCACGCCGAGTTCCCCCTGCTCCCCCTCCAGCAGGGCTACTTCGTCGGCCAGCAGGACGGCTGGGAGCTGTCCTACGACTCGGCCCACTACTACCTCGACTACGCGCTGACCGGCGTGGACGGCGACGAGGCCGCCGACGCCCTGACGGACGCCGTCGAGCGGCTCGCCGCGCACCAGCCCACGCTGCGGGCCCGGGTCACCTCCGACGGCCGCCAGCACGTCCTGCCCGCTGACGCGCCCGGCGCGGTGCCCCAGGTCCGCGTGTACGACCTGCGCGAGGCGTCCCCGGACGAGATCGACACGGCGCTGCGCGACGTACGGCAGGAGATGAGCACCAGCGGCCCCGACCCCACCCGCGGGCCCGGCATCGACGTTCGGCTCACGCTGCTGCCCGGGGACGATGGCCGGCTGCACCTCGGCCTGAGCCTGCTGATCTTCGACGGCTGGTCGTCCAGCGTGCTCAGCCGCGACCTGCTCACCTTCGCCGCCGACTGGAACGCCACCCTGCCGCCCCTGGACATCCACTTCGGCGACTACGTCACCTCGCTCGCCGACCTGCCCGCCACCGAGGCCTGGCAGGCCGACCGGGACTGGTGGTGGTCGCGGCTCGACACGCTGCCGGGACCGCCGGCGCTGCCCCTGGCCGCCGACCCCCAGGAGGTACGGCCGGTCACCATGGGCAACCGCGAGCACCGCTGGAGCGCCGGGAGCTGGGCGGCGCTGCGCCGGCAGTGCACCGACCGGGGCGTGACCCCGTCCACCGCCATGCTGACGGCGTTCGGCGTGGTGCTGGCCCGCTGGGCCGGGCACCGCCGGATGTTGCTGAACTCGCTGCAGCTCAACCGCCTGCCGATCCACCCCGAGGTGCAGCGCGTGGTGGGCGCCTTCGCCGCGACCATGCTGCTCCCCCTCGACCTGGCCGCCGAGGCCACGTTCGCCGAGCTCGCCGCCACCGTGCAGGCCACGTCCGGCGAGCACGCCGCCCACAACCTGATCACCGGGGTCGAGGTCGGGCGCGAGGTGGCCCGCCGCCGCGGGAGCTGGCGGCCGGTCGGGCCGGTCGTCTTCCAGAGCGTGCTCGGCGTGGACGCGGCCATGGGCGGTGGGCCGCCGGAGGAGGCGGGGCCGCTCGGCCGGGTGGTCGCCTCCGACTACTTCCACCAGCTGCGCACGCCTCAGGTGGCGATCGAGGTCCGCTGCTTCGAGCTGGGCCCGGAGATGGTGGCGGTCTTCTCCCTGGTCGAGGAGCTGTTCGAGAGCGATCAGGTGACGGCGGCGTTCGACGAGTTCGTGGCGCTGGTCGACGCCCTCGCCGACGGAAGCGGCTGGGACGTGCTGCCCGGGCTGCCCGGCACCGCGGAGCCGGCACCCGGCGGCGGCCTGCGGCTCGGCCTGCTGCCCGAGCCGGCCGTCCGCCACCGGGAAGGGCCGCCGGCCGGCGACCTGGAGCAGGCGGTCGCCGACGTGTTCGAGGAGCTCCTGGAGGTGCCGGTGCTCGACCGGGCCGCCGACTTCTTCGGCCTCGGCGGGGACTCCCTGCTCGCGGTCCGGGCGGTCGTGCGGCTCGCCAAGGAGGCCGGCGCGTCCGTGCCCGTGCGCGAGTTCCTGTCCGACCCCACGGTGGCGGGGGTGGCCGCCGCCGTCCGCTCCCGCCTTGGTGACCAGCGGTGATCGGGATCCTGGGCGCCACCGGCGCGGTCGGCCGCACGGCCGCGCAGCGCATCGCCGCCTACGGCCTCGGGCCGCTCCGCGTCGGCGGCAGGAACCTGACGAAGGCCGCGGACCTCGCCTCCTCGCTGCCCGCTCCCGCGCACGCGGTCCGGGTCGACCTGAACGATCCCGCCGGGCTGGCCGCCTTCTGCGCCGGCTGCCGGATCGTGGTCAGCTGCGCGGGGCCCACATACCAGGTGCTGGACACGGTCGCCCGCGCCGCCTTCGCCGCCGGCGCCGACTACGTCGACATCGGCGGCGAGCTGGCCGCCAAGGACGCGCTCACCGGCGACGGCGTCGCCGGTGACCGGACCGCGGTGTTCTCGGCCGGCGTCATGCCCGGCCTGTCCGGCCTGCTGCCCCGGCTCCTGGCCAAGGGACGCCCGCCGCGCCGCCTCGACGTGTACGTGGGCGGTGCCGCCGTCTTCACCCCGCTGTCCGCCGTGGACGCGCTGCTGACCCGGGGGCCGAGGTTCGGCGAGCCCATGGCGGCCTGGCGGGAGGGCCGGGTGGCCCCCGGCACGCTGGCCCCGCTGCACCAGGTGCGGCTGCCGGGCTTCCCGGTGCCCGTGCACGCCTGGCCGTACCTCACCACCGAGGCGCAGACCCTGGCCATCGACACCGGGGCCGGCGAGGTGCGCGCCTACAACGTCTTCGTCTCCAACCGCCTCCCCGAGGCCCTGGCCGCGGCGTGGGCCGAAGCACCGGACGCCCGCCCCGAGACGCTGGCGCCGTACGCGGAGAGCGTGGTGCGCGCCTCCCTGCGGGACAACGCCGACTTCGGCGCCTTCTACGTCATGCTGTTCACCGCGCGCCCCCGTCCCGGCGCCCCGCCGGGGCCCACGAGAGTGTTGCTCACCGCTGTGGACTCCTACGCGTTGAGCGGGGTGGTGATGGCGCTGGCCACCCGCGCGGTGCTGTCCGGCTCCGTCCCGGCCGGCGTCCACCTGGCGGCCGAGGTGCTGGACCCCGACGCCACCGCCGCCGCCCTGCGCGAGGACGCGCTGGTGACCGGTCTCACCATCGAATAGGGCCGCCGGCGATCAGGAGAAACGGAAGGGCGGGGCCGTCGGTCAGCGGTGGCGCAGGCCCAGGTCGCGCAGTGCTCGCCTGAGGGACTCGGGTGCGGTGCCGTGCCAGGCGACGAAGCCATCGGGCCTCACCAGCGCCGCGCCCTCCACGGCTTCGAGCTCGTGAACGTGCACGTCGATCCCCAGGGAGGCGACCGCCGCCGGCCACCGGTGCTCGCCCGGGCCGGTGAACAGGGTCCAGTGCGAGCCGGCCAGGTCGAGCGTGGAGACCCGGCCGGCCGCGGGCGAGTCGACCCAGCGGTGCGGGAGCCGGCGGCCGGGGCGGATGGTGTCGTCCAGCACGTCAGGCTCAGGGCTGTCGTGTGGGGGGTAGGCGTAGAACATCATGCCGCGCAGGTAGTCGGCCGCGATCTTGTCGTACAGGGCGTCCGGGCCGCCGTCCAGCGCCTGGTAACCCTGGTGCAGGCCGCGGGAGAGGTTCAGGGACGCCCGGGCGGCGGCGCGGCGCTCGGGCTCGTAGGTGTCGAGCAAGGCCGGGGCGAACGACCCGTGCAGGACCGCGGCCAGCTTCCAGGCGAGATTGTGGCCGTCCTGGATGCCGGTGTTCATGCCGAGCCCGCCCGCCGAGCTCTGCACGTGGGCGGCGTCACCGGCCAGGAAGACCCGGCCGTCCGCGAAGGAGGCGGCCATGCCGATGGCGGCCTCCCAGGCGTTGACGGCGTGCAGCTCGATCCGGACGCCGTCATCGCCGATCGCCGCCCGCAGCAGGTCGATGGTCTTGCTCTCGGTCAGTTCGGCCAGCTCATGGGGCTTGCCGGGGTAGTCCATGATGTGGGACGACCACTGGTCGTGCCCGTTCTTCGACATGAGCGTCGCGTACACCGCGTCGTTGCGCACGAAGCACATGTGCGTCCCCCACTCCCGCAGCACGGGCCCGAGATCGGCGCGGAAGAACGCGGTGTTGAGGCGGGCGATGACCTCGCGGTCGGGAACGGCGATCCCCAGACGCTCGCGTACGTCGCTGTTCGCCCCGTCCGCGCCGATGAGGTAGCCGGCCCTGATCTGCCATTCCTCACCCGTGGCGACGTCGACGACCTGCGCGCGCACCCGGTCGGCCTCGGGGACGAGGTCGACCAGCCGGGTGCCGAACCGGACCTGGCCGCCGCGGCGGCGCACCTCGTCCAGCGCGATACGTTGCACCTGGTCGTGCGTCAGGATCAGGCGCGGGTTCACCGGGCTGCAGGTCTCCAGCCTGGCGGCGTAGCGCTCCGGCAGCCCGCCCCGGTGCACGGTGGCGCCGAACCCGCTGTCCTTGAACACCGTGCGCATCGGCGGGCCGCCTTCCCAACCGGCCTCCTTCAACTCCGGCTCCAGCCCCATCGAACGGAACACCTCCAGCGTGCGCAGGCTCGTGCCCGCCCGGGCCACCTCCGAGATCCCCTCCCGCTTCTCGACGACCAGCGGCCGGACGCCCCAGTGGGCCAGGAACAGCCCCGTCGACAACCCGACCGGCCCGCCGCCCACCACCAGCACCGGCACATCCTCGATCCGCATCGCCCGCTCCCTTCAGCCGTTCCGTGGCGATCGGTGTCCACCCTGCACGCTCAAGTCGACTTGAGCGCAACATGGAGGCATGACGGACGAGCGCTACTCGATCAGCCAGGTGGCCCGCTGCTTCGGCGTGCCGGTCTCCACCCTGCGGTACTACGACGACCTGGGCCTCCTCCCCGCCGCCGAACGCCGGGGTAACGTGCGCCACTACGGCCACGAACAGCTGCGCCGGCTCGCGCTCATCCAGCGCCTGCACCACCGCGGCCTGGTCAGCCTGGCCGACACCGCCACGCTGATCACCGAAGACCCGCCCGCGGACCAGCCCTCCGGCCGCCAGGTCCTGATCGCCTCCATCGAGGCGATCAAGACCCGGATCCAGGACCTGCACCTCGCCCAGCAACTCCTCGAACACCTGCTGACCTGCCCGACGGCCGATCCCGTGCGCGAATGCACCCACCTGCGCGCCGAACTCGGCCAGGTGGTCGACCACGCACTCGCCGCGCTGCGTCCCCCACCGCCGTCCCGCCCATGAATCCGCGACACCCGGTCACGACCAGGACGAAGCCTCTCGCATGCGCGAACGCACGTGACCGGGCGGCGGGGGAAGGTCGCCGGCAGGCGCTAGGTGATCGCCCTGAGGATGTCGAGCAGGGCGGTGGTCGCGGGCGGGTCCGGCGGCTCGCCGTAGGTGGCGGCGTAGATGTGCCGGGCGTTGCCCGGCATCTCGGTGGCGTGCACCCCTGGCGTACGGTGGGCCTGGAGGGCGAGCCCCGGCAGGGTGGCGACGCCCATGCCGGCCGCCACGAGCGTCTGGACCACGACCATGTCGTCACTGCTGTACGCGATCCGCGGCGTGAAGCCCGCTCGCCGGCAGGCGGCGACCATCGTCGCGCGGCACCGCTCGCACCCGCCGACCCAGGCGGAGTCGCGGTGGTCCTCCAGCCGCTGGCCCGGCTCGCGGCTGATCAGGTAGAGCGGGTCGTCCAGCAGGTGGGTCAGCCGGAAGCCCTCCTCCTCGTCCGGGGTGTCGGCGTGCCGGAACACCAGGGCGAGGTCGACGTGCCCGGCGCGCAACATCCGCAGCCCCTCGCCCGGGTGCACGTCGACCAGGTTCAGCTCGATGCCCGGGTACGACGCGGACAGCTCGGCCGCCGCCCTGGGGACGATCGTGCTGAGGACCGTCTGGAAACCGGCGACCCGGACCCGCCCGGCCCGCAGCCCGACGTGGGCGGCCATCTCGGCGGAGGCCGCCTCCACCCGCCCGACGATCTCCCGGGCCCGCTGCGCCAGAACCTCGCCTTCGGGGGTGAGCCGGATGCCGCGCCCCACGCGCTGGATGAGCCGGGCCCCGATCGAGGACTCCAGCCGCCCGAGGTGGTGGCTGATCGAGGGCTGGGAGTAGTGCAGCTCCCTGGCCGCCTCGGTCACCGACCCGTGACGGGCGACGGCCTCGAGAACCCGCAGGTGCGTCAGGTTCATCACCTATCAAGTTTATCTATGGGACGCGGGCGCTTTTGGCATTGGACGTCATGAGCCTCGGAGCGCCAGCATCGTTGCCATGACCGAGCAGCCGACCACCCCCGCCGCCACCATCCGCACCGGCCCGCCGCCCAGGCCCGGCCTGGCCGAGCTGGTCGCCCGCATCCGGTCGCACGCCTACGGCCAGGCGGCCCCGCACACCATCGCCGAGCAGGTCGCCGGCGTCCTGGCGGAGACCGGACCGGACGCCGGCCTCCTCACCCTGGCCGAACGGGCCGGCTCGCCCGACGGCTACACCCGGCACACCCTGCACACCGAGGCCGCGTTCTCGGTGTCGGCCGTGGTGTGGCGGCCCGGCCAGGTGACGGAGATCCACGACCACCTGGTGTGGTGCTCGTTCCAGGTGCTCCAGGGCGCCGAGACCGAGACCCTGTACGACATCGACGGCGACCGCCTGGTCGAGATCGGCGAACGGCACCGGCCCGCCGGCTCGGTCAGCGCCGCCGCGCCGCCCGACGACATCCACCGGGTCCGCAACACCGGTGAGACGGTCGCGATCACGCTGCACGTGTACGGCGCCGACCTCAGCAACGGCACCAGCGTGCGCCGCGTCTACGAGCAGCGCCACGATCGCTGACCAAGAAATCCGGGACGCGGGCCGCCGAGGATGTCGAGAACGCCGTCCCGGCTCCGTCCCAGGGATACCGGCGGCCACGTACCGGCCGCATGACGAAGGAGACTCGGTATGGCGATTCAGCGGATGGACAACGTCCTCATCGTGGTCGACGACCTCGACGCGGTCATCGCGTTCTTCGTGGAGCTCGGCATGGAGCTGGAGGGCAAGGCGGCGGTCGAGGAGGCTTGGGCGGCCCGTGTCGTCGGGCTCGACGAGCAGCGCGTCGACGTGGCGATGCTGCGGACCCCGGACGGCCACGGGCGGATCGAGCTGACGAAGTACCACACGCCGGAGGCGATCGGCGGCGTACCGGCGGACGCGCCGGTGAACACGCTGGGCATGCGCCGCATCATGTTCGCCGTCGACGACATCGACGACGTCGTCACCCGCCTGCGCCGCCACGGCGCCGAGCTCGTCGGCACGGTGGAGCAGTACGAGAACAGCCACAGGCTCTGCTACGTCCGCGGCCCCGAGGGCATCCTCATCGGCCTGGCCCAGCAGCTCGGCTGACGGCCCGTCGCGGCCGAGCCGGGCTGTGTCCAGGCCGAACAGGGTCCCGTCGGCGACGTGACAAGCCCCTCACCGGGGCCAAGGGATCACCGGGCAACCGCACCGGCGGGCGCCCGTGCCGCCGGTCCCACACTGGGAGGATGAGCACCACTCTGGCCAAGGTCATCCAAACCGTGCGGGCCGGTGACCTGTCCCAGTGGGACGCGCGGACGGCCGACGGGCAGTACCTCTGCCTGCGCTACCAGTCCGGCATCGGCACCGTGGACGCCTACGACACCGCCGACTGGCGGACGTGGCCCCACCCGCCGTACGGATCGGTGGCCCAGTTCCGCGAGGCCGACCCGCGCCTCCGCATCTCCTCCACATTGCAGCAGCAGATCGCCGCCGGGGAGCACGAGCCGGGCGTCCTGACCGGCGACCCAGGCCGGATCGCCGCCTGCGCACGCGGCGAGCACCACCGGGACGGCCCCGGCATGATGCTCACCATCGACGCCATCGGCCGCGACGAGTTCCAGGAGATGGCCGACGCCGCACTGCGCCACTGGCCACTCCCCGGAGGTCCCGCCGACGGCGAACGAGAGCGGCCGCCTCCGGTACCACCTGACCGGCCTACTGCGGCGAAGGCCGCTCGGACGTCGCGTCCCGGGTCAATCCGCGGACGAGGTCGGCGGCCTCGGGCGAGGCGAGCCGGTAGCGCACGACCCGCCCGAGCCGGCGGCAGGTCACCAGTCCGGCCGAGCGCAGCACGGCCAGATGGTTCGACATGTTCGGCTGGGTGACGCCGGTGTGGCTGGTCAACTCGCTGACGGACGCCTCCCCCTCTGCGAGCCGCTGCAACACGGTCAGCCGCACCGAGCAGCCGAGGGCGCGCCCGATCAGGGAGAGCCGGTCGTCGGCTCCGCCGCCGCCATGCGCGATGAGGGCTACCAGGTGGTGGCGGGCGCCAGGAACATCGGCGACGAGATCAGGCGGATCACCCCGTTCGCCGTCTCCGTCGACCTCGGCACCCCCGACGGCCCCGGCCGCCTCATCGACACGGCCATGGCCGAGCTCGGCGGCATCGGCCTCCTGGTCAACAACGTCGCCGGCACCACCGGCCCGCACCCGGGCGGTTTCCTGTCCGTCTCCGACGACGACTGGCGGCACGCTCTCGACCTGACCCTGTTCAGCGCCATCCGGGCCAGCCGGGCCGCGCTGCCCAGCATCGTCGAGCGCCGCGGCCACCTCATCAACATCGGCTCAGTCAACGCACGACGCCCGGCGCCGCACCTGGTGGACATCTCCGCCGCCAAAGCCGCGCTGGCCAACCTGGGCAAGGCCCTCGCCGAGGAATTCGGCCCCCGTGGCGTCAGGGTCAACACCATCTCCCCCGGGCTCGTACGTACCGCGGTGTGGACCGAGCCGGGCAGCACGGGTGACGTCCTCGCGAGCCGGGCCGGCATCTCGTGTGAGGAGCTGCTCAGCACCCTGCCCGCCACCTTCGGGATGTCCACCGGGCAGATCACCGAACCAGCCGAGATAGCCGCCCTGGTCGTCTTCCTGGCCTCGGGAAGGGCGCCGAACATCAACGGCTCCGACCTCGTCATCGACGGCGGCCTGCGCAAAGAGCTCTGATGACCCTTGCCCAGGCGGCACCGCGGCGCCCCTGACCGGCCTGCACCCCGCCCTGTGGCATCATCGCCTGATGCTCCAACTCACGGATTTCATCATCGACTGCCCCGACCCGATGAAGCTGGCGGCCTTCTACTCCGAACTGACCGGCCGCGCGATCAAGCCGGACAGCGACGACCAATGGGCCGGGATCCCCTTCGGCAAGATCGAGCTGGCCTTCCAGCGGGTGGACGACTACCGCCCGCCGCTCTGGCCCGACGACGAGCACCCCAAGCAGTTCCATCTCGACTTCGAAGTGGACGACATCGAGGCCGAGGAGCGGCGCGCCGTCGGGCTGGGCGCGACCCTGCGGAAGGACTTCATCGGGCCGGAGGGCTACGGCTGGCGGATCTACACCGATCCGGTCGGGCATCCCTTCTGCCTGTGCCGCAACAAGGGCGTCACGTGGACGGACGAAGGGGTGGTCCGGTCTTAGGAGCCGGCGTCAGGAGGCGCGTTCGACGGTGGAGCGGTAGTCGGCGGTGATGGTGGCCAGTTCGGCGGCCTTGTCGTCGCCGGTGCCGGGCCGGGCGGACACGACGCGTTCGGCGTGGTCCATCTTCCGGTTGGCGAGGATGATCGCGGTGGTGGCGGGGCGGCGGTCGTTCTCGTAGCGTTCCAGCGCGGAGGGCACGTCGCGGCGGGAGAGCTCGGCGGCGAGGGCGGCGGCGTCGAGGATGGCCTGGGAGGCGCCGTTGGCGCCGATCGGGTACATGAGGTGGGCGGCGTCGCCGAGCAGCGTGACGCGGCCCCGGCCCCACCGCTCCAGCGGCGCACGGTCCACCATCGGGTAGCGCAGGATCCGGGTGCTGCGGGAGAAGACGTCGTGGACGTCGAGCGCGCCCAGGTCCCAGCCGGAGACGTGCGGGAGGAGGTCGGCGAGCCGGCCGGGGACGTCCCAGTCCGCGCCGCCGACCGGGCCGGGCGTGCCGGTGGAGGCGAGCAGGACCCAGTTGAGCAGCGCCCGGCCGCGGGCGGCGTGCCGGGCGGAGATGGGGTAGGCGACCAGGCGGGTGGCCCGCTCGTCGTTGGCCAGGATCATCGTGCGGCCGTCGAGGAAGCCGTCCAGCTCGGTCAGGCCGCGCCACATGTCCACCCCGGCCCCGTGCAGCGTCCCCTGCCCGGGGTGCAGGCGGGCGCGGACGGCCGAGTGCAGCCCGTCGGCGCCGACCAGGGCGGCGGCCTCCAGCAGGCCGTCGGCGCCGCGGGCCCGGTCGCGGACGTGCACGCGGACGCCGTCCCTGGTCTGCTCGAAGCCGTGCACCCGCATCCCGGTGCGGACCGCGTGGCGGCCGAGCCGTTCGCGGGCCGCGTCCAGCAGCAGGGTCTGCAGTTCGCCCCGGTGGACGGAGTACTGCGGGCACCGGTGCCCGGCGGCGACGCCGCGCGGCTCCGTCCAGAGGGTGACGCCCGTGTGGTCGAGGTAGTGGTGCGCGCGCGTGGGGATGCCGGTCGCCGCCAGCGCGTCCCCCAGGCCGAGGGCGGTCAGCACGGCGACGGCGGCGGGCTGGATGTTGATCCCGACGCCGAGCGGGCGGATCTCGGGCGCGCTCTCCAGGACGGTGGCGGCGATGCCGCGGGCGTGCAGGGCCAGGGCGGTGGTCAGCCCGCCGATCCCGGCTCCTGCGATCACGATGTCGGCGGTGGTGTCGTTGCTCATGGCGGCTGACGTGCTCCCCTGCGGGTCTCGGGTCGGGCGGTGGCCGCCCCGCCGGCGCGCGGCCGGCGGGGCGGGGCCGGGCCTCGGGTTCCGGCTCAGGCGTGGTAGGTGGCGACCACCCGGTACGGGCTCGGCGTCGCCTTGGCGATCTCGGCGGTGCGCTTGGCGAACGCCTGCGCCTCGGGGTCGCTCATCGTCGCCTTGATGTCGTCGGGGCTGCGCCACTGGGCGTAGTTGACGACGCGGGTCCCGTCGGGGCTGGCGAGCAGGTTCACCGAGACGAAGCCGGGCCGGCCCCGCATGACCTTCTCCGTGCCCTCCTTCAGGATCTCGATGAGCTCCTGCTGCTTGCCGGGCTCGACCTCGAAGATGTTGATGAACGTCGCCACCGTGTCATCTGCGCGGATCACGGTCTCACTCATGGTGGTGTTCCTTTCTCTTCCGGTGGAATCTCTTGATGCGATAAGTGGGGCCCCTCATTCGTTATGACGACCGGGCCCCGTGGAAGGTGACGCCGGGGTATCCGGCCTCGGCCACCTCCCTCAACCTGGCCCGATACGCGCCCAGGCCGCCGAAGTAGAACATGACGCTGTTCTTCTTGCCGGGGATGTTGGCGCCGAAGATCCAGGAGTCGACCTTCGGGAAGAGCGTGTGGCCGGCGCTGATCTGGCAGGCGAGCGTCCACTCGTCCTCGGCCTGCCGGGTGGCCTCGGCGGCGGCGGCGCCGCGCTCCTCGGCCGCCTCGATCAGCTCGGCGATCCAGTCGACCTGGGTCTCGATGCCGGGCGGCAGGTTGCTGAAGGCGCTGTTGGGGCCGAGCACCATGAACAGGTTGGGGAAGCCCTCGGTGGCCACGCCGAGGTAGCTGGTGGGGCCGTCCTTCCAGTGGGTGCGGATGTCGCGGCCGCCGCGGCCGCGGATGTCCATCGTGCGGTAGCTGCCGTCCACCGCGTCGAACCCGGTGGCCAGCACCAGCACGTCGAGGTCGTGCTCGGTGCCGTCCTCGGTGACGACGCCCCTGGCGGTCATCTCCCTGATCGGGGTCTCCTTGAGGCTGACCAGGGTGACGTTGGGGCGGTTGAAGGTCTCGTAGTAGCCGGAGTTGCAGATCGGGCGCTTGGCGTACGGGTCGGTGGGGGTGAGCCGGCGCGCGGTCTCCGGGTCACGGACGATCTCCTTGATCTTGCCCCTGATGAAGTCCGCGGCGGCCTCGTTCGCGGCCGGGTCGGTCGCGATGTCGCCGAACGTGCCGAACATGAAGCGGAAGCCGTTGCCCTGCTCCCACGCCTCCTGGAAGACGCGCCGGCGCTCCTCCTCCGTCACGCTCATCGCGGGCACGTCGCTCTCCTCGAAGCCGCAGGCCACCCGCGAGGCGCGCACCTGCTCCCAGATGCGGTCGTAACCCTCCCGGTAGGCGGCCCGCTCCTCCTCCGTCAGCGGGCGGTTGCCGGAGGGCACGCAGTACTGCGGCGAGCGCTGGAAGACGGTCAGGTGCTCGGCCAGGCCGGCGGCCGTGCAGACGAACTGGGTGCCGGTCGAGCCGGTGCCGATGACGCCGACGCGCTTGCCGGTGATGTCGAGGTCGGCGGGCCAGGCACCGGTGTGCACGATCCGGCCGGCGAACAGGTCGCGGCCGGGGTAGTCGGGGATGTTCCTGGACGACAGCGGGCCGAGCGCGGTGACCAGGTAGCGGGTGGTGCAGCGGTTGCCGTCGTCGAGGGTGACGTCCCAGAAGTGGCCGGACTCGTCGTAGACGGCGGACTCGACGCCCGTGTTCAGCTGGATGTCCTTGCCCAGGTCGTGGCGTTCGACCACGGCCTCCAGGTACGCCAGGATCTGGGCCTGCGGGATGTAGCGGGTCCGCCAGACGTCGTTGTCGATCAGCCACCGGTCGAAGGAGTACCGGTAGACGAAGCCTTCGACATCCGACATCGCCCCCGGGTACCGGTTCCAGTACCAGGTGCCGCCGACCCCGCCGGCCCGCTCGAACGCCCTGACCTTCAGCCCCAGCTCGTTGCGCAGCCGATGCAACGCGTAGATCCCGGCGAATCCGGCGCCGATCACGACCGCGTCGAAATCCGTCTTGATAGTCACCTGTGAACTCCTCTCATGGTTGCAGCCTGCGGGCCTGCCAGCCCGCGGGCGTCTTGTCGTAGCGGAGCCTGCGGTGCAGCCTGGTCGCCGCGGCGGCCCAGAACTCCACGGCGGCCGGCTCCAGCCGGTAACCGGCGAACCGGGCCGGGCGCGGCAGCGGCCCGTCGCTCGCGGCCAGCCGGTCCGCCTCGGCCTGCAGCGCGGCGGCGTCCTCCAGCGGCTCGCTCTGGCGGGAGGCCGCCGACATGGGGTGCAGCTGGGGCGGGCGGGCGGCCCACAGCCGCTCGGCCTCGTCGTCGGGCACCTGGACGATCGGGCCCGACAGGATGATCTGCCGGCCGCTCTCGCGCCAGTACAGCACCCCGGAGCCCCAGCCGGTCTCGGCGATCTCGCGGCCCTTGCGGCTGCTGCTGTGGCTGGTGAAGAGCGCGCCCCGGTCGGTGACGTCGATGACGGCGACCATCCGGGTGGAGGCGCGGCCCCGGGCGTCGGCGGTGGCCAGCGCCAGGGCCAGCGGCTCGCGCACCCCCTCCGCCTTCGCCTCCTCGACCCAGCGCCGCAGGAGGTCCATCGGCTCGGCCGGCGGCCGGTCGTACTCGGGGAACGCCTCGTCCACCAGGCCCGTCAGGCTTTCGAACCTGCTGCTCACGCGTGCCTCCTTCAGACGTGGATGACGCCGCGGGCGACGGTGACGCCCGCGCCGCCGACCCGTACGGACGTGATCTGCCGGCTGTCGCCGCTCGCGCAGGCCCGCATCAGCGACGGGCGGCCCATCTCGACGCCCTGGTGGATGTCGATCCACCGGCCGAAGGGGGCGCGGCCGTGCCGGGCCACGTGGATGGCGAGCGGGCCCGCGGCCGAGCCCGTCGCGGCGTCCTCGCTGACGCCGTACGCGGGCGAGAACATGCGGCTGCGCCAGCTCGTGCCGGACCCGGCGAAGCAGTTGACCGCCATGTCGGGGAAGCCGGCCAGGGCCCGCTGGTCGGGGTCGACGCGCGAGAGCGCGGCGATGTCCCGCAGCCCGACGAAGACGTGCCGCGGCCCGTTGGTGTAGATCTCGACGGGCAGCTCCGAGCGCGGGACGCCGAGCGCCTCCAGGAGCTCCCCGGTCCGGTCGAACGGCTCCCACACCGGGACGGGCTGCTCCATCCGGGCGGCGACCGCCCGCCCGCCGCCGCGCTCCAGCTCGAACGGGATGACGCCCATCGCCGTCTCCAGCAACAGCCGCTCCCCCGGCAGCCGCTCGCCGAGCGCGATGGCCGTGCCCAGCAGGGGGTGGCCGGCGAACGGCAGCTCGTTGACGGGGGTGAAGATGCGCACGCGCGCGTCGCCGCCGCGCTCGGGCCGCAGCACGAACGTGACCTCCGACAGGTTCATCTCCTTGCCGATGCTCTGCATGCGGGCGGCCGGCAGGTCGTCGGCGCCGAAGAAGACGGCCACCGGGTTGCCGCTCAGCGGCGTGTCGGTGAAGGCGTCCACGACGACGTACTCGTGCTGTGCCGCCCGTACCGCCTGGTCCGCCGTCATGGCCGCAGCACCCTCTCGATCAGCGTGCCGAGGACGCGCGGCCCGTTCTGGGTCAGCACGGACTCGGCGTGGAACTGCAGCGTGGAGAAGTGCGGCCCGAGCAGCGCGTGCACCTCGCCGGTCCCGGGATCGCGGCAGATCTCGACCCGCCCGACGCCGGGGACGTCGATGGCGTCCGCGGCGCAGTGGGCGGCGAAGGTGTTGTAGAAGCCGACCCGCTCCCGCACGCCGAACAGCTCGATCTCCTTCTGCACCCCCTGGTTGGGCGTGGGGCGGCGGCGCAGCTCCAGGCCGAGCCGGTCGCAGACCACCTGGTGGCTCAGGCAGACCGCCAGGAAGGGGCGGCCCGAGGCCAGCAGCCCGGCGGCGGCCGCCCGCAGGTAGGCGATCTTGGGGTGGCCGGCGTCCCGGGGGTCTCCTGGGCCGGGGCCCAGCACAACGAGGTCGTGGCCGTCGAGGTCGGGCCGCTGGTCGTGGCGGCGTACCGTCACCCGCATGTCCAGCGCGCGCAGCTGGTGGTCGAGCATCGAGGTGAACGTGTCCTCGGCGTCGATCACCAGCGCCGAGCGGCCGGCGAGCCCGGCGGGGACGGCGGCCGGCTCGGTGCGGCCGTGCAGCCAGAAGCCCGCGACGGAGGTGTTGCGGCGGCTCAGCGCGTCGCGCACGCGCGGGTGCCCGCCCAGCCCGGCGTTCCTCGGCTGCAGCGCCGCGAGCAGCGCGGCGGCCTTGGCCCGCGTCTCGGCCACCTCGGAGGCCGGGTCGGAGTGGCGGACGAGGGTGGCGCCGACGCCGATGCGCACCCCGCCGACGGCGTCGATGTCGGCGGTGCGGATGAGGATGGAGGAGTCCAGCGTCCGGCCGCCGGAGTCGTCGCGGCCGATGAGCGCGGCGACCCCGCTGTAGTAGCCGCGGCCGTGCGGCTCGTGGCGGGCGATCACCCGGCAGGCGTTCTCCAGCGGGCTGCCGGTGACCGTCGGGGCGAACATGGTCTCGCGCAGGATGTCGCGGATGTCCCAGGCGCTGTCGCCCTCGATGTAGTACTCGGTGTGCGCCAGCCGCGCCATCTCCTTCAGCCGTGGCCCCAGCACGCGCACGCCCGGCCGGCAGATCCTGGACATCATCTTCAGCTCCTCGTCCAGGACCATGTACAGCTCCTCGGACTCCTTGCGGTCGGCGAGGAAGTCCAGCACCTCGGGCAGGTTCGGCCCGGAGGGCGGATAGCGGTAGGTGCCGCTGATCGGGTTCATGGTCGCCACCCCGCCGCGCAGCGTCAGGTGCCGCTCCGGGGTCGCGCCCACGAGCGTGCGCCCGGGGGTGTGGATGACGAACGTCCAGTACGCCCCCGACTCGACCTCCAGCAGCCGGGCGAACAGTGCCACGGCGTGGTGCGGCGCGTACCCGTCGATGGCGGTCACGAAGTCGCGCCTGATCACGAAGTTGGCGCCTTCGCCCTCGCCGATGGCCTCCTTGATCACCCTGCGGACGATCTCGGCGTAGTCGTCGTCGCCGACGTCGAACCGGCCGCCCGTCAGGGTGATGTCCGGGGTGGGGATGCGGGCCAGCGCCTCCGGTACGGTGACCGTCTGCTGCGCCCGTACGGCCATCGCGATCAGCGGCGTGCCGTCGTCGGCGCAGACGAAGCCGCGCTCGGCGATCTGCCGGTAGGGGATGACCACGAGCACCTCGTGGCGGGGGCCGCCGTCTCGCGCGAGGTCCGGCAGCGGGATCCCGGCCAGCCGGGAGGGGTGGGTGACGGTGCCGGTCAGGACGTCGATCGTGCCCGGCCCGGCGGCCTCGGGGCGGTGCAGCAGCGCGAACGACGGCGGGTTCGGCCCCAGCACGGTGCCGAGCAGGTCGCTCATGTGAACACCTCCTTGGCCGTGACCACCGCGGCGCAGCGCTCGGCGGCGTACTCCAGGGCCATCCGGTGATAGTCGGCGTTGAAGTCGGCGACGGCGTCGCCCACCAGGAAGGTCTCCAGGTCGTTGGTGAACGCGTCCACGGCCGTCATCAGCACGCCCACGTGGGCGTACACGCCGCAGACGATGAGCTGGTCGCGGCCCAGGCGGCGCATCCGCTCCAGCAGGCCGGAGCGGAAGAACGCGCTGTAGCGCCACTTGGTGAACATCCAGTCGCCGGGCTCGGGGGCCAGCTCGTCGACCACGAGCCGGTCGGCGGGCGTGCTGCGCATGCCGGGGCCCCAGAAGTCCTTGAGCAGGCCGCGCTCCTCCTCGGTCATGCTGCCGGGCTGCGCGGTGTAGCCCACGGGGACGCCGAGCGCGGCGGCGCGCGAGCGCAGGAGGGCGATGCCGCGCACCAGCTCGTCGCGGGTGGGCGAGGGGAAGGGGTTGACGAAGTAGCGCTGCATGTCGTGGACGAGCAGGACCGCGCGGGCGGGGTCCGGGATCCACGGGACGGGGCCGCGGGGCAGGTCGCCCGCGGTGGGCAGCGGATAGGGCTCGATCGCGGGAATGCCGGGCATGGGCTCTCCTTCTCTCAGTCGCCCCAGGCGGAGATCACCGAGACCGCCTGCCAGAGCGTCAGCCGGGGGTCGCACAGGGTGGTGTAGCGCTCGCCCAGCTCGTCGAAGTCGTTCTCGTCGGCGACGCACTCGACCACGTCGTCGGGGGTGGTCTCCAGGTGCAGGCCGCCCGCCACGCCGCCGGCCGCCTCGACCGCGGCCACGAACCCGCCGACCTCCCGCATCAGCTCGGGCACCAGGCGGGTCTTGCGCCCGCCGGGGGTGGTGACGGTGTTGGCGTGCATGGGGTCGCACAGCCAGATGGCCGGGTGGCCGGCGTCCCGGACGGCCTCCACCAGCGGCGGCAGCGCGCGGGTCACGGTGCCCGCGCCCATCCGGGCGATGAGGGTGAGGCGGCCCGGTTCGCGGTCCGGGTCGAGCCGCTCGCACAGGGCCAGCAGCTCCTCGGGGGTCGTCTTCGGGCCGACCTTGCAGCCGACCGGGTTGACCACCTCGGCGAGCAGGGCGACGTGCGGGCCGTCGGGCTGGCGGGTGCGCTCGCCGATCCAGGGCCAGTGCGTGGAGCCCAGGACCAGCGCCCCGGACGGGTCGCGACGCAGCATGGGGACCTCGTAGTCGAGCAGCAGCGCCTCGTGGCTGGTCCAGGTGGGCGGGTCGTTGGCGGGGCGGCGGGAGGAGCCGCGCCAGCCCAGGTGCTCCATGATGTCGCTGGCGGCCATGTAGCCGGTCAGGATGCGCAAGGGGTCGGGCTGCCGGCTCTCGGGGCTCGGTTCCGGGCCGTTGACCAGGTGCCCGCGGAACACGGGGAGCTCCAGGTCGCCGACCTTCTCCACGGGGCTGGAGCGCGGCTTGGCGAACTGCCCGCCGATGCGCCCCGCGCGCAGCACGGGCTTGCGTCCGACCATCTTCAGGGCCCCGGCCAGCACGTCCAGGGCGGCGGTCTTGCGGCTGACGTGCTCCTGCGTGCACTCCTCGGGGTCCTCGGCGCAGTCCCCCGCCTGGATGACCAGGGACTGGCCCGCCGCGACCGCGGCGAGCAGCGTGCGCAGGACGTGCACGTCGCTGGGCCGTACGAGTGGCGGGCGGGCGGCCAGCACCTCTCGTACGCGCTGCACCTGCGACAGGTCTTCCCAGGCCGGCTGCTGCAGCGCGGCGCTGAGCCGGATGTCGGGCATCGCGTGGTCCACGGCTCTCCCTCGGTTGTCTGCGGGATTCCTAGGTCGGAATCCCCTCGCGTTTGATCTCGGGGACGGGGATGCCGAGCGCGCGCAGCTGCTCGTTGGGGTTCATGAACTCCCGCTGCCGGCGGATCAGGCCGTCCTCCAGCTGGAAGGAGTGCAGGAAGTGGTTGCGGTAGTGGCCCTCGGGGTAGCCGGGGAAGCGGATGGCGCCCTCCCCGTCGCACTCGACCCAGAAGAAGCCGGGGTCGCCGGTCTCGAAGATCTGGACGTTGTACCAGACCCAGTCGGGGAAGCAGCGCAGCGACCAGACCGCGTGCTCGGCGAGGCGGTCGCGGCCCCGGATGACGATCGGCTGGCCGGTGTCGTTGGTCCACAGGCCGCCGGTGCCGTCCTCGGTGAACAGCAGATGGCGGCGCAGCCGTTCCTCGCCCCGAGTGTTCATGTACTTTTCGACGGTCGCCCGGTTCTTCTTCCTCAGGGCTATGTCGGCGCTGTTTCCCGGATAGTGGCCGTTTTCGGGCATGGCGAATTCTCCGCATTTCTGAAAGGCGAATGAATAAGGAAGTCCCGGCTAGGAGATGTGCTGCGGAACGCGGTCCGCGAGCCGCTTCCAGTCGTCACAGAATTTCAGCAGGACCGATCGCACGAGCGGCACGGAATGGGCCGGGACGGCCTCGGAGATGTGCTCCCAGCGCAGGGTGACGGCCTCGGCGGCGAGCAACATCCGCAGGAGCGTGCGGCCGGACTCGGTGGCCCGCAATGACGGGTCGCGGGTGAGCTTGCGCACCAGCGACAAGGTCTCGGACATGGCCTTGGCGACCTCTTTCCCCGAGGCTGCCCCTTTCCCCGAAGTGGCGCCTTTCCCCGGGGCCGCGCCGTCGGCGGACGGGCGGCGGTACTGGCCGCGCAGGCGGTCGGGCACGGGGTCCTGGCCGCGGTCGAGGCGGTCGCGCACGTCGCGCACGGTGCCCACCGACAGGCCGGTCTTGCGCGACAGCTCGCGCAGGGAGATCTGGGAGTCGCCCGCCAGCAGGACGGCCGCGCTGCGGCGCCCCTCGACGCTGCTGGCGGGCCGGAGTCTGCCGTCCCGGCCCAGCCGGGTGGCCAGGCAGGACGCGCCGGCCTCGCGGCGTACCTTGCCCACGGTTTTGGAGCTGAGCCCGACCCGCTCGGCGATCGCGCGGTCGGACCAGTCGGGGTGCGAGGCGATGATGCGCCGGGCGGCGGCCCTGCGCTCCTCGAGGGTCAGCGGCAGGCCGTGCCGCACGTTGAGCTGGACGGCCAGCACGAACGCGTCGGCCTCGCTGCCGTCGAAGAAGCGCACGGCGATGTGCGACCAGCCGCACATGGTGGCCGCGCGCAGCCGGTGCATGCCGTCGATGACGCGCATCGTGGGGCGGTGCACCAGGAGCGGCTCGGCGCCGCCGCCGGTCTCGGCCAGCCGGCGCACGTGCGCCGGGTCCTCGTGCCGCTCCCGGGGGGAGAAGGACGGCAGCAGGTCGCCGATGGGGACGACTTCCTCCGGTAATTGGCGCAGCAGATCCTCTCCCGGTGGCAGGGGAATCGCTTCATTTCGAACTGCTTCGGCTGTGGTGTGAAGGGTCACGGCTGGACCTTCCTAATGAAAGGAAACGGGACGGGAGCGCATTCTTCACGTCTGGCACGGCCATTCGTCAGCTTAAGGATCGACCCTCGGTATAGCCAGTGCTCCGATGTCTGCCCTGTTGACCGGGATTGGACAGTGCGGCGGAAAGCCGACGACTCCGTGAATGGATCGCGCCCGCACGAGCACGCGGGTTCCCGGATACGGGGGTCGCGTCGCGACGGGGGCACAGTGGCGGGAGGATGGAAGGATGAGAGGCATGTCGCACACTGCCCGCCGCCCTCCGGCAGCACGGTCCGCTGTCGTTCCACCGCCGCTGGTCAGATGACGCACCACCATCAGCACGACACCCCGTCCCCTGTCAAAACCACGCATATCGTGCGAGCGCTTTCCACCTGATACGACGCCCCGTCTCCAGGAAAGGTGACCGATGGACACTCAGGCCGAACTGGCCGCCCACTTCGATCACTCCCGCAAGCGGTTGCGCAACATCGCGTACCGGATGCTCGGCTCGGCCGACGAGGCCGACGACGCGACGCAGGAGGCGTGGCTGAGGGCCTCCTCGGCCTACACCTCCGCGGTCGGCAACGTGCAGGCCTGGCTCACGACGATCGTCGCCCGCATCTGCCTGGACATGCTGCGCTCGCGTCAGCGCCGCAGGGAGGACTACACCGACCTCGGCGAGCTCGACCAGCTCGCCCCGCCCAGCGACGTGGCCGACCCGGAGGACGAAGCGGTGCTCGCCGACTCGGTCGGGCTGGCGCTGCTCGTCGTCCTCGACACGCTCACGCCCGCCGAGCGGGTCGCGTTCGTGCTGCACGACCTGTTCGCCGTGCCGTTCGGCGAGATCGCCGGCATCGTCGAGCGCACCCCGTCGGCGGCCAAGAAGCTCGCCAGCCGGGCGCGGCAGCGCGTGCACGGCAACACCGGCGTGCCGCCGGCCGACTTCGCCCGCCGGCGCAAGGTGGTGGAGGCGTTCCTGGCCGCCTCCCGCGCCGGAGACCTGGAGGCCCTCATGGCCGTCCTGGCGCCCGACGTGGTGCGCAGGGGCGACCGGGTCGCGCTCCCGGCGCAGGAGGAGCTGGAGGTGCGCGGCGCGCGCCGCATCGCGGAGGAGACGCTCACCAACAGCGGCCGGGCCCACTTCGCCGAGCCCATCCTCGTCGGCGGGGAGCTCGGCATCGTGGTGGCGCCGCGCGGGCGGCTGCGCCTCGTGCTGCTGCTCGGCATCGACGACGACCGGATCACCTCGGTGGAGGTCATCGGCGAGCCGGACCGCCTGCGCGAGCTCGACCTCGCCCTGCCCGGCCACCCCGACTCCTGACCGGCCGGGCGCGTCCAGCGGGGTGTGCAACCATGCGCTTCCACAGTTGCACACCCCGCGGCTACCGCGGCGGCCGCACCTGGCCGCGGATCCTGAACCTGGCCTCGCCGTCGAGCCGGCGGACCTTCTCCTCCGGCTTGCGGGTCACCGCGGCGATGTCGGCGTAGGAGAACCCGAAGCCGTGGCGCAGCAGGAACACCAGCCGCTCGTCGGCGCGCAGCGCCCACATGGCGGTGCTGAGCGCCGCCGACACCGACTCGGCCAGGCTCAG
Source organism: Nonomuraea composti (assembly GCF_012034275.1). Classification (NCBI taxonomy): domain Bacteria; kingdom Bacillati; phylum Actinomycetota; class Actinomycetes; order Streptosporangiales; family Streptosporangiaceae; genus Nonomuraea; species Nonomuraea composti. Next base: position 164,937 of record NZ_JAATEP010000017.1, on the reverse strand, counting down.
CCCCGGCTCGTCCCGCAGCGGCTCGGGCAGCCACGGCCCGATGTGCTCCTCGCCGGCCTGCCGCGCGGCGCGCAGGCGGGCCAGCGCCAGCCTGGTGGCCAGGCGGGTCAGCTCGCTCTCCGGCCGCCCGGCGGGCTCGCCCACCGGGGCCAGCCAGCGGTCCCGGGTCTCGCTGACCACCTCCTCCGCCGCCTCGGCATCGCCGAGCATGCTGAGGACCACCGCCCGCAGCAGCGGCTCGTGCTGCTCGAACGCCCGCGCCGGCGCATCGCCTTCGTCGTCCGGCGGGCCTGGGGGATGCTCGGTCGCCATGGTCTGATGATCCGTTCTGTACGGGGCGGAGCGCCAGTACGACGGCGATGTCATGCTTGCCGGTGTTCCTCCTCCGGGGAAGGGTCCGGGCCGATAATGCCGGCATGCCGACGGCCGGCGGGGCGCGCTGCCGTCGCGCCCGCGCCGGACGTGAGAGCGGAACCACGGTGGAACCGCTGCGGGGCCGTTACGGGGCCGGACCGTTGCGGGACCGGACCCGTCCTCGCCCTCCGGCCCCGCAACGGCGTCAGTGGGGCGGGAGCACGCCCTGCTTCTTGGGCACGTGGCCGTTGCCCAGCGTCCCCGGCGCGTGGCCGTTGGCCAGCGGGACCTTCTCCCCGCCGTACGCCCTGGACATGCGGCCGCGCAGCCCGCCGAGCGGGCCCCGCAGGCGCTCGGGCAGCACGCCCGAGCCGTTCGCGCCCGCCGGGAGCATCGGCACCGGCTCCTTGCCGCGCAGGTGCGCCTCGCTCTCCTCGGACAGCGGCGCGTGCACCTCGACGAACTCGCCGTGCGGCAGCCGCTTGATCACGCCCGTCTCCACGCCGTGCGCGACGAGCGCCGCGTCGGACCGCTGCAGCCCCAGGCAGATGCGATAGGTGAGCACGTACGCCAGGACCGGCGCCGCGATGACGAGCACCCGGCCCGCGTAGGTGGTGGCGTTCAGGCTGATGTGGAACGTCGTGGACAGCTCGTCGTTCGCGCCGAACAACCACAGCACGCCGTAGAACGCGACGGCCGACATGCCGATCGCGGTGCGGTGCGGGTTGTTGCGCGGCCGGTCGGCGATGTGGTGCTCGCGGTGGTCGCCGGTGATCCAGCGCTCGGCGAACGGGTAGGCCGCCATCCCCACGACGATGATGCCCAGCGGCACCAGCGCCGGGATGATGACGCTCAGCGGCAGCGTGAAGCCCAGGACGTTGATCTCCCACGGCGGCATGATGCGCAGCGCGCCCTCGAGGAAGGCCAGGTAGAAGTCCGGCTGCGAGCCCGCCGACACGTCGGCCGGCGTGTAGGGGCCGTACAGCCAGATGGGGTTGATCTGCGCGAACGTCGCGAGCCCGGCCACCGTGCCCAGCGTGAACAGGAAGTACGCGCCCGACTTGGCCATGAACGCCGGGTAGAACGGCGCGCCCACCACGTTCCGGTTCGTGCGGCCCTTGCCCGGCATCTGCGTGTGCTTCTGCACCCACATCAGCACCAGGTGCGCCGTGACCAGCGCCAGGATGATGCCCGGGATGAGCAGGATGTGGATGGAGTAGAACCGCGAGATGACCTCATCGCCCGGATACTCCCCGCCGAACAGGAAGAACCGGATGTACGTCCCCACCAGCGGCAGCGAGATCACCACCCCCTCGGTCACCCGCAACCCCGCCCCGGACAGCAGGTCGTCGGGCAGCGAGTAGCCGGTCAGCCCCTCGAACAGGGCCAGCGTCAGCAGCGCCACGCCGATCAGCCAGTTGATCTCGCGCGGCTTGCGGTACGCGCCGGTGAAGAACACGCGCAGCGCGTGCACCATCATCCCGGCCACGAACAGCAGCGCCGCCCAATGGTGCATCTGCCGGATGAGCAGGCCGCCGCGCACGTCGAAGCTGATCTCCAGCGACGACGCGTACGCCTCGGACATCATGACGCCCTTGAGCGGCGCGTACGAGCCGTCGTAGACGACCTCCGTCATGCTGGGCTTGAACCAGAGCGTCAGGAACGTCCCGGTCAGCAGCAGGATGACGAACGAGTAGAGCGCGATCTCACCCAGCAGGAACGACCAGTGGTCGGGGAAGATCTTGCGCAGGTTCCGCTTGAGGAAGCCGGCTGCGCCCAGGCGATCGTCGAGAAAGCCCGACGGCCGGGCGACGGCCTTCGGAACGGTCCTCATCGCGCTGTCGCTCACGCCTTACCTCCCTTCTCGCGTACCAAGTGCCTCCTTCTAGGTAGACGACGGGGGCGCGGGAGAGGTGACGCGTCGAGCCGCGCCCGCTGCGACTTCGTCGCGTGCTGCCCGCCGAGGGTTCATCGCCGGTTCACCGTGCGCGCCTAACCTCACGGGCACGGCGGAACGGATGGGACATCCAGTCATGGAGCATGTGACGTTCCTGGTCGTCGTGGTGATCATCACGGCGCTGGCCTTCGACTTCACCAACGGATTCCACGACACGGCCAACGCGATGGCCACCTCCATCGCGACGGGCGCGCTGCGTCCCAGGACCGCGGTGGCGATCTCGGCCGTGCTGAACCTGGCCGGAGCCTTCCTGTCGGTGGAGGTGGCCAAGACGATCTCGGGCGGGATCGTGGACGACCGGCTGGTGACGCCGCCCATGGTGTTCGCCGGGCTGATCGGCGCGATCTTGTGGAACCTGCTCACCTGGCTGCTGGGGCTGCCGTCCAGCTCCTCGCACGCGCTGTTCGGCGGGCTGATCGGCGCGGTGTGGGTGGGCGCCGGCGTGCAGGGCGTGCACTTCGGCACGGTGCTGGAGAAGGTGCTCGTCCCGGCGCTGGCCTCACCGCTGATCGCCGGGTTCGTCGCGATGACCGCGACGTACCTGGCCTACACCATCACGGCCAGGGCCCGGCACGAGCCGGTGACGGCGACGTTCCGCTTCGGGCAGATCGTCTCGGCCTCGCTGGTGTCGCTGGCGCACGGCACCAACGACGCGCAGAAGACCATGGGCGTGATCACCTTGACGCTGATCTCGACGGGCACGCTGGCCTCCGGCTCCGCGCCGCCGTTCTGGGTGATCGGGGCCGCTGGGCTGGCCATCGCCCTGGGCACCTACCTGGGCGGCTGGCGGATCATCCGCACGATGGGCAAGGGCATCACCGAGATCGAGCCCCCTCAGGGCTTCGCCGCGGAGGCGAGCGCGACCACCGTCATCCTGGCCTCCTCGCACCTGGGCTTCGCGCTGTCGACCACGCAGGTCGTCTCCGGCGCGATCCTGGGCACCGGGCTGGGCCGGCGGCTGGCGCGGGTGCGCTGGGGAGTGGCGGGCCGGATGGCGCTGGCCTGGCTGCTGACCCTGCCCGCGGCCGCCGCCGTCGGAGGCGTCGCGGCGGCCGTGGCCACCACCGGCACGCTCGGCGTCACCGTCGCGGCCCTGGTCGCGGTCGCCGCCGCGGCCGGCCTGTACGCCGCCGGCCGCCGCGACCCGGTGCACGCCGGCAACGTCAACGAGCTGCCGGGCACCCCGCAGCCGGCCGCCGCCTGACCTGAGGAGGACGTCATGGATGTCAAGTGGGGCGCGCTGGGTCAGGTCTTCGTGGTCAGCCTGGCGGTCAGCGTCGCGGTGGTGGTCGTCTTCTCCCTCGGCGTGAGGGCTCTCTCCGCCCGCCGGTCCGTACGGGAACACCGCGGCGACGGCGGCTCCGGCGCCGTCGCCGCGGCCACGCTCTGCTTCACCGCCTGCGCGGCGGTGGTGCTCTACGGCCTGTACCTGATCGTGCCCCAGTTCCACTGACCACGCCCTCGTGGTCGCGCTCGATCTCGGGCAGGCCGCCCGCACCCTGACGGTCTGTGGCGTTCCCAGCGCGTGAGCCCGATCTGTCGAGCACTCTTATGCTCCCCGTCACGCCTTGTTACCCCGCTGTGCCGAATGGACGGCAATCCCTCCAGACGTGCGCATCGTCAGGATCGCCAACTTCGTCACTCCCGTCTCCGGTGGGCTGCGGACCGCGCTCGACGAGCTCGGTGCCGGCTACCTCGCCGCCGGTCACGAACCCGTTCTGATCGTGCCCGGGCCCGCTGCCCGCGACGAGCAGACCCGCACCGGACGCCGCATCACCCTGCCCGGCCCCGCAGTCCCCGGGATGGGCGGCTACCGCGTCCTCATCGCCAGGCGGCGGCTGCTCCACCTGCCCGGCCGCCGCCTGGCCGGCCCGCTCAACCGGGCCACCGCCGAGCGGTTCGACACGGTGATCTTCGCCCTGACCAACCTCGCCGTCTGCGGCGCCTGCTCCGCGGACCTGGCCCGCGAGCAGCTTCCCCGCGCGCTGACCCTGCGGCCCTCCGTGACCACGATCCTGATCGGCGTGAACGACACGCTGCGCGGCCGGTTCGCCCCCACGGCGATCGCCCGTGACCTGGAGCAGGCGATCGCCGGGCTCACCGGTGCCGGCAGCATCGTGGCGACCGCCACCCTGCCCGATCCCGGCCTGCTGCCGCGTGTTCCGGACGCGTTCCGCCGCCCGCCGGCCCGCCGCGTCCCCTGATCAACGGCATCGTGACCGGCCTGGCCGAACGGCACCGCACCGTGCACCTCGACCTCGCCCGGCACCCGGCGCTGTACGACCCGCGCATGTGGAGCATGGACCGCCTGCACCCCAGCGAGCGCGGCCACCGCCTGCTCGCCCGGCTCGCCGCCGAACGACTGCGCCTGCGCGGGCTCCCCGTACGGCTGCCCGGCCTCGAACCGGGCGCGCCCGAACCTCCCGCTTGGCGAAGCGCCCTGCGCGTGACCAGCGGATCTCCGATCAGGCCCGGCCTCGACGACCACCGCCACCCGGGCACCGTCGGCACAGCGCCGCACCCTGGTTGCAGTCGCGCGCCGAACGGCGCGGTGCGGGGTCACGTCCACGGTCGTCATCGCATGACACTCGACGCCTCATCTTCCCGTCCGCCACATCGGGCGGACAGCACCATGTCCGTGCGTGCTGCTGCTCTCCTCATGCTCGGTGCCAGCCTCCTCGCGGGCCGCAGCGGCGCCGGAACGGACCAGGCAAGCCATGTACAACAGCCCAGGGCACGGACATCGGCGGCCACAGGCGGGCGAGGCGTGACCTGTATTCCGCCGGCAACCTCACGCGGCGCGCACGCCCACGGATCTCACCGGGCGCTCCCTGAGCGATGTTGTAGCAACCGGCCCGCGCGGCTCAGGAGCGTCGCCTCAGGAGGGGTCGGTCGCACCTCGCGGGCCACGGAGGGCGCCGCCGTCGACGGCGCCGCTCGGTGTGGTCGCCGAGGCGGTGGCGATGGCGGCCAGGGCCAGTTGAGTGCTGGCGTGCAGGCGGAACCGTTCGTGCAGGCGGGTGAGCTGCAGCAGGCGGGCGGGCGCCCGCTGCACGGCGGCCAGATGCACCGCGCCGCCGTGCTGCTCGGCCGCGGTGTAGGCCTCCAGCAGCACGCGCAGCCCCATGCTGTCCATGAACGGGACCTCGGCCAGGTCGAGGACCAGGTGGGCGGCGGGCGTCTGGTGCGTCTCGGCGATGAACCGGTGCAGGGCGGGAGCGCTGGCCAGATCGATCTCCCCGGCCACCGTGATCACGGTCGCGTCGGCGTGGTGGCTGGTGTGCATGCGTAGTGCGGGCAAGCGGAACCCCTTTGAAGCGGAGCCTTGGCGGCATCGGCGGACACGTTCCCTCCCCTGCCAAGCCTAGAGACTGGAAAGCCCTCTTACCGGATACCGGCAATCCCGGTCTGGGGTCCCTGCTCATCGCGGCACCGGATGCGAGAGACCGTGCGGCGGGCTGAGGGAGTTCCCGTGCGCGGTTGCCCTACGCCTGGCCGGGCGGGTCCGGCTGGCGGAAGATGTCGATCAGCAGGCGGATGGGGACCCCGGCCTCGGTCGGGTAGCGGAAGTGCTCGTCCAGGTTGAGGCCGTAGTGGTTGCGCCGGCCGACCCGTTCGCGGGTCAGGTATCCGTCGCGGTGCAGGTCGGCGAGAATCTTCTGGACGCCGCGTTCGGTGATGCCGATACGCGCGGCCAGATCGCGCACCCGCACCTCGGGGTCGCGGGCGACCTCGATCAGCACCCGGGCATGGTGGGTGAGGAAGGTCCACGAGGGTGAAGATCTTCCCATGTGCTCACAACGGATCCGTCTTCTTCGCCGAAGTGTACGGAACGGATACACCTCGCTACCCCGAGACCATACGACGAACTGGCTTTCCTGCACCAGGGTTCGGCCATAAGCTCGACGGCGACGGCACGAGGCCGCCGCATCACTTCTGCCTACCTGACAAGACGGTGATGATCGCGATCGCTCCGCCTCCCATGCCTCCGCGCTCTGGCGACCCGGAGGCCGCCATCGGCCGGACGCGGCCGCCCGGCCGGCCCCCGGTGCTCGACCTGGGCGGGCTCACCGACATGGACGGCACCGGCCCGCACGTCCTGCTCCGCGTGCACGGCGACCTCCGCCGCCAAGGCGGCTCGCTGCATCTGGCCGCCGTCCGCGATCTGCCCGCCCGCCTGCCGCGGACCACCGAAGTGTGGGATGCCCTCGACACCCACCCCAGCGCGCAGGCCGCGATCACGGCCCTGCTGCGCCCCGCCGCACCGTCGCCGCACCCGCGGAGGCTGTCATGAAACTGACCCACCGTTACCAGTCCGGCGCATGCGTGCTCACGATCGACGGCGAGGTGGACGTCACCACCTCCCAGGAGCTGGAAACCTACCTCGACCTGGTACGCCGCAGCCTGGACGACCACCTCATCGTCGACGCCGGCCGCCTGTCCTTCCTGGACAGCTCCGGCCTGACCGTGCTGCTGGCCGCCGCGATCCTCGCCCAGGCGCGCGGCGCCGCCGTCCACCTCGTCGGGCTGCAACCCCGGGTGGCCCGGATCCTGGAGATCACCGGCGCCATGGTCGCCATCCGCACCCACGAGGACGTCGAGCAGGCGCTGACCGCGGTAGGCAGCATGAGCGGCACCGGAGTCGCCGAACCGGTCTGAAGCCTTGGTCAGGAGGAGAAGCGGTTCACCCGCTCCGGGTGGACGACGATGCGCACCACGCCCCCGGCCCGCCACTCGTCGAGGAACTTCTGGCTGTTCGGGTCGCTCATGTCCCAGTAGCGGGCGGCCAGACGGGCCGCGAGCTCGGCGCCGCCCTCCTCATGGAGGGTGACCGAACCCTCGACCGACACCCAGTGCTCGGGCTCGCCGGGCGGAGCCGCGACGACGACGGAAGCGCGGGGCTGCTCCCGGAGGCGGTCGAGCTTCGGCGCGCCCCGGACGGAGAACAGCTGCAGGTCGCCGTCGCCGGTCACCTCGAACCACACCGGGCGCGGCGCGGGCCAGCGATCGCCGCGCGGCGCGACGGTGAGGAAGGCGTAGAGCGGCCGGGCGAGCAGGTCGAGGTCCTCATCGCGGAACATGGGATCACCTTATGCCGACGGCCTCGGAGACGAGCGCGGAGCCCCGCCACCGGTGCGCGCGCGGGGTTCAGAGCTGCCATCCGCACACGACCAGGTATCCGTGGACGGCGGGACTGTGGGCCGTCACGCGCTCTGGCGGGCGGGGGCGCGGCCGGCCATGAGGACGCCCAGCGGGACGAGCGCGATCAGGGCCAGCACGGACAGCGCCGGGAAGCTGCCGGCGGCGAGCAGCGGGCCGGACGCGAACGCCGCCGCCGCGCCGCACAGGTTCGACAGCGCGTCGGCGCCGCCCTGGAACGAGGCGCGGGTCCCGGCCGGGACGACGGCGTTGAACAGCGCGGACCCGGCGACGTTGACGAAGGAGCAGCCGATGCCCGGCAGGATCAGCGAGATGGATCGCGGTCACCGCCACCCGGGCCCGCCGGTTGGTGCGCAGCTCGGCGAGCACCTGCCGGATGCGGCCCGGCCGCGTGCCGGGTGCCGGCGGCGCGGGCCGCCCGAGGGTCGTTCGGGCCGGGCACGGAGCCGAGCGTGCCCAGCGGCAGGCCGAGCAGCGCCGCGCCGAGCGTGCTCGCGGTGCGGGCCAGGCCCGCCCAGGCTTCGTTGTCGGTGATCGCGCCGGCCAGCAGGATCCCGATCGATGGGGCGCCCCCGACCCCCACGGTGCCGACGATCTGCGCGACGACCAGCACGGTCATCGTGCGCCGCTGGACGAGGTGGTCGGACTCGGGCACGGTGTTCCTTTCCCCGCGCGACGGGTGCTCGGCGAACGCGTCGCGCCGGCCCCGTGCCGCACCGGCGACCAGGTGCACTGCCGGCAACGCCGCGTCCTCGACCTGTCCTACCCGGAAGGCTGGGCCGACACGGTGACCGTTCCCGTGGGCGCGCTCGCCGAGTCCCCGACGAGCTGGACGACGCGGACGCGGCGCCGATGGGCTGCGCCGGCGTCACCACCTTCACCGCGATCCGCGCAGCCGGCCTGCGTCCGCACGGCCGGCTCACCCTGATCGGCGTGGACGGCGGCACCATCCGCCTGCCGGTCGCGCGCCTGGTGATGAACGCGCAGACGGTCACCGGCCACCTCACCGGCATCCCCGCCGACATCGGGGACACCATGCGCTTCGCCACCGCCCACGACGTGCGGCCCCGCCTCGAACGCCTGCCGCTCGATCAGGCCGGCCTCGCGGTACGCCGGCTGCGCGACGGGCAGGCCCGCTACCGGCTCGTGCTGGAGCCCCGATCCACGCTTAAGCAACCGGAGTTGACTACCTCCGAATTAGTCAACTACGGTTGCTCGCATGTCAGGAGAAGCCGCATCCGTAGCCTCAAGGTCCACAGGCGATCAGGACCTTCCGATCACCGGGAGGGGTGACGTCATGACGACAAGCAAGGGCCTCGTGCTCGACGTCGAGGGGCTGCGCATGCGGTACGGCGCGCACGACGTCCTGCACGACGTCACCTTCCAGGCCCGGCACGGCGAGGTGGTGGCGCTGCTGGGGCCGAACGGCGCGGGCAAGACCACCACGATCGAGATCCTGGAGGGCTTCCGCGTCCGCTCCCAGGGCCGGGTCTCGGTGCTCGGCACCGATCCCGCGCACGGCGACGAGCGGTGGCGGGCCAGGCTCGGGATCGTCCTGCAGTCGTGGCGCGACCACGGCAAGTGGCGGGTACGCGAGTTCCTCGCCCACCTCGGCACCTACTACGCCCCCTACGCCACCCCCGGGACCCCGCGCCCCTGGGACGCCGACGAGCTGATCGAGCGGGTCGGCCTGAGCGGGCACGCCGGCAAGAAGCTCAAGACACTGTCGGGCGGCCAGCGGCGCCGGCTGGACGTGGCGATCGGCCTGGTGGGCCGCCCCGAGCTGCTGTTCCTCGACGAGCCGACCACCGGCTTCGACCCGCAGGCCAGGTCCGGCTTCCACGAGCTCGTCCGCGACCTGGCCGCCGCCCGCCGGACCACCGTGCTGCTCACCACCCACGACCTGGACGAGGCCGAGAAGCTGGCCGACCGCATCCTGGTGCTGAACGGCGGCCGGATCGTCGCCGACGGCACCGCCGCCGAGCTGGCGCGGCGCATCGCCGGCGAGGACGAGGTGCGCTGGACGTACGACGGGCGCCGATACGTCAAAAGGACGCCCGACTCGACCGCGTTCGCCCGCGAGCTGTTCGCCCGCCACGGCGACGGTGTGCAGGAGCTGGAGGTGCACCGGGCTTCGCTGGAGCAGACGTACCTGGCGCTGGTGCGCGAGGCCGAGGGGGCGGCCCGGTGAAGGCGACGGTGCTGCGCGCGGGCTGGTCCCGGGGCGTGATCGAGCTGCGGCAGTCGTTCACCAACGGCGCCGAGCTGGTCTCCCACGTGCTGTGGCCCGCCCTGATGGTGGCCACGCTGTTCTTCGTCCGGGACCTGCCGGTCGGCGGCCTGCTGCTGGGCACCCTGGCCCTGCCGGGCATCCTCGGCATGAACGCCGCGACCGGCCTGATCAGCATGAGCCAGCAGCTCACCGCCGACCGCGAGGACGGCACCCTGCTGCGCGCGAAGGCGACGCCGCACGGGATGCCCGCCTACCTCATCGGCAAGGTGATCTCGGTGTCCGGCGGCCTGCTGGCCGACCTGATGATCTTCCTCGTGCCGGCCGCGCTCCTGGTCGAGGGCCTGCGGATCGGCCCGGGCTCCTGGCCCGGCCTGGCCTGGGTGCTGGCGCTCGGCCTGGTCGCGACCCTGCCGTTGGGCGCGGTGCTGGGGTCGGTGTTCACCACCGCCCGCGCCCAGGGGCTGGTCCAGCTGCCGTTCCTGGCGCTGGTCGGGATCTCCGGCATCTTCTACCCGATCACCTCGCTGCCGGAGTGGCTGCAGGGGATCGCCCAGCTCTTCCCCCTCTACTGGATGGGGCTCGGCATGCGCTCGGCCCTGCTGCCGGACGCGGCGGCCGCCGTCGAGATCGGCGCGTCGTGGCGGCACCTGGAGACCGCCGGGGTGCTGGCCGCCTGGGCGGTGCTCGGCCTGCTCCTGGCACCGGTCGTGCTGCGGCGGATGGCCCGCGGTGAGTCCGGCTCGACGGTGGCGGCCCGCCGCGAACGCGCCCTGCGGCGGGTCGGGTGAGGGGAGCTCACCGGTCGAGCTCACCAGTCGTGGACGGTGCCGTCCTGCAGCCGGTTGACCGGCAGGTACGCCGCCGCGTACGGATGCGCCGCCGCCAGCTCCTCGTCGAGCTCGACGCCCAGCCCTGGGGCCTCGCCCGGGTGCAGGTGGCCGTCGGTGAAGGTGAAGGCGTGCGGGAAGACCCGGTGGGTGAGGTCGGTGTACCCGGCGTACTCCTGGATGCCGAAGTTGTGCACGGCCAGGTCCAGGTGGATCGCGGAGGCCATGCCGACGGGCGAGATGTCCTCCGGCCCGTGGAGGGCGCTCTTGATCTGGTACTGCGCGGCGAAGTCGAACAGCCCGCGCAGCGGCGTCACGCCGCCGACGTGGGTGACGGCGGAGCGCACATAGTCGATGAGCTGCCGCGTCACCAGCGTCTAGCCGTAGACGGTGTTGAACACCTCGCCGATGGCCAGCGGGGTGGTCGTGTGCTCCCTGACGAACGACCCCCGCCCCGAGGGGCCACCTCGATGAGGCGCTGCGCCTCCCGCCGGCGCAGGACCTCGCGCACGACGTTCCTGCTGGCGCCGAACTGCACGGCCAGCTCACGCTAGGAGGGGAGCTTGACGCCGGGCTTGATGTCGCCGGAGCGGATGTCGTGCTCGAGCTGGCGGGCGATGTGCTCAGTCAGCAGGCCCCGGTAGGACCGCGACAGCTCCTGGCCCATCGGCGCTGGCGGTTCGGTGGGCATGCGTCGAGGAGACAGGAGCACCGGCTTTGTCCAGGCCCGCGCGTCGGCGGCCGGTCAGACTCTGCGTGAGATGACCATGATGTATTCGCAGGGCGCGTTGGTCCGGTTGGCGAAGCCGTGGTCCGCGTCGGCCTGGAAGAACAGGGAGTCGCCCGCGTCCAGGGTCTCGGTGATCCCGCCGAGCGCGACCGTGAGGGTGCCCTGGAGCACCACGAGTTGTTTCTCCGTGCCCGGCGGGTACGCGGGCAGCAGCCCGGTGGAGACCTGCGCGGGGAGGTAGTGGACGATCATCTCGGCCCCTCCCGCGCCCGGGGCCGCCGACACCATGTGCCGCTCGAAGCCGGTCTCCGGGTCGCGGAAGACGGGGCGGTCGTTCTTGCGCATGACGATGGCCACGCCGGACGCGGCGCCGGCCGGCGCGCCGATCAGGTCCGAGAGCGACGCGTCGAGCGCGTGGGCGATTCTCGACGCGACGCCGATCGTCGGGCTCTTCTCGCCGCGCTCGACCTTGGACAGCATCGCCCGGCTGACCGACGACCGGATGGACAGCTGCTCCAGCGTCAGGCCCGCCTCCTCGCGGCGCCGCCGCACGTTCACGCCGAACGCGCCGGCCAGGTCGTCACCCTCTTGTGTTCCGGTCGCGTTCGCGTCTTGCTCGACCACCATGCTCCTCGATCGACGGGTACCTCGCCGGCCATAGTGTACGGTTTCTCCTAAAGTAGAAATTGCTCTTCCATAGGAGATGCACTCATGCGTTTGATCTCGAGTGGCCGCCACCATGCCACGTTCGCGTTCGGCGAGCTGCGGGTGACCTCGTTGCGTGACGGGTACATCGACATGCCGCCGACCCGGCTGCGCGGCGAGGACGGGCGTCCGCTCGCCGAGCTGCCGGCCGCCGTCCCGCTGGCCGGCGACAACCTGCGGCTGTCGGTCAACGCCTTCTTCGTCACCGACGGCACCCGGTCGGTGCTCATCGACACCGGCGCGTCCGACGCCTGGCACGACCCCACCATGGGACTGATCTACGACGCGCTCGACGAGGCGGGGATCGACCGCGCGCAGGTCACCGACGTGGCCATCACCCACCGGCACGAGGACCACGTGAGCGGCCTCGTCATGCCCGGCGGCGCGGAGGCGTTCACCGAGCTGGAGCGGGTGTGGATCGGCGCGGGCGACGCCTCGGTGTTCACGGGGCGGCTCGCGCCGATCCGCGACCGGGTCGTACCCGTGACGGAGAACGTCGCGATCAACGACTGGACCACCGCGATCCCGACACCGGGCCACACCCCCGGCCACACCGTCTACGACGTCAGGAGCGGCACCGGCCACCTTCTCGTCTGGGGCGACACCGTTCACGTCCCCACCCTCCAGTTCGATCAGCCGAACGTGTCGTGGGAGCTCGACGGCGACCAGTCCCAGGCCCGCGCCGCCCGAGCGGCCCTCCTCGACCGGCTGACCCGGCCCCACCACTTCGTGGCCGGCGCCCACCTCGACTCCCCCGGCATCGCCCGCGTCACGCCCTCCGGGCAGGGGTATGCGCTGGAATACCTCGCACCACCGATCGGCTGATTCGAGCCTGCCGGCTCCCGGCCGCGCTCGCGAACGCGTTGCCGCCGGGAACGACCGAGGTGGACGCTCCGGCGGAACGGCTCCGTCAGGGAATCGGGACCCTGGCGGTGAAGATCTCCTCGTCGTTGGCGGGGTCGGCCTGCGGGGCCGGTGCGGTGCAGGTCCGCGGCGGGACGCCGGGCACACCTGTGCCGGGGCACCGGAACCGGGCCGCCGTGCGGGTGTCGGACCAGGCCGGATGGGCGTGCGTGGCGGTGGCGGTGACCTGGATGTAGTCGCCGTAGAACGTGCCGCCGAACCGGGTGGGCGGCGGCATCGCCGAGGAGGTCACCCGCCGCACCTGGAAGCCGGAGCCGGACCGGGTGGACAGCGAGATGTCGGAGAAGCCGCTGCGGCTGTCGTCGCCGTACTGCCGGTCGTAGTAGGCGACGACCAGCTTGCCGAGCGGCGAGTAGTCGGCGCCGTGCCAGAACTGGTCGGTGGTGCGCTGGCCGGGCCGGTCGGTGGCGGTGGCGAGGGTACGCACGTCGGCGGCGGTGCCGGTGAAGGACGCCCCCGCGTCGGTGGACTCCGACACGACGATGTCGTTGTTGCAGCCGCCGGTCTTGACGCCGTCGTAGAGCGCGTTGCCCAGCGGGCCGGTGAATCCGGCGGGGGTGCAGCCGCCGGCCTCGCGGGAGTTGCGGCTGATGTAGGAGCCGTAGGTGACGGTGACCTGGGCGGGGTCGCGCGGGTTGACGTTGACGTAGGGGTAGTTGGCGGCGCGGAAGATGGAGTTGAACGTGGGGCCCTTCTCCGGCACGCACGCCCGTCCCGGGTCGGCGCCGCCCTGGTAGGTGGCGCAGTCGGGCAGGTCGAAGAAGTCGCCCACCTTGACCGGCGCCGAGTAGGAGGCGCCGCCGTCGGTCGACTTGGCCAGCAGCATCTGCAGGTGGTTGTCGGCGGCGTTCGCGGGCGTGGTGTTGGAGTTGGCCCACACCACGTACAGGGCGCCGTCGGGGCCGACCGCCGGGTGGGAGAACTGGTTGACGTTGCACGAGCCGCGCGGCGTGGGGATGCCGAACGTGTTCGCGCACAGGGGCGAGTCCGAGCTGATCAGCACCGGGGCGCTGAAGCTCTCACCGTAGTCGGCCGAGTAGGCGCCGAAGATGTAGGCGGTGCCGTCGGCGTCGAACGTCGTCCACGTCACGTACACGCGGTCCCTGAACGGGCTGCCCGCGAAGCCGTCGACCGCCATGAGCTGCTTGTCCAGCAGGAAGTCGCCCGCCCCGGCCAGGTCGGCGTGCTCGGCGACCGGCCGCCCGGGGAAGGTGAACGAGGCGCCGCCCGTCCCGGTGGAGCGGAAGACGTAGAACGCGCTGGACTGGTCGGGATCGCCGGTGACCGTGGTGCCCCGCTTGAACACCTGGCACGACAGGTACACGTTGCCGCGGCTGTCCCAGTCCACCGAGGTGTCGCCGCCGGCCTGCCAGTACTCGCGCGGGACTCCGCCGAATGCGGTCCCTCGGGTGAAGCCGTTCGGGACGGTCGTGTCGGCCCAGCTCGCGCCGCCGTCGCGGGAGTAGGACACCCCGCAGGTGCCGTCGCCGCGCCGGTAGTCGTTGTAGGAGGCCACGAGCTGCCGGGGGTTGTCCGGGTCGGCGGCGATCCAGGTCTCGTTCTGCGCCTGCCCGCGTCCGGCCAGGTCGGGGTCGGTGAGGTTCAGGCAGTTCTGGTTCACCTTGACGTTGTCGCCGCGCCGCCCGTCGCAGTCGGGGGCCGCGGCGGGCCGGAACCCGGTCACGGCCTGGCGGGCCGCCGCGGGCCGCTCCCCGAGCGCGTCGCTGAGCGCGCCCGAGGCCAGGCGTCGCTGCCAGGGTTTGAGATCGTCGTACGAGAAGCCCTGCGCGCCGGTGGCCGGGATCATCACCAGGACGAGGGCGGCCGAGGCGACCAGGCCGAGGGCATGCCGGAATCGCATCCTGCCTCCATGGGACGACGGGGACTGAGCCGGGGGCTCCCGACCGGCCCCGCCCATGACGGGAGGACCCGAGAACGTGACGGTATGCCCGCCCTCACCGCTCGCCAAGACCCAAGGGATGGCCGCATCCGGACAACAGCCGATCACCCGCACCGGCGGCCCGGCCGGCGATGTCGGCCCCGGCCGTCGGGTACGGCGAGCGGCGGAGCTCGCCGTACCCGCACCGTGTCCTCGCTCAGCGTCCGCTGGAGGCCGCGCGGTAGTGCAGGCCCTGCACGTACGGCGTCGCGGTGACCGGGTACGGCGAGACGACCTTCGCGACCGTGGCCGCGTTCCTGGTCACGGTGGCCGACGCGGTGCCGGGTTCGAGCGGGAACGTCCTGGCGGACACTCCCGCGGGCGCGTCGTAGGTCTGTGTCGTGCCGCCGATCGTGACCGACACCTTGCCGGCCGCGGTGAGCATGCTCAGCACCTCGACCGTGTCGCGGGCGGCGGTGCCGCCGCCGCGCAGCTTCATGAGCTTGGTCTGCGCGTACGACGGGGCGGCGGCGACCGGCTGCACCCGGTGGGTCAGGTAGGCGACGTCATGGGTGATCTTCGGGCAGCCCAGCTTGTAGCAGGTGAGGCAGTAGGCGTTGATGTCCAGGTAGGTCCATCCGGCGTTCCTGGAGGGGGCGAACGGGGTGTTCTCGGAGTAGTCGTTCCAGGTGGTGAGCTGCACCCCGTCCGCCTTTCCGTCGATGGCGCCCTTCCATGTGGCCCGCAGGTTCTCGGTGTTGCCGGCTTCGTCGAAGATGCCCTGGTTGGGGCGCTCGTCCTGGACGGAGACCGGCTGCGTCCAGAGCTTGCCCATATTGTGCGCCGTGGTGATGGCGGTGGTGAGGGTCGCGTTGGCGGCGGGGTTGCGGCCGCCCCAGTTGGAGAAGCCGTGGCTGATGGGGGCGAAGGCGTCGCGGTTGAGGCCATTCCGAGCTAGGACGAAGCATGATCAACAGGGTGGCGCCGTTCTGCACGGCGCGGGTCATCGCGGCGGAGCTGCACGAGCCCATCGGGCGGCCGTTCGGGCTCGCGTCCGCCGAACGGCTGTCGTTCGGCGTGAAGACGCTCGTCGCCGTCAGGCGGCCTCGCGGGCAGGTGTGGGAGCTGTCCGGACGCGCCCCGCGCCGCGTGATGGACCTGCGTGACGACGACCTGGAGTCGGTCGAGGTCTCCGGCGACGGCCGCCTGGCCGTCCAGGTCTTCGGCGCGGCCCCGTACCGGCTGCTGACGAGCCGGGGAGCGGGCACGCCACCGGGCGGCGGCGCCCCCGCGCGGGGCCAGGCCGCCGCCTTCTCCCCGGACGGGAAGGTCCTCGCCGTCCGGGCCGGTGACGACGTCAGGCTGTGGGACGTCCCCGGCGTTCGGTGGGCGGGCACCCTGCCCGGCGAGCACGCCGGCGGCATCTCCTTCAGCGACGACGCCCGGTACCCGACGACCTACGACGGCCGGGCCGTCTCCCTGTGGCGCCGGGACGGCGTCCGGATCCTGCGGCACCCGGCGCGCGACGTCGTGGACGGTCCCCGTTTCGACTCCGCGGCCGGCACGCTCGCCTACCGGGTGGCCACCGGAGAGGTCACCCTCCTGGACGTCGCCGCGCTCACCCGCCCGGGCGCGGTGGTCTCGCCCGCTGCAGCTCCCTCCGGGCTGAGCGGGGAGCCGGCTTCGCCTCGTCGCTGGGCAAGGCCGGGGAGGGGATCCGCCCCAACCTGGACGGCTGGTACGTCATCTACACCCAGCACCATTCGGGGACAGATGGCGGGCACACCTCGTCAACACGCCCTCAGACTGGAGCGGCTGGACGGACGTCATTCCCTAGCCGGGCGCCTGCCGCTGGTTCGGGGCCGGTGCGCGGATCAGCAGCCGGTCGAAGCCCACGTGCCTGCCGTTCTCGTAGCGCCGTACGGCCGGCTCACGCAACGTCAGGGGAGGGTGGCGCAGCAGCTCCATCAGGACCGATTCCAGCTCCGCCCGCGCCAGGTGGGCGCCGATGCAGAAATGGATGCCGAAGCCGAAGGACAGATGGCGCTGGGGCCGGTCCCGGTCCAGCCGGAAGGCGCAGGGATCGTCGAACACCCGGGGGTCGTGGTTGGCGGCACCGGTGAGCAGGAGAACGCGTGAGCCGGCGGGGATCACCTCGCCTCCCATGACCGTGTCGCCCTGCGTCAGGCGCGAGCCGTGGTCGACGGGTGGCCACATCCGCAGGGTCTCCTCCACGGCATGCGGGACGAGGCGGGGCCGCGCGCGCAGCCGGTCGTACAGGTCCGGTTGCCGGGCCAGGTTCCACATGAGGTGCGACAGGGCGTTCATGGTCGTCTCGTGCCCCGCGATCGCGAAGGCGACGAGCATGACGTGCAGCTCCTCGTCCGTGACGGGTCGTCCCTGGAAGTCGGCGCGGACGAGCGCAGACAGGTAGTCGTCTCCGGGGTGCCGCCTGGCGCGGCGGATCTCCTGGTCGAAGAGCTCGGCGAACGCCGGCCAGAACCCGTCCGGGTGGGAGTCCTTGGGCATGCGCTCCCAGGTGTTGCGGGTCAGCGCGCGAATGCGGCTCTGAGCCTCTTCCGAGAACCCGACGGCCAGCGACAGAGCCGCCAGGGGCAGCGGGACCGCGATGTCCTTGACGAGATCTCCTTCGCCCGCTTCGGCGACCGGGCTGACCAGCTCGGCGACCAGGCGGTCCACCTTCGGGCGCAGGGCGCGTACGGCGGCCGCGGTGAACGGGGGCCGCATCAGGTCGCGGTACGCCGTGTGCAGGGGCGGGTCGTACTCGAGGGGCGCGAAGTAGGGGGTTCCGGGGGCTCGCGGGCAGAAGACGCCGGAACCGGAAGTGAACCGCCGGTGGTCCTTCAGCGCCTGCCGGACGTCGGCGTACCGGGACAGCAGCACGAGCCCGCCGTGGGCGTCGGTGCGGGCGATGGGCCGTTCGTCCTGGAGCCGGTGGTGGACGGCGTGCGCCAGGTCCGGGGTGAACTCCGGTGCGTGATGGTCGAAGGCGCCGGCCTGCCGCGCGACGGCGGCAGGGTCGGGCTCGGTGAGGAAGTCGCTGATGAGACGCTCCCAGGCGCCGAAGTGGGCGGGGCCGATGAGGTGCCCGCAGGGCAGCCGGGCCAGGCGGGCGCGGGGGATGGCGGCGGCCAGGTGCTCGGAGTGCCGGGGCTTGACGAGGTGGTCATGGGCCGTGGCGATCACCAGCGTGGGCACGTCGAGGTGCGGCAGGTCGCGGGACACGTCAGCGCGCAGCGCGAGCTCGGCCTGCGCCAGGATCCCGGGATTGACGGCCGCGGCCGTCCGGGCGACCTCCTCGTCCAGCTGAGCGTGGGTGTGGCGGGCGAGGTCGGCGGGGTCCGTGCCGAGCAGCAGGAACAGCCGGGCGAGAGCCGAGTGCTCGCCCTGCGCCGCCAGGTGCCGCCAGAGATCCAGGGTGAGTCGCAGGTGCGGGTCGGGCGCGGCGAAGCCCGCCGTCAGGACGAGGGAACGCACCCGGCCTGGATGGCGGATCGCGGTCCGCACGGCGACGGGCACGCCCAGCGAGTATCCGACGACGGAGAAGCGGTGGTGGCCGGCGGCGGTCGCGGCGGCCGCGAGCCGGTCGGCGAGGGCGTCCAGTTCGAGGGGGCCGTCGTCGAGAGGCGTCGTGCCCGATCCGGGATAGTCGGGCGTCAGCACGGTCCATGATGCGGCCAGCGCGGTGATGATCGGGCCGAAGTTGGCGGCGCAGCTGCCCGCGGCCCCATGAGCCAGCACGACGGCCGGCCGGGACCTTCCCGCCGAACCGGGATGAGACCGGCCCGTTCTCCCCGCTGCCTGGTCACGCATCCCCGCCCCCTTGAATACAGAGAGTGACTGATTCTTTACTCTAAGTTACCATGGGCTTGTCGCGGGGGCTTCGGATGGGCGATCGCCTCGGTCCAGACCCTCGCGCCTGCGTCACGAACGGGAGCCTCATGGGAGCAAGCGAGATGAGCCGCACCCCCACGTCCGCCGATCACCCCGTCGAAGCGATCGCGATCATCGGGATGGCTTTTCGCGCGGGCGGCGACATTCGTTCGCCGGCGGCGCTGTGGGAGTTCACCGAACAGGGCGGTGATGCCTGCGGCGACCTCCCGCCCGGCCGTTGGGACCCCTATCGGCGGGCGGGGCCACGGCAGGCGGCCGTGTTGCGCCGGACGACCAGCCGGGCGTCGTTCATGCGCGACGTCGCGGGGTTCGACGCGGCCTTCTTCGGCATCTCCGCCTCCGAGGCCCGGCAGCTGGATCCCCAGCAGCGCATCATGCTGGAGGTCGCGTGGGAGGCGCTGGAGCATGCCGGCATCCCGCCGCGTTCGCTGGAGGGAACGCGCGCCGGCGTCTACGCCGGGGTCGGGTCGGACGACTACGGGCGCCGGCTGCTGGAAGACCTCCCCGGGATCGACGCGTGGACGGGCATCGGGGCGTCCCCTTGTGCGGCGGCCAATCGCATCTCCTACACGCTCGACCTGCGCGGGCCCAGCCTGAGCGTCGACACCGCCTGCTCCTCCTCCCTGGTCGCGCTCCATCAGGCGTGCCAGGCGCTGCGGCTGGGCGAGATCCCGCTGGCGCTGGCCGGTGGGGTGCTGGTGATGTCCGGGCCCGGGCTCACCGTCGTGCTCGACGCGGCGGGCGCGATCTCCCCCGACGGGAGATCCAAGCCGTTCGACGCGGCGGCCGACGGTTACGGCCGGGGCGAGGGCTGCGGCGTGGTGGTGCTGAAGCGGCTGCGCGACGCCCGCCGTGACGGGGATCGGGTCCTGGCGGTCGTCCGCGGCAGCGCGGTGGGCCAGGACGGCCGTACCGAGGGCATCATGGCGCCGAGTTCCGCGGCCCAGGCCGACGTGATGCGCCGGGCCTACGCGCAGGCCGGGATCGCCCCTCAGGACGTGCACTACGTGGAGGCGCACGGCACCGGCACCCGGCTCGGAGATCCGGTGGAGATCGCGGCGCTGGCCGAGGTCGTCGGCGCCGGGCGGACGGACCGGCCGCCCTGCCTGATCGGCTCGGTGAAGGCGAACATCGGGCACCTGGAGGCGGCGGCCGGGATCGCGGGGCTGATCAGGACCGTCGAATCGATGCGGCGCAAGACGCTTCCCGCGCTGCCGATGACCACCGGCCCGGCCGCCTTCCTCCAGGGGCGGTCCTCGGGTCTGCGGCTGGTCACCGAGACCACCCCCTGGCCGGAAGGGCCGCGCCGCGCGGGCGTGTCGAGCTACGGGTACGGCGGCACCGTCGCGCACGTGGTGCTGGAGGAAGCGCCCGGCTCCGAACCCCCGGCGCCACCGGACGCCGGCGACCGCGGGGCTCCGCGGCTCTTCCCGGTGTCCGGTGCGTCCGCCGCCGCGGTACGGGAGCTGGCCGGGCGGCTGGCGGACGCGGCCCCGCGAAGCGCGCTGCGCGACGTGGGGCACACCCTCGCGCTGCGCCGCCAGCATCTCCCGTACCGGATCGCGGTCGTCGCGGCCGACCACGCGGAGCTGACGACCGCGCTACGCGCCGCCGCACGTCCGGACAGCCGGCCGACGCGCGCGCCGGACACCGCACGGGATGCCGTGTGGGTCTATTCGGGACACGGCTCCCAATGGGCCGGCATGTGCCAGGAACTGCTGGCCGCCGAGCCCGCGTTCGCCGCCGCGCTCGACGCGTTCGCCGACGTCTACGAGCAGGAGATGCGATTCTCCCCGATCGAGGCGCTCCGCGAGGGCAGGCTCGGCGGGACGGACCGGGTCCAGGCCCTGATCTTCGCCGTCCAGGTGGGGCTGACGGCCGTGTGGCGTGCCCACGGCCTGCGGCCGGCCGCCGTCATCGGCCACTCGGTGGGAGAGATCGCCGCGGCGGTCACCGCCGGAGCGATCACGGTGCGGGAGGGCGCCCGGCTGGTGTGCCGCCGCTCCGCACTGGTGGCACGGGTCGCCGGCCGCGGCGCCATGGCGCAGGTGGACCTGCCGTTCGACGAGGCCGCCCGGCGCATCGCGACGCTCGGCGGCGCCGTGAGCGCCGCCATCGACTCCTCGCCGCACACGTGCGTGGTGGCCGGCGACGCGCACGCGGTCGACGAGCTGTGCCGCGCCTGGAGCGCTGAGGGCGTCGCGGTCCGCCGGGTCGATTCCGACGTCGCCTTCCACAGCGAGCGGATGGAGCCGCTGAGTCCCCGGCTCGTCGAGGCGGCCGGCTTCCTTCGCCCCTCCCCCGCGCGGATCCCGCTCTACTCCACGGCGCTCGCGGACCCCCGGTCCGGCACCTCGCGCGACGGCGCCTACTGGGCGGCCAACCTCCGCGAGCCGGTGCGCCTGAGAGCCGCGGTCCAGGCGGCCGCGCACGACGGGCACACGCTGTTCCTGGAGATCTCGCCCCACCCGGTGGTGGCGCACTCCATCGAGGAGACCCTGACCGGGACGCAGGCGGGCTCGGCGGCGTGCGTGGCGCACACCTTGCGCCGCGCGAAACCGGAGCGCGTGACCCTGCTGGACAATCTCGGCCGGCTCTACGCCCACGGCGCGGCGGTGGACTGGCCGGCCCTGCATCCCGGCGGCCGGCTCACCGACCTGCCCACGACCTGCTGGCAGCACGTCCCGTACTGGGTCGACGGATCTCCCGCCGGCGCCGCGGCGGGCGGCCACGACCCCGACCGGCACACCCTGCTGGGGGCGGGGCAGGAGGTCGGCACCTCGCCCCCCATGCGGCTGTGGGCGACGCACCTGGACTTCGACAGCCGGCCCTATCCGCTGTCGCACCCGGTGCTCGGCGTCGAGATCGTCCCGGCGGCCGTGCTGCTCAACACCTTCTTCACCGCCGCACTCCCGGACACCGGCGAACCGTCCTCCCCCGTCGGGCTGCGGGACGTGCGGCTGCGCATCCCGGTGAGCGCCGACACCGCCAGGGACGTCCAGGTCGTACGGCAGGACGGCGTCATCCGGCTCGCGTCGCGGGCGCACGGCACCTCCGGCTGGCTCACGCACGCGACCGCGCAGGTCGCGCCCGGTCGCCCGCTGGAAGCGGACGGCGGCGGCGATCCGGCCACGGAGCCGGCCGAGCCGCTCGACCCCGGCCACGTGCGGGAGCGGCTGGCGGAGCTGGGGGTCGCGGCGATGGGGTTCCCCTGGAGTTTCGCCTGGATCCGGCGGCGTCCCGCCAGCCTGGAAGGGCTGGTGGCGGCGGCGCCGGAGCGGTCGCCCGCTCCGGCGAGCTGGGCGAGCGTGCTCGACGCGGCCACCTCGATGGCCTCGACGATCTTTCCCGGCCCGGCCGCCCTGCGCATGCCCGCGGCGATCGACGAGGCCGTGCTGCGCGGCCCGGCACCCGGCCGGGCGCGGATCCTGGTGCGGCTCACCGGGCCCGACACCGTCGACGTGTCCATCCGCGGCGATGACGGCGCCGGCTCGGCCCGGCTGTCGGGGCTCAGGTTCGGCCTGCTGGATCCGGCCACGGTCGAGGCCGAGCCCGCCGGCGCGCTGCTCCACCAGCCCGTCTGGCGGGCCGTGGCGCCCGCCGCCCCGGTCCCGCCTGTCGTGGGACAGGTCGTCCTGGTCGGCGGCGGGCAGACGCTTCGCGCGCTGCTCGCCGAGGAGCTCGGCACCCGGCTGCACCTGGTCGACGATCCCGGCCGGCTGCCGTCAGACGCGCCCCCGACCGTGCTGTTCGCGGCACCTGAGGGAGCCGGCGTGGAAGGAGCCGAGGCGGCTGCTCTGGGGATGCTGCAGGTGCTTCGCCGCATGACCGCCGGCCGGTTGTGGTGCCTCACCACCGGTGTGCGCGAGGCCGGCGACGGCTCCAGCCTCGCCCAGGCCCCGTTGTGGGGGCTGGCGCGCATCGCGGCAGAGGAGCGTCCAGGCATCTGGGGAGGCCTGGTGGACCTGCCCGCCCGGCCGGCCGCCGCCGACGTCGCCGCGTTGCTCGGCCTCCTGGGCACGTCGCACGACCGGGACGTCCAGTCCGTGCGGCAGGGAGTCGTCGAGACGCTGCGGTTGACCACCGCGGGCGCCGGCGACGCCCGGAGCGGGGAACGGCTGCGGTGCCACGCCGACGGCGCCTACCTCATCACCGGGGGCCTGGGCGCGCTCGGCCTGGAGATCGCCGCCCACCTGGCCGCCCGCGGCGCCCGCCGGCTGGTCCTGCTGGGGCGTACCGGGCTGCCGCCGCGGACGGCCTGGCCCGCCGTCGCCGAGCCGGTGGTGCGCCGGCGCGTCGATGCGGTGCGGTCGCTGGAGGCGCAGGGTGTCACCGTCCGCGTCGTGGCAGCCGACGTCGCCGACCACGCGACGCTGGAGCGGCTGCTCGATCCCGAGGTGCTGGGCATGCCGCCCGTGCGGGGAGTCGTGCACGCGGCCGGGACCGTCGTGAACCGCAGGCTGACCGAGCTCACCGACGACGACGTGCGCGCCACCCTCCGCGCGAAGGTCGCCGGCGCGCTCGCCCTGCACGCCCTGTATCCGCCCGGCGGCCTCGACTTCTTCGTCCTGTTCTCCTCCGCCGGGCACCTGTTCCGGCTGCCCGGCCAGGGCGCCTACGCCGCGGCCAACGCCTTCCTCGACGCCCTGGCCGTGCACCGGCGGGCCGTCGCGCCGGACGACACCTCGGTGTCGCTGGCCTGGACCAGCTGGCGGGGCCTCGGCATGTCCATGTCCTCCGACGTGATCGACGCCGAGCTCGCCGCCCGTGGCGTCGGCGACATCACCGCGCACCAGGCGCTGCGGGCCTGGGACGGCGCGGTGCAGGCGGCCGCCCCGCACCTGGCGGTCTTCCGCCTGACGGGGCGGGGCGGCGACGGGAGCCGGCCGCCGCTGCTGCGCGGCCTGAAAGCTCCCGCGCGGCCCGGCCGCACCGCGGCCGGCGCCCCCGACGCGGCCGCGGCGCGCCTGCTGGCCCTCCCCGGCGATCAGCTGCGCGCGGCCGTGTACGACGAGGTCCGCGCCGCGGTGGCCGGCGTGCTCGGCACCCAGGCCGACGCGATCGACGGTGAACGCGCCCTGCCGGACCTGGGGATCGACTCCCTGCTGGCGGTCCGGCTGCGGGTCGCCCTTGAGGAGCGCACGGACGTCGCCCTGCCGGCCAACGTCCTGTGGAACCGGCCCACCTCCGCCCAGATCGCCACCCACCTGACCGATCTGCTGTCCGGACGCCGGTGCAGGCAACCGACCACGACTGGAGCCACCGCATGACCAGCGAAGCCCCCTTCCCCGCCGACCCGATCGGCTTCTTCGGCACCCGGCAGGCCATGCACGAGCTGCCGTCGGAGGACCTCGCCCGGCTGCAGACCGACGCGTTGCGCGAGCGGTACGCGGCGCTGCGCGGCCGCCTGCCCGTGCTCGACACGCTGGCCGACGACGCGGGGATCCACGAGGTCCGTACGCTCGACGACATCGCCCCGCTGCTGCTGCCGCACACCGTGTACAAGTCCTACCCCGCCTCCCTGCTGACCTCCAACCGTTACGACCGGCTCACCGCCTGGCTCCAGCGGCTCACCACGGTGGACCTGTCCAGGGTCGGCACCGCCGGCTGCGACAGCATCGACTCCTGGCTGGAGCGGATCGACACCGAGACCGAGCTCCGCCTGGCTCATTCCTCGGGCACGTCGGGAACGATGTCCTTCCTGCCGCACACCCACCGGCAGTTCGACGAGCTGTTCCGGATCGTGGGCCACGACGCGCTCGCGGCAGGAGAGCCGCCCGTGGACGTCGTGTGGCCGTCCTACCGGTACGGGCGCAGCGGGATCGCCCGGTGCGGGCGGGCGATGGCCGAACGGTTCGCCCAGCGCGAGGACCGCTTCCACTGCCTGCATCCGGGCCTGATGAGCGCGGACGTGATGTTCCTGGCCGGCCGGCTGCACGCGGCGGACACGGCCCCGGCCGGACCCGGGCTGTCGGCCCGGTTGACGGAGTTCCAGGAGGCCCAGCGTCCCGGGGCGGCGATGGCGGCGTTCGCCCGGGAGCTCGCCGACACGTTGCGCGGGCGGCGGATCATCGCGATGAACACCTGGAACCTGCTGTACTCCGTCGCCCGCGCCGGCCTGGACCAAGGGCTGGAGGCGGTGTTCGACCCGGGCTCCGTCGTCATGCCCGGAGGCGGAGCCAAGAACCAGGCCGTGCCGGACGACTGGGAACGGACGGTCCGGGCGTTCTTCGGCGTGCCCGCGCTGCACCACATCTACGCGCTGTCCGAAGTCATGGCGCTCAACAACCTCTGCTCGCAGGGCCGCTTCCACATCGAGCCCTGGGTCGTGCTCTACGTCCTCGACCCCGACACCGGGCGGCCGCTTCCCCGCAGCGGCGTACAGACCGGACGGGCGGCCTTCTTCGACCTGATGGCGGAGGTCCACTGGGGAGGGTTCGCCTCGGGCGACCGCGTGACGGCCGGCTTCTCCGCGTGCCCGTGCGGACGCTCCACCCCCCACATCGACCGGCGCATCGAGCGTTACGACGCCGGCCAGGGCGGCGAGGACAAGATCACCTGCGCGGCGGCTCCCGACGCCCACGCCGACGCCCTTCGCTACCTGGAGGACACTCGTGCCTGAATCCGGCGACGTCCCCCACGCCGCGTCCGTGCTGCGGGGCAGGACCGTCACCGGCCCGCCCGTACGGTTCGCCGCCCGCGACGGCGTCGGCGGCTTCCAGGCTCCCGACCCGCACACGCTGCTGCGCGACCTGCCCCTGCGCGATCCGGCCGCGATGGCGGACGTCGGCGCGCTGCGCTACCAGGAGATCGAGGACTACCTCGTGGCACTCGGCCCCCGGCTGCGTCCGGAGGCCAATCCGCTCATCGCCGAGGCCGTCCAGCGCTCCTCCGCCTGGTCCGACCTCACCCCGCCGCTCCTGCTCAGCACCTACGCCCATCTGCCGAGCCTGTTCACGCCGGAGGCGATCCGTGCCGTCGCCCGGCAGGCCGGCGGCGCGGCGGCGCTCGACGGCTGGCAGCAGGTACGCCAGCCCGACGGCCGCACCGCGTCGGTGCGGGCCATGGGCGCGCGTGCGGTGCACGTCATCGCCGGCAACAGCCCGATGATCGCCGCGCTCACCGTCATCCGCAACGCCCTGACACGCGGCGACGCCATCATCAAGACCCCGTCGAACGATCCGCTGACGGCACCCGCCATCGCCCGCACCGCCGCCGCCATGGCTCCCGGCCACCCGCTCACCAAGCACCTGAGCGTGCTCCACTGGAAGGGCGGCGACGCCGCGCTGGAGCGGCAGCTCTACCATCCGGCGCACCTGGAGAAGGTCGTCGCGTGGGGTGGCCACGCCGCGATCCGGCACATCACCGGGTATCTGCGGCCGGGGCTGGAGCTGCTCACCTTCGACCCGAAGCTGAGCGCGTCCCTCGTCGGCCCCGAGGCTTTCGCCTCCGGCGAGGAGATGGCCGAGACCGCCCGGCGCGCCGCCGTGGACGTCGGCGCGCTCAACCAGCTCGGCTGCATGAACAGCAAGGTCATCTATGTCGCCACCGGTACCGGGGCGGAGGGCGTCGCCCGGGCCTGCGCGTGGGCCCGCCTGGTGTACGCGCAGATCCGGGCACTGCCCGAACAGGTCAGCACTCCCGCCCGGCGGTTCGACCCGGAGCTGCGCGCCCGGCTGCAGGCCCTGCGCGCGGTGCCCGACTGGTACAAGGTGCTCGGCGGCCACGACGGTGAGGGCGCCGTCGTGGTCTCGCTCACCGGCGAAGCGCTCGACTTCCCCGAGCAGCTGAGCGGCCGGGTGGTGAACGTCGTGCCGGTGGCGGACGCGCGCGACGCGGTGCCGGCCCTCACCTCCGCGACGCAGACGCTGGGCGTGTACCCGCCGTCCCTGCGCCGCGAGGTGCGCGACACGGCGCCCCTGTACGGGGTGCAGCGGATCGTGGACCTCGGCTACGCGGCCCACTACCGGCACGAGCTCCCTCAGGACTGCGTGGAGCCCGTCCGCCGGATGATCCGCTGGATCACCGATCAGGGAGCGGACCCGGCCCGGGTGGCGCCGGAAGAGTGCCTGGGACGGCTCCAGGACGGCCCCGGTGAACCCGCCCCGACCAGGGCCGCGCCATGAGGCTCCGCGCGCCGCTGGCGATCCGCGCCGCCGCCGTCCACCTGCCGCGCCGCTCGCTGCAGGTGTCGGAGGCGCTGGCCGGCGGGCTGCTGCGACCGCAGGACCATGCGGCCAGCGGCTACGAGGCACTGCCCGCCGCCGAGCCGGGAGACACCCCCGAGGCGTTCGCCGTGGAGGCGGCCCGGCTCGCCCTGGACCAGGCCGCCACGCGGCCCTCGGCGATCCGCCTCCTGATCCACACCTGGCTGCACCGGCCGGCGCATCCGTTCTGGTCGCCGGCCCACCACATCGCCGACCGGCTCGGCGCCGGCCGCGCCCTGCCGCTGTCGGTGCAGCAGATGAGCAACGGCTCCGCCGCCGCGCTGCACACCGCCGCGGCCTGGCTCACCGCCGACCCCGAGACGGGGCCCGTGCTGATCACGGCGGCGGACACGTTCGTCCCGCCCGGATTCGACCGCTGGCGCGGCGACATCATGCTGTACGGCGATGCCGGCTGCGCCGCCGTCATCGACCTGCCCGCGCCCGGCCGCGACGACCTGCAGCTCATGGCGCTCGCGTCCACCGCCGCCCCGCACCTCGAGGCCGTGCACCGCGCGGGCCGGCGTCCGGGCGACACCGGCGCCCCCCATCCGCGCGAGACCCGCCGGCGCTTCCTCACCGAGCACGATGCCGAGACCTTCCGGAGCGCGGCCCGGGCGGGCGCCGCCGAGGCGATCCGCACCGCCCTACGGCACGCCGGTCTCGATCACGGCGGCCCGGCACCGCGCATGGTCCTGCTGCCGCGGGTCGGTGCGCGGACGCTGGCCGCCCTCTACCGCCCGGTCCTGGAACGGTTGCTCCCCGGCGTGCCCTGCCTCGATCTCGGGCAGCACACCGGACACCTTGGAGCGGGAGACCTGCTGGCGAACCTCGCCGCCTTCCCCACCGCGGCCTGCCCGCTGCCGCCGGGAGAGCACGCGCTGATCCTCAACGGAGGCGGCGGATTCACCTGGACGTGCGCCGTCTTCCGCCGTCCCGCCCCGACCTGCCCGAGCCATCGGCCCACCGACACGAAAGCGCAGACATGACCACGACATCACCATCCCCCTCCTCCCTGGCCGGCCGATCCGTGGGCCGCGTCGGATTCGGGACGATGCAGCTGCCCGGGCCGGGGGTGTGGGGGCCGCCCGCCGACCGCGACCGCGCGATCGGCGTGCTACGCACCGCGGTGGACCACGGCGTCACCCACCTCGACACGGCCGACTTCTACGGGCCTGAGGTCGCCAACCACCTCGTCCGCGACGCCCTGTTCCCGTATCCGGACACGCTGCTCATCGCCACCAAGGTCGGTGTCCGGCGGGACGACACCCGCGCGTGGCTGCCCGCGGCCGCACCGGCCGAGCTCACCCACCAGGTGCACGACAACCTGCGTAACCTCCGTCGTGACCGCTTGGACCTCGTGTATCTGAGAGTCGGCGGTGACGGGCTGCTCGACCACGATCCCACCCCGTTCGAGGAATCCTGGGGCACGCTCGCCGAGCTGGTCACCAAGGGCGACATCGGCTGCCTGGGCCTCAGTGGCATCGTTCCCGGCCACCTGCCTCGCGCGGCCGCGATCGCGCCGGTCGCCGCGGTGCAGAACCGCTACAACCTCTTCGACCGCGGCAGCGAGGACGTGCTCCACGCCTGCACGAAGGCGGCCATCCCGTTCGTGCCCTACTTCCCGCTGGGCACCGCGGCGCAACGCCGCGCGTCCGTGCTGACGGAGGTGGCGGGCGGCCTCGCCGCATCACCCGCGCAGGTCGCGCTCGCGTGGCTGCTCAACCGGCACCCGGGGATCCTCCTCATCCCGGGAACCGGCGATCCGGGCCACCTCCTGGAGAACCTCGGGGCGGCCGAGGTCGCCGGCCGGATGAGCGAGGCCGACATGGCGCGGCTGACCGCCTTGAGCTCTTGACCACCGACGCCCCCGACAGGAGCGGCATGACGCACACCATCGACGCCGGGACCCAGGACCCGGCCGTTCTCCCCGAGACGATGACCGCCGCGCGGCTGGAGACCTCGACGGGCTCCTTCGGCCTGCACGAGGTGCCCGTTCCGCGGCCCGGCCCCGGCCAGGTGCTGATCCGGGTGGAGGCCGCAGGCGTCTGCCTGACGGACGTCCACGTCCTCGACGGCTCCTTGCGTGCCTTCACCCCCGACGGCGGGCCGGGGCACCACGTCACCCTCGGCCACGAGATCGCCGGGACGATCGCCGCGGTGGGCCCGGGCGTACCCGGCATTTGGCGGGCGGGGCAGCGCGTCATGCCCATGTCCCGGCAACGCTGCGGGCTGTGCGCGGCGTGCGGGTCGATGTCCGGGCCGTGCGCGTCGTTGCGCACCCTGGGCATGGACGTCGACGGCGGATGGGCGAACTACGCCCTTTCCGCCCATCACGCGCTGGTCAGGGTGCCGGACGAGCTTCCGCCCGAGGCCGCGTCGATCGTTCCGGACGCCGTCACCGTGCCCTACCGCGCGCTCATCCGGATCGGCGCCCTGCGCGCGGGCGAAAGCGTCGCGCTGTGGGGAGTCGGCGGCCTCGGCGCGCACGGCGTCCAGATCGCCCGGCTCGCCGGCGCGGCGCCGATCGTCGCCTTCGATCCCCTGCCGCAGGCCCGCCGGCGCGCTCTCGACCTGGGCGCCGACCTGGCCTGCGACCCGGCCGATCCGGAAGCTCCGGCCCGGGCCGACGCCCTGACCGGCGGTCGCGGTTTCGACGTGGCCGTGGACTTCGCCGGCCGTCCCGAAGCGCGCGATCAGGCCCAGTCGCTCCTGGGCATGCGGGGCCGCCTGGTCCTCGCCGGGGTGTGCACGGGAGCGATCGCCATCCAGGACTTCGGGCGCTTCTACGACCGCGAGCACACCGCCGCCGCGTTCCTCGGCTACCCCCTGGAGGACCTGCGACGGGTGGCCGGCCTGCTGGCGCACCACCGGCTCGACCTGTCGGCCTCGGTCACGCGGGTCTGCCCGCTGGCGGAGGTCGAGAGTGCCGTCGCACTCCTGTCCGGCCACGCTTCGGCGCAGGTGCGCGTCGTGCTCAGGCCGTAGCCGGACCGGCGGCGCCTCGCGGTGGCGCTCTGCGGCGGGAGGCCGGGCGGCACGCGGTGGGTCAGCTCGGCGGAGTCGCGGTGCACACGGCGATGTCGCGGTCGAAGCAGACGACGACGTGGCCGCGCGGGGTGGCGGCGACGGCGTGGCCGGTGAGCGGCGGGCAGACCTGGTCGCCGGTGTCCAGGTCCACACCCGCACCTCGGGGCCGCCGCCACGCTGCCGGCCCCCAGGTCCAGCGGCTCGCTCACGCCTGTCGCGGGGTCCCACACGCGTACGGTGTGGTCGTCGCCCCCGCTCACCACGACGGGGCGGCCGGCCGTCCTTCGTCAGCCGCAGGGGCTCGCGGACCACGTGATGTAGCCGGTGGTCCTGCCCCAGATCGAGACCTCGCCGTCGCAGAACTCCGTCTTGACGCCGACCAGGTTGGTGCGGGCGGCGTCGGAGAAGTACTGGGTGTTGCACATGTAGCCGGCCCGGCACAGGGGGGCGGCCTGCGCGGCGGCCGGTACGGTGGCGAGCACGGCACTCGTCAGGGCGGCGGCAGCCAGCACGCGACGGATCATGAATCGTCCTTTCCTGAGCGGGGGAAGCGGTGGGGTCCTTGCGTCAGAAGCAGGGGCTCTCGTGCCAGGTCCCGCTCGCCGGCTCGCCGTCGACGGCATGGGCGGGGGCGGCGAGGAGCGCGCGTCGGGTCACGGACGATCCTTCCTGAGCACCGAACAGCACCAAGGGGTTTCGCGGCTTGGTGGGCGCCCCAGCCGATGATCGAAATAATGCGTCGTAGGCGAAGAAAAGGCAAGAGGGGCTCATATTCGTCAGACGCACCTGGTTTTTGCATTGACATATCGGCCGAAAGCGCAGCCTGTTCCTCCCGCCGGCCGCGGCGGCCCTCCCGGCCATTCGGACCGTCATAAACTCATTTCCCGACTAACCGAACCCGCCTTTTCGGCTCAGCCCCCCGCACCCCGACATCGCCTATGACCTCATCCATGACGCTCCCCTCGCCCGCCGGGCCTTCCTCCAACGTCACGGGGACGCCTCCGCCTTCGCGAACGAGGACGGAGGCGTCCCCGTGACGGCGGAGGAGCGGCCGCTGCTCCACCCGGGCGGGCCGTACGCCGCCCCGCCCCGGCCCGCCCGCGCCGCCACGCGCTGGTGACGGCCGTGTTCGCGTCCGCGGCATTGTGTCTCCTGCCCGCCGCCGCCCACCGGCCCGCGCGCCTTCATCTGCGCCGTGCGCACCGGCAAGGCGCTCGGCCTCGCCGACAGCACGCCCGACCAGGTGCTGCTCGCCCACGGACACCGCCTGTGCGCCGTCTACACCCGCGACGACCCGGACGAGCTGGCCCGCGTGGACGCCGCGGAGGGGGTGGACGTGCGCGAGCTGTACGGCCTGCTCGCCCCGATCTGCCCGGCCGCCGGCGCCACCGTCGAGGCCGACATGGCCGCCGCGGACCGCGAGTTCGCCGAGTCCGACGCCAAGGAGCGACGCAAGTGCGCGGCCACCCCTCGCCACCGCCCTCTGATCGCGCCCGCCAAGGCGGTGCGGCTGGAGGATCCGCGCTGGCCGGGAACGGGAATGGAGCTGTACGCCTCCGGGACGGGCGCCGGCCCCGACGACGGCGTGCCCGGCCAGAGCGTCAAAGGCCGGCTACGACCATCGCGGCGGCCGGATGTTCTTCCGGGCGAGTACGGGCGGCATGGAGCTGCCCGACCTGTCGCTCGACGGCCGCACGGGGCACTACCGCATCCGCGTCCACTTCGCCTGGTTCCCCGGCAAAGGCGGGAAACGGGGCAGTCAGCGGCTGCTGATCATGGCGTACCCGGGACCGGGCGACGAGCTCGTCACCTACCGCAAGCCGCCGCCCGGACGCTGACCGAGACCCGGGGGGTTCGCGCTTCGTACGAACGTCCCCAAGCCGCCGGATATGATCACTGACCGTGACCGAACCGGACTTTCTTCGGGCCACGCGCGCGTCCTACGACACCATGGCCGTCCACTACGCGCGCTGGATCGAGGGCGAGCCGGCGGCCAAGCCGCTGGACCGGGCGATGCTCACCGGCTTCGCCGAACTGGTACGGGCCGCGGGTCCAGGACCTGTCGCCGACGCCGGATGCGGTCCTGGCCGCCTGGCGGCGCACCTGCACGGCCTGGGATCGCCGGTGTCCGGCGTCGACCTGTCGCCGCAGATGATCGCCGTTGCGCGGCAGGCGTACCCGGGCCTGCGGTTCGAGGTGGGTTCGATGACCGCCCTCGACCAGACCGGACTCATCGTGCGCGCCCGGCTGCTGCGCGAGCCTGACTGACGACGACGGTGACTATCCGGAGGACGAGCAGCAGTCCTTCCTGCCGGCTCGCAAAGCGGTTGCGGCGAGTGCGCGGTGACGGCGGCGCGCTGACCGCACGGCACGTCCTCACCGGGCGCGGAGGCTCCCTGACGTACCAAGGTGCCGGGCGAAGAATCGGATCGAGCTGTCAATTTCGAAGGACGGGACCCGGAAGTGGCTGCCGGGGTTGGCGTGCAGGGTCTTCTCGGCGGAGCCGAGCGCGTCGAACAGCTTCATGACCGACTCGCGCGGGTTGCCCTCGTCGTCCCACTGCAGCAGGAACTCGACCGGGATCGTGATCCGCGCCGCGGTGTCGATGAGCCACTCGCTTCCGATGAGGCCGAGGACCGCGGCTTTGATCCGGGGTTCGGCCGCGACGAGGCGGATGCCCATCTCACCGCCCTGCGACAGGCCGTAGTAGCCGACGGGCCGGCTGTCGCCGACGGAGTCCAGTTTCCGCAGCGCGTCCAGGGTGGTCTGCCAGTCGGGGATGAGCTGCGCCGCCACGGTCTCGTTGAGGGCGGGCCACTCCGGGCCGGACCAGAAGGGCTCGCCCGCGGCCTCGCGTTCCTGGATGAGCGCCACCAGCCGCCGGACCTCCGGGTGCTCCGGCCTGTCGCCGGTGCCCGGCGCGTCGATCGCGGCGACCGCGAAGCCGCAGGTGGTGACGTACGGGAAGGCCCGGGAGACGACCTCCCATCCCTTCTTGTGCGACCCGCCGCCATGCCCGATCAGGACCAGCGGGCGGTGACCGGAGCCCTCGGCCGGCGTCCACAGCACCCCGGGAATCTCTCCGATGGTGAAGAGCCGTTCGCGGATGCCGCCGGTGAACGTTTCCGAGGTGATGCGCATGGCGGTATTAGACCGGCATCCCCGCTGGCACGGCGAGTCAATTATCAGCGCGCGGCTCCGGCCGTTCCCACGAGTGTGGTGCAGGAGGGGCGGGCACCCAGCGGGCAGCGATCAAGGAGGCCGCGACGAGGGCGGTGAGCACGCTCCAGTACAGGAAGCCGCGGGCGCCGGTCACCGGCAGGTTCTCGGCCAGGTAGACCAGGCCGGGAAGCAGATGGACGGCGGCCGCCAGCGCCCAGCGGCCGTCCCTGGCGGCCAGTGTGGCGGCCAGCACCAGCAGCAGGACCAGCACCTCGAGGCCGGCCCGCGACACGACCCAGACGGGTTCCCACGTCGGCACCTGCGTCAGCTGCAACGCCCAGCTGGCCGGCGGGACGAGGAGCCACCACGGTGACCGGGCGGGCATCGCCGTACCCCGCCACGGCACCTTCCCGGACGCGCGGTCCCCCGCTCGCCGAAGGGCCAGGACCGCCGAGGCGGCCGCGACCACCCAGTAGGGCGCGACGGGCGCGACGTCGCCGTACAACGGGCCGAGGGCGAGCACCGGGCCGCCGAGCCCCGGGATCATGGGCTGGCTCGTCAGCACCGCGGCGACCGCCGCGAGAGGAGCCGCGACCCGCATCCGGCCCCGCACGAGCGCCACCACCAGGACGATCCCGAGCGCCGTCCACACCGGGTAGATGAGGTACGGCAGGACGGGAAGCCGCGCGAACGTGAGAACCGCCACGATCAGGGCGCCGAGGTGCAGGCCGTCAGTCCATGGCGGCACGCCGTGCGCGCGGGCGGCCCGGACGCGGACGGTGAACCCGCCGGCGAGGAGACGTAGCGTCTCGCGGAGCGACGGCCGGCGCTTTCCCGGCCGGGCGGCCTCCATCAGCGTGCCGATCAGCTCCTCGCCGTGCGAGGCCCGGTGGTTCTGGGGGTAGGCACGCAGGAGGCGGCGGTACCGCAGTTCAAGAACGTGGTTCATCCGCTGCTCACCCCGCTCGGCCGCAGGATGCGTGCGGCGGCGTGCTGCGAACGGGGCGCCTGAGCACGCACGGCGCGCACGCCGTCGTCGGTGATCCGATAGTAGCGTGCGCGGCGACGCATGGACGGGTACCGGCTGTACCAGCACCTCGAGGGGCGGGCGCCTCGCCCGGCGGCACGGGGACGCGGCGGGCACTCCGCCGCGTCCCGCGCCGCCCTTCCACGCTATATCCCCACACGAGGACTTAAAAGTCCCCAAGTGAGGATATAGCGTGGAAGGGCGGGAGGACGGCCCGCTCCTCACCGCTCCGTCCCACGATCATGAGAAAGGCCGGCCCCATGGTTGATCTCCCCAGCGGCCCGCTCGCCGCCGTAGACGCCGAGTTCGAGAAGATGGCGCTGGAGACCGGCGGGTTCACCTTCGGCCTTCCGGGCACCAGCGTGCGGGAGAAGCTGCTGCAGGTGACGGCGCACGACATCTGCCGCGCCAGCTTCGGCCTGCCCTTCAAGATGCACGTCCTCGCGATGAGCAGGCACGGCGTCCCGTACGCGGACATGCTGGCCCTGATCAGGTTCGTGGCCTCCCGCACCAGGCGGGCCTGGTCGGAGGAGCGGCTGAGCCCGCGCGAGCGCGCCTTCGTCGCGCTCACCGCGCACGTCACCCAGCGCGCGCTCGGCGAGTCGTTCCGCCGGCACGTCGAGCTCGCCCTCAAGGTGGCCAGTGCCGATGACATACGCGACGCCGTCCGCTTCACCGCCGAGATGGGCGTCATCGAGACGTGCGCCGCGCTGGAGGAGTTGGAGAAGATCCTGGCCACGTCATGACCCCACCGCCGCGCCGGTCCGCAGACCGATCTCGGACACGCACGACGACCGCCCGATCATTCGGTCCTCGGGAGCCGGGCGGTGCCCACCCAGCCGGGGCCCGAGCCTGCACGGGCGGGATCGAACGCGGCCGGCGCGGGGCGCCCGTACGCCGCGGCCACCTCGCGGACGTCCCGGGCCTGCGTCGCCCATCCGTGCCGTCCCCACCACCGGTCCGGTTCGCCCTCGGGGCCGCCGAGCCAGAGGTTCGCCATGTCGGCGGAGATCGCGGTCCTGGCCGTGCGCAGGGCGGGATTGTCCGGGAGGTGCTCGAAGGCCGCGACGCTGCCGGGCGCCGACAGGCTCGTCACGCGGTCGAGGAGGCCGTGGGCGGCCTCGGGCGTGAGGGCGTACAGGATGCCCTCCAGCAGCCAGGCCGTCGGGGCGCCGGGCGCGAACCCGGCCTCGCGCAGCGCTCGCGGCCAGTCCAGGCGCAGATCGGTCGGCACCTCCACGCGCTCGCACGCCGGCTCGGCGTTCCGCAGCACAGCGGCTTTGAACGCCAGCACCTCGGCGAGGTCGACCTCGAACACGCGCGTCCTGCCGGGCCAGTCCAGCCGGTACGCGCGCGCGTCCATGCCGGAGGCCAGCAGCACGACCTGCTCGCACCCCTCCGCCACGGCCCGAAGCAGCTCCTCGTCGAAGTACCGGGTGCGCACCGCGACCTGCTCCCCCATGAGCGCGGCGAAGGCCGCCCAGCCGGCGGGCGCCGTGTCCCAGTAGCCGTCGCCCGCCGGCCGCCCGCACGAAGCGCTCGGCGTACGGATCGTGGAAGAGCCGGTCCTCGCGACCGTCCTCCAGCGCGCGCAGGGCGGCCACCCCGATGCTCGTTCCAGCGATGCTCGTCAAGGGCGGAAGTGCGCTCATGCCTGCTCCTCGTGGTGTGAATGCGCGCCGTCCGCCTTCCGTCGCCGGGCACCCGGGCGGTCAGGCGGGACGGACGCGGTCCGCCGGCTATCGCTCCTGATCGGTATCGACCCTAGAAGGCGGTCGTGGCGGCGCGAATCTGTCACGTGACTGGTGAGCGGCGCCGCCGGTTCACGTGCCGGGGCAGGCCAGAGGGACTGTCAGCCGAGGTCTCCGGTGAGGTGGTGCTGCACGACGGGGGCCTGGATGGCGACCAGGCGCTCGCGGTCGAGCGAGGCGAGCGGTTCGACGCGCAGCACGTACCTGGCGGTGGCGACGCCCAGCAGGTGGGCGCCGGTGAGGTTGGCCCGCAGCTCGGCGTGGTCGGCCCCGATGGCGCGGGCGAGGGGCAGCATCACCTCCTCGGACATGAACGCGGCCACCATCGCCGACGCGCTGGGGGAGGCCGCCGATCCGCGTACCACCGCCAGGAGCCGCGCTCCCGTGCCGGGCGTCTCCCACAGCTCCAGGTAGCGGCGCAGCAGCCGCTCCCCGAGCACGTCGGCGTCGCTCTCGTGCACCAGCGTCAGCAGGGATCGGGTGGGCGGATCGACCCGCAGGGCGGCGTCGAACAGCCCGTCCTTGCTGCCGAAGAACTGCAGGACGAGCGCCGGGTCGACGTCGGCCGCGGTGGCGACCCCGCGGATGGTGGTCGCGGTGTAGCCGCGCTCGGCGAAGCTCTGCTGCGCCGCTCGCACGATGGCCTCACGGGTCCCCGAGGTCCCTGGACGGCGTCCGGGGCCTCGCTTCTGGCGGGTCTCAGTCACCCCAGCAGAATAACTCTTCAACGTTGAGTTATTGACGGGCGAGGGGTCCACCCTCGTCGAGGTCGAGCCTGGCCAGCTCCGCCCGCGAGGCCACCCCCAGCTTCGGATAAGCCTTGTACAAGTGGTAGCCGATCGTGCGCGGGCTCAGGAAGAGCTGGGCCGCGATCTCCCGGTTGCTCAGCCCCGTGGCCGCCAGCCGGACGATCTGCAGCTCCTGCGGCGTGAGCCGATCCACCACACCCTCCGACGCACGCCCATCGCCGGTCTGCCGCTCTCCCGCCGCACGCAGCTCCGCACGAGCCCGCTCGGCCCACGGCCGCGAGCCGAGCCGGTCGAAGATGTCCAGAGCCGAGCGGAGCTGGTGGCGGGCGTCGGCACGCCGGCGCAGCCGGCGCAGCCACTCGCCGTACAGCAGCTCGGTGCGGGCCCGCTCGAACGGCCGGCCGCCCCGCTGGTGCAGGTGCAGCGCCTGCTCGTAGTAGCGTTCGGCGTCCTCGTCGGGGGCCAGCAGCGCGCTGCAGCGCAGCGCCACCGCATCAGCCCAGGGTGACGGGGTCTGCGCCGCCCACATCTGCACCCGTTCGGACGCGGCGGCGGCGAAGCGCGGGCAGCCGGCCCGCACGGCCGCCTCCACCAGGTCCGGCATGCGGTGCATGATCATGACGGTACGGGCGGCGGGCCCGAACGCGCCGAACGCCTCGGCCCTGCGCAGGGCCATCTCGGGCCGGCCCAGCGCGAGGTCGAGCAGGTTCAGCGAGACGCAGCGCATGCCGCCCGTGGCGGCGTCGTGGACATCGGCGATCTGCTCGGCGAACTTCAGGCACCGCTCCTCGTCGCCCTCGATCGCGGCCAGGTACGTCAGGACGCCGACGAGCAGCGCCGCGTAGTACCCCTGATCGGTGTCGCGGGCGATGCGCAGCCCTTCCTCGGCGCTGGCCAGCGCCTCACGGTGCAGGCCGAGGAACATCTGCGAGCGGGCCACCAGGGCGAGCGCCAGCGGCAGCAGCCCGATCGCGCCCTGGTTCCGGCACTGGCGCTCGATGGCCACGGCACGTTCGTGGGCCTTCGTGTCGTCGCCGATCACCAGGTCCCAGATGGCGAGCTGCGCGCGTTCCCGCAGCTCGGCGGGCTCGGAGCGGTCCCGCAGGCCTTCGATCATGTCGCGCAGCCACGCCAGGCCGGCCGGCGGCTCCTCGCCGGCCAGCCCGCCCATGCCGGCCAGGACCCGCGTCATCGGCCGCAGCGGCCCGGTCTTCGTGCTGGGGAGCGTGGACACGCGGGTGGCCGTCTTCTCGAGTGCCGCGTAGTCGCTGCCGATCCAGGCGGGGGTGAGCGCGTCGAAGAACAGGGTGACGGCGACGTCCTCGGCCTGGCCGATGACGGCCTCAGCCGTTCCGGCGAGCAGGGCGTGCGCCCTTTCCGGCTCGCCGTGCGCCATCGCGATCATCGCCCGGGTGCGGGCGAGGTAGGCCAGCACCTGGGGGTCGGCCACGTCGGCGGCGGCCTGGTGGGCGAGCTCGCTCGCGCGCTCGTACAGCCCGGCCTCGGCGGCCGCGGCGGCGGCGAGGGTCAGGCGGCGGCCGCGCTCGCGCGGGTCGGGGCTGAGCCGGGCCGCACGCTCGCAGGCGGCGGCGACCGCCGCG
This sequence comes from Nonomuraea composti, assembly GCF_012034275.1. Classification (NCBI taxonomy): domain Bacteria; kingdom Bacillati; phylum Actinomycetota; class Actinomycetes; order Streptosporangiales; family Streptosporangiaceae; genus Nonomuraea; species Nonomuraea composti. The sequence goes on along the minus strand of NZ_JAATEP010000017.1, from coordinate 126,729 downwards.
TGCCCGCCCCGGGCGCGGGCGTGCTCGGCGCTGCGCTCCAGCGCCGCCGCGCTCTCCTCGTCGGGGCCGGTGGCGGCCGAGGCCAGGTGCCAGGCCCAGCGGTCCACGTCGCCGGGACGCCCGGCCAACGTCCCGGCCAGCGCGCGGTGGGCGGCCAGCCGCCGCATGAAGGAGGCCAGATGGTAGGCGGCACTGCGGACGAGGGGGTGGCGGAAGGTGACACGGCCGTCGCCGACATGCATCAAGCCGGCCGCCTCCGCGGTGTCGAGGCCGGCCAGGTCCGCGCCGAGCGTGCGGGCCGCCGTCAGGATGACGTCGAGCGAGCCGGTGTCGTCGGCGGCGGCCACCAGCAGTACGGTGCGCGCCGCCTCGGGCAGGCGCGCGATGCGGTCGCGGAACGCGCGGTGCACCCGGCCCGGGGCCGGGCGGGCGTCGATGCCGAAGGCGTGGATGGGGGCCGCGTCCGCCGCTTGTGCCTGGGTGAGCAGCGCGGGCAGCTCCAGCAGGGCCAGGGGGTTGCCGCGTGCCTCGCGCAGGAGGCGTTCGCGCGCCTGCGGGGCCAGGTCGCCGGCGTGCGCGGCGTTGGCGGCGTTGACGGCCAGCAGCTTCGCGGCGTCGGCCGGGGCGAGCCCGGTCAGGTGCAGGTCCGGTACGCCGGCGGTGGGGAAGGCGCGCTCGTCCTCGCGGGCGGCGAAGACGAGCACCACCCCTTCGGCCTCCAGCCGCCGGGCCGCGAACAGCAACGCCTCGGCAGAGGCGTGATCGAGCCATTGGGCGTCGTCCACCAGGCACAGCAGCGGGCGCCGCTCGGCGAGGTCGGCCAGCAGGGTGAGCACGGCCAGCCCGACCAGGAACCGGTCACCGCTGAAGCCGGGCTCCAGGCCGAGCGCGCCGCGCAGGGCCCTGGCCTGCGTGGCGGGCAGCAGGTCGATGGCGTCAACGGTGCCGCGCAGCAGCAGGTGCAGCCCGGCGAAGGGCAACTCCATCTCCGGCTCGAAGCCCGCCCCGCGCAGCACCCGCATCTCCTCGCCCGCCGCCGCGGCGGCGTGGTCGAGCAGCGCCGACTTGCCGATCCCGGCTTCACCGCGCAGCACCAGCGATCCGCTCTTCCCGGCTCTGGCCGCGGCGAGCAGCCGGTCGATCACCGCCTGCTCCTCGATCCGCCCTATGAGCATGAGCATCCCCATTCGCCCGCCGGTCACCCCGCACCGCCCTCCCCCAGCGGTCCCGTACCGGTGGCGACCGGGCGGTTCACACCGCTCAGGGTAGAGGCCCCCTCCTGCGTGCGAATCCGTCGAACGACTGGCGGCACCATCGTCACACCCCCGCGGAGGAGGCTCGGTCGAGGCCGAGCATGTGCCGGAACAGGGCGTCCATCGCGCGGTCCGGCAGCACGCGCCGCAGCCGGGTGAGCAGCCTGGCGTGCCCGCCGGCGGGGTAACGCGTGCGCGGCCTGGGCGCGGTCATCGCCTGCACCACGGCGCGGGCGATCACCTCCGGCGGGCTGCCCGTCCGTTCGTGGCCTGCGGCGATCTTCTCGATCACGTGCAGGAACGTGACCCCGTAGTCGGCCCGGCCGCGTGCGGAGAACAGCTCGGCGACGGCACGGCGGCCGTTGTCGGCCAGTTTGACCGGGGCCCTGCTCTGGGTGGCGCCCGGCTCCACGATGCTGACCTGCACCCCCCACGGGCGCAGCTCCATGCGCAGCGCGTCGGTCACCGAGACCAGCCCGTGCTTGGCGGCCGTGATGGGGCCGAGGAACGGCAGCGTGATGCGCCCGCCCTCGGAGCCCACGTTGACGATGCGCCCCCTGGCCCGCTTGATCAGCGGCAGGAACGCCTGGGTGACGGCGAGCTGCCCGGTGAGGTTGACCTCGAGATGCTCCCGGAACACCTGCAGCGGCACGAGCTCCATCGGCCACGGCGCGCCGCTCCCGGCGTTGTTGACCAGCCCGGCCAGCCCGGCCAGCCCTGCCGCCCCCATGGCCGCCCCCGTGGCCGCCCCCGTGGCCGCCCCCGTGGCCGCCGCCACCTGCGCCACGGCCGTGGCGATCGACTCCGCGTCGGTGACGTCGATGCGCACCGGGACGATGCCGCCACCGGACGTGGCACGCAGGTCCTCGGCGTCCGCGAGATCGCGGACGCCGGCGAACACGGTGAAGCCCCTGGCGCGCAGGGCCAGGGCGGACGCGCGGCCGATGCCCGACGACGTTCCGGTGATCACTACGGATGGCGGCATCGTCATCTCCTCCCGAGACAACTCAACGGTGGTGAGTTCACGATAAGTGCTGACCGACCAGAACTCAACGCTGATGAGTTATTCGGCAGGGTCGTGCCGACCTTCGCCCCGCAGGGCACGCGGCACGACGCCCACGTGTCCCTCAGCCGTCCTCGTCCAGCTCGCCGCCCATACCGTCGTAGTGATCAGGCGGCCTTGCCGCGGGCGACGTAGAGATTCATGTGCGTGAAGTCGACGGTGACGTTGTACGGCTTCCAGAAGCAGTGGGAGAACCAGCCCGGCGAGTCGAACCCGGTCCCGTAGGGCCAGGGCACGTTGAGCGGCTGGTTCGGGTTCGTGTAGCAGTAGACGTCCCTGGCGACGGCGTCACCGAGCCGGATCTCCTTCGGATAGCAGGGGTGGACGACGGCCGGATGGCTCTGCGCGAACGTGCCGATCTGGCGGTCGTGGTCGACGCGGATCCCCAGCCGCTCGGCCGTCTTCCCGCGCACGCCGGCGGCGATCTCGCCCACCCCGCCGAAGTTCACGCCCACCACCCCGGTGGCGGATCCGGCGGCGCCGGTGAAGCTGCCCACGCTGTGCAGGTACTGCTCGCGGGCCAGCCACACCGGCAAAGCCCGGACGCCCGCCCGCGCGGCGGCGGCGCGCACCGCCTGCGCCGTCTCGGCGGTGCGGCGGCGCAGGATCAGCTGCCGGCCCGCGTAGTCGAAGGTGGGCAGCAGGTGGTAGAAGACCCACATGCCGATCAGGCCGTCGCTGTCGGCGTCGACGTCCTCTCCCGACGTCGTTTCCGTCCAGCTCACGGGGATGTTGCGCAGCTCGATGCCGCCCAGCTTGAAGGAGTCCAGGATCCCCCAGTGCGCCCGGACGAGGCCCATCCCGAAGTCGGTCTCCTGGCTGAAGACGGGACTCAGCCCGGCCTCCCGGGCCACCGACGCGCGCATGCTCAGGTTCGGGGCGCCGGTGTAGAACATGAAGCGCTTCGCGGGTCCCCCGTTGACCGAGACTTCCACCAGCGGCATGGGGTCCATCTGCTCGAACGGCACCCGAGCCGTGTCGCCGTGCACCTGGTACGCCTCGCCGCGGACCGCCGCGAACCACTTGGCGTAGCTCTCCTCGCCGGCCGCCGCCCAGTGTGGTACCGACTGGGCGAACTTGTCCTGCCGGATGTAGCAGTCGCCCAGGAGCTGGTGGGCTTCCTTGTCGTCGGGCGCCAGGCCGAGGGCCATCTTCAGGTACTTCTCGGCGTCCGGGAACCGGTTGGCCAGCAGCCCGACATAGCCGCGCCGGCGGGCCGCGTGCAGGTTCCCGGGGTCCTTTTTGAGGATCTCCTCGTACGCGCGACCGGCCTGCTCGAACTTGCCGGCCTCGAACAGCGCGTCCGCGTCGCCGCCGCCGGCCAGGGCGGTGGCCGCCTCGCCCAGCAGCGGCACGGTCGCGGCGGCACCGGCCAGCACGGCGGCGCCCCGCAGCAGCGAACGCCGGTCCCATCGCCTGCCATCAGCCATGCCTTCTCCTTCACGTGATCATCGTCGCCATGACTTGGTGGCCGGCGGACGCCCACGACACCTCCGGCCGGCCTCGTCCACTGTCGGCCAGCGGTGTCCGCGCCTCGTCCGTGCCGTGTCATGGTCGTGTGACGGCTGCGCCGGCGCCGCCCGCAGGTCACGGTGAGGTGATCGGCGCTCCGGCCGGGGCGGCGGAGCCCGGCACCCCCGCGTAGTCGGGCAGCTCGACGCCGTTGATCGCGCGCCCGACCAGGTCGGCGAACCATTCGCCGGTGAAATCGGGGGCCGGCTCGGCGTCCGGCCCGGAGAGGTCGCGGCTGCGGGCGTTCAGCCGGCCGATCTCCTGGTTGGCCTCGACGTACGAGCGCATCCGCGCCTCGTAGCGGGCGAACCCGGCGGCGGGGTCCCATCCGGCGGCGGCCAGCTCTCCGGCCAGCACGTACGCGCCGACCAGCGCCAGCCCGGTGCCCTGCCCCGACATCGGCGAGGAGCTGAACGCCGCGTCCCCGAGCAGCGCCACCCGCCCATCCGACCAGCGCTCCATCACCACCTGGGCGACCTGGTCAAGGTAGAAGTCGGGGGTGTCGTCCAGGTGCGCGAGGATGTCCGGGGTCAGCCAGCCCAGGCCCGTCATCCGCTCACGCAGCAGCACCTTCTGGGCCGCGATGTCACGGTAGTCGACGTCGAAGTCAGGCGAGGTGAAGGAGAGCATGGCCATCGCCCGGGTGGCGTCCTGGATGGGCCGCAGCAGGGCGGAGCGCCCCGACGCCTGATCCTGGTACTCCAGCAGCCAGCGGTCCAGCCCGAACTCGTTGGGCACGCTGTAGAAGGCCAGCACGTGCCCGAGGTGGCGGATGAACCGCTCGTGCGGCCCGAAGACCATCGCCCGCAGCGCCGAGTGCAGCCCGTCGGCGCCGACCACCAGCTCGAAGCGCCGCCGGTCGCCGCCCGCGAAGACCACGTCGACCCCGTCCGCGTCCTGGGCGAGCTCCGCGATGCGGTCGCCGAAGACGTACTCGACGCCGTCGCGGGTGGCGTCGTAGAGCACCTGGGACAGGTCCCCGCGCAGGATCTCGATGTCGGCGATGTACCCGTCGCCACCGTCGTCCTCGGCGCTGAAGGTCTCCAGCACCTGCCCGTCGGCGTCCACGGTGTACGCGCCGGCGGTGTCGGTGCACGCCGCGCGTACCGCCGAGTCCAGCCCCATGCGGCTGATGACGTCCTTGGCGATGCCGCGCGCGTCCACCGCCTGCCCGCCGGGACGCAGCTCGGGCGCCCGCTCCACGACGGTCACCTCGGCCCCCCACCGGCGCAGCCAGTGGGCCAGCGCGGGTCCCGCGACGCTCGCCCCCACCACCAGCACCCTGGGACCGTTCATCCGTGTCCCCTGCTCCTGCTCGGAGTTGTCGGTGCTCATCACTGCCTCCATGTGCTCGCTCCCGCGCCGGGCGTTCCCCAGCGCGGGTTCACCGCTGTCGAGCCGTATCGACCACGGATCCGCACAAAACTCATCGGTACGACCGGCCGCCCTCGGGGCCGCCCCGTTCACGCTGTCGCACCGCACGCATGTTTCTCCTCAAGCTCCGGATCTGCCGGTCACCGTCAGGCGTGCAGGTCCGTGAGAAGCCGGGCCACCTCTCGCGGGTGGGTGCTCATCGCGTCGTGCGGGCCGTCCAGGGCCAGCGTGCGGTATCCGACCGCCTTCCCGAACTGCTCGAACGGGAAGGTCGGCGGGTGGCAGAAGATCGCCGTTCCGGGGATCCGGTCGACGGCGCCGCTCAGCCGGGTCGCCTCGGTGAAGGTGCGCAGCGGCTGGGGCCGCAGGCGCCGGGCCAGCACGCGGGCGTCCTCGGGATCGGTGACGCCGAAGCGCTCCGGCTTCGGGGCGGGCACGTGGCGGCCGCCGGCACTGGCGCGGGCGCTTCTGCTGATCGCGGTGACGAAGGCGTCGGGGGCCAGGCTGAACAGGCTCTCGCCGTCGCCCCCGGCCCAGCCGTCGATCATCATGACGTGGCTGACCAGGCCGGGCCGCTGATCGGCCGCCTGGCGGACGACGAGCCCCGCGTAACTGTGCCCGGCCAGCACCACTTCACCATCGCCGGCCGCCTCTTCCTCCAGGGTGGTGACCAGTTCCTGGACGTGCGTGTCCAGACCGGCGTCGCCCTCCAGGGTCAGGGTGGGGGTCACCGTCCGCACTCCGGCTTCGTGCAGGAACGGGGTGACGCGGTCCCAGGCCCAGGGTCCGTACCAGGCGCCGTGGACGAGGACGAAGGTGGTCATGCTTTTCCTTTCGCAGGCAAGAGCGGCAGAACGGTGCCGGCGAACTCCTCCAGGGCCGCACGATGGTCGTCGGCGGCCAGGCGGATCACCAGGTGGCGGGCGCCGGCTTCGATGTAGGACGTGAGCCAGTCCGCGGCCTGCTGGGCCGGGCCGGCGAACATGGCCTGGATGGCTTCGACGGCTTCCAGCGGAGCGTTGTAGTAGCGCTCGATGCTTCCGCGCAGGCGTTCGCGGGCCTGCCGGGGGTCCTCTCCCAGGCAGAGGGTCGCGTAGAGGGCGGGCGTGACGGGCCGCGTCGCGCTCCGCTCGATGAGGGCCCGCTCGTGCGCGTACGTCTGCGCGCGCGGCGGGTACGGCAGCCACCCGTCGGCCAGGCGGGCGACCCGCCGCAGCGCGGCTTCGCCGCCGCCCGCCAGCCAGATCGCCGGCCCTCCCGGGCGAACCGGTGGCGGAGCGAGGCTGGTGTCGCGGCCGGCGAGGGAGACCTCTTCGCCGCTCCACAGGCGCCGCATCGCGCCGATCGACTCCTCCATCAGGGCGATGCGGCGCTTGAACGGGACCCCGATCGCCGCGAACTGCGCCTCGGTGGCGGCGTTGGGGAACCCGCCGCCCATGCCGGCGATCAGCCGCCCGCCGCAGAGCCGGTCCAGGGTGGCGAGCTGGTGCGCCAGGAGGATCGGATGGCGCAGCGCCGGCAGCAGCACCGCCGTGCCGAGCGTGATCCGCGTGGTGGCGACGGCCACGCCTGCCAGAAGGAGCAGCGGGTCGGCGCGGGGCCTGGTCAATGGGCTGTCGCCGGCCCACACCGAGTCCAGGCCGAGGGCTTCGGCCTGGCGGGCCTGGTCGATGAGCTGCTTCAGATCGTGGTCACCGCGTATCGCGTGATCCCGGGTCGGCAACAGGTAACCGACCTTCAGTGGACTCATGGGCTGCCTCCTTGGGTCCCCCATCTTAAGCAAGTGCTTCCTGTTTTTGAAGTGGAAAGTCTTCATTTAGGAAGCGGCATCACTCATGGCCAGCTCGGCGGCCGCTCGTTCAGGCCGTCAGCCTGCGAGACCGGAGCGGTGCGTGACCTGCCACCCGACCCCGGCGGCCCGCGCCCGGCTGGCGGCCGATCCGGCGGCGGCGTTCCGCCGAGCCGCGCGGACCTGAGGCGGCCGGCTCACACCACTGCCCGCAAGTGCACCGGACGATCCCGTCGGCCGTCCGGGAAGCCGGCGCTGCGCCGAGCGCTTCCCCGGCCGCGTCCGGGCACTCGCACTGGACCGCAACGCGGGCCACGGCCCTGGACACCGCCGCGCTCCTCGGCACGGGGCCGCCGCCGGGAGGACTCGCACGCGCAGCGACGGGGACGGGAGGGGGTGAGCCAGGAGCCGAGCAGGTCGCGCACGTATCCGGGGATGCACAAGTGGAACGACCTACCCACTTCTGTTGCTAGGCTTCTCCCATGGAAACGGGTAGGCCGTTCCACTTCTTGAGAGGTGCTGCTCATGCGTGCCGTAACGCTGAACTCCGTCCCGGACTCCCCCGCCGTGGCCGACGTCCCCGCCCCTGAGCCCGAGGCCGGGGAGGTGCTGGTGAAGGTGGCGGCCTCCTCGATCAACGGTTTCGACGCGGCCACCGCGGCCGGCTACCTCCAAGGGGCGATGGAGCACCGCTTCCCGCTGGTGATGGGCAAGGACTTCGCCGGCACCGTCGAGGCGCTGGGTGAAGGCGCCCAGGGCTTCACCGTCGGGCAGGTGGTCTTCGGCGTGGTGATGAAGCCGTTCCTGGGCACCGGCTCGCTGGCCCAGTACGTCACGGTGCCCGCCGGCTACGGCATCGCCCCCGTCCCCGATGGCCTGTCCGTGCCGGAGGCGGGCGCGCTGGGCCTGGCCGGCACCGCCGCGCTGAACAGCCTCGACACCGTCGCCCCGGCCGCGGGCGAGACCGTGCTGATCTCGGGCGCCACCGGCGGAGTGGGCGCGCTCGCCGTGCAGCTCGCCGCCGCCCGCGGTGTCCGCGTGATCGCCACCGCCCGCCCCGGCGCCGAAGCCGGGTTCGTCACCGGCCTCACGGATGCCGAGATCCACCTCGTGGACCACAGCGGCGATCTACCGGCTCAGGTTCGCGCGCTCGCCCCCGACGGGGTGGACGCCGTGCTGCACCTGGCCGGGGACGGCGCCCGGCTCGCGGGCCTGCTGCGGCCGGGCGGCCGCCTCGCCTCCACCATCGGCCTGACCCAGGAGGCCGTCGAGAGGCCCGACGTCACCGTCCACGCGATCATGTCCGACCCGAACCCGCAGACTTTGACCGCCCTGGCCGCCCGGGCCGTCTCCGGCGCGCTGCGCGTCCCGGTCACCGCCACCTACCCGCTGGAGCAGGCCGCGCAGGCGTTCGCCGCCTTCGGCGCCGGCGCGCTCGGCAAGCTCGCCGTCACCTGCTCCTGAACGCTCCCAGCAAGGAATCAACGAGCGCTTCAGCGGCTGGGCCGGACGGCTCCGGGCCGTGGTCAGAAGGTGGCGATCGGGTTGACCGGGCTGCCGGAGGTGCCGGCGAAGCGGACCGGGGCGATCGCGAGCTGGAAGTCCCACTGGCCGAGCTCGGCGGCCGTGGCCGCGCACGCCTCCAGATCGCAGTTGTCGACCATCCACAGCCCCATGGCGACGAGGCCCACGGTGTGCACCGGCATCGCCAGCTCGTCGTAGCCCGACGGCTGCACGTCCTGGGGGCTGTCGGCGCAGATCAGCGCGACCTGCCGCTCGTGCAGCCACGGCAGGCAGGACGCGTGCCAGCCGGGCTGCGTGACCCCGCCGGTCTGGCCGCCTTCGTGCCGGACGCGGCCATGCCCGGTGCGCAGCAGCACCGCGTCGCCGGGCCGGACCCGCACCCCCTGGCGGCGCTCGGCCTCCTCCAGGTCCTCGGGGAACACCCCGTCACCGGGCTCCAGCCACGGCACCCCGCGCACCTGCGCGACGTCCAGCAGGACGCCGCGCGTGACGATGCCGTCCGCCGCCGCCGTGACGGCCGCCCACGCCGACCCGGTCTCGGCGTCGACCAGGGTGTGCGGCCGCCCGTTGTACATGGCGCCGTCCCAGAAGACGTGGCACGGCGCGTCCAGGTGGGTGATCGTGTTGCCGTGGAAGGTGAGGCCGAGCCGCTCCGACGAGTACCCCCAGTGCCGGTCGTTGCGGAAGCCGGGCAGCGGCATGCCGCCGGCGGCCGGCAGGTCGGCGAAGCACGGGCACGCCGTCGTCGACCGCTCCATCTCCTGCGGCACGGCCACCTCCCAAGCGCACGACACGCTCCTGCCGTGCCGCACCGCCCGCGCCGCCGCCAGCCGCACCCCGTCGGTGATGTGGTTCAGCGTGCCCAGCTCGTCGTCGTCGCCCCACCGCCCCCAGTTCGACAGCGACTCGGCGTATCCGAGCACGTCCTCCTGCGTCGGCATGGCCCGTCCAGCATTCGACTGCATGGTGATTCCTCTCATCGTTGTTCGGCCGGCGCAGCGGCCGGTTGTACCGGGAGCGGCGGGGTGCCGTTCGACGGCAGGCGCAGGGCGGGGCTGAGCAGCGCGGTGACGGCGAGCGAGGCCACCGCCATCACGGCCATCGTGGCACCCGCGGGCAGATACTGCGCGAGCAGCCCGGCCAGCGTGGCGCCGACCGCCTGCATCGCCTTCATGCCGGTGACGTGCAGGCCCAGCGCCTGGCCGCGGACGTCCTCGCCGATCAGCGCGATCAGCCGCTCCTGCAGCAGCAACGTGGAGGCGAAGCCGATCGACGCCACCGCGACGACGCCCGCCGCGATCGGCGTGCCGAGCGGCAGCACGAACAGCAGGTACGGCAGCGCGAGCAGGAAGCGCAGCGGGCTGACGAAGCGCCGGCGCGCCTGTGGCGGCAGGAACCGCCCGGCGGCCAGATCGCCGAACAGCATGCCCAGCGCCGCCGCGACGAACAACGCGGCGGCGGAACCCGGCGCGTAGGGCACGAACAGCGCCTCGCAGCCCACCACGAGGCCGTTCGGCACCCACATCGCCAGGTAGACGGCCCGGCGGGCCGGCGTGGCCAGCAGCTGCCGGTTGACCCGCCACGTGGCCGCGACGGACGGGCGGCCGGACGCCCGCGCCGGCCGGGCGCTGAGCCCCCGCCACAGCACCAGGGCCGCGGCGAGGGACAGCGCCGCGCTGATGGCCAGCGTCGCCCGCGGCGACACCACGGCCAGCAGGACGCCGCCGAGCGCGAAGCCGGCGATCTGCATCGCGCCGACCGAGACGTTGAGCACCGAACGGCCGAGCACGTACCCCTGCGGCGGCACGATCTCGTTGAGCAGGCCGTACCGGACGCCGCCGCCGATCGAGCCGGCCAGGCCCAGGGCCAGGATCACCGCGAACATCGCCCACAGCGGCATGCCGGGCAGGGCCAGCGCCAGGCCGGCCAGGCCGCCGGCGAGCGCGTTCAGCGTCAGCGCCGTACGCGGCCGCACCCGGTCGGCCAGCGACAGCAGCGTGGTCGCGCCGACGAGCTCGGCGAACGACGGCCCGAACATGCTCAGCGCGGCCAGCAGCGGCGAGTCCGTGTGGGCGTACACCAGCGTGGCCAGGGCCAGCCCGTTTAGCGTGGTCGAGGCGACCTGCGCGCACGAAGCGGCGAACAGCGGGGTGAACTCGGGCGTCCGGAACAGCTCCTGGTACGTACGCATCGCGGTGGGTTCCCTTGGTCTCGTCCGCCGCCGGGCGTGTCCAACGGCTCCCGGCTCATCGACGAGCCTGCACCCCCAAGGGCTTATGCGTCTAATGCCACCTTGGGCGGAAATCCATCGATAGGATTGATGAATGCTCGACATCGTCCGGCTGCGCGTCCTGGCGGCGGTCGCCGCCCACGGCTCGGTCACCGAGGCCGCCAAGGCGTTGCACTACTCCCAGCCGTCGATCAGCCACCATCTGGCCCGGCTGGAGGCGGCGACCGGAGCCAAGCTGATCCAGCGCGCCGGGCGCGGCATCCGGCTCACGCCCGAGGGCGAGCTGCTGGCCCGCCGCGCGGCGGAGATCGTCGCCCGGGTCGACGCGGCCGGCGCCGAGCTGGCCGCGCAGCTCGGGCTGCAGACCGGCCGGGTCCGCCTCACGGCCTTCAGCTCGGCCCTGAGCGTCCTGGTGCCGCCGGCGGCGATGGCGCTGTCCCGGTCGTACCCGAACATCGAGCTGCACCTGGCCGACGCGCATCCCACCGTCGCCCTGCGGCGGCTGCGCGACGGCTCGGCCGACCTGGCGATCGCGCACCGCTACGACGACGTCGTCCCGGACGACGGCGTCCGCTACTCCTACCTCCTCGACGACCCGATGTACCTGCTCAGCCGACACCCCGGGCAGACGCTCGCCGACCACCGGGACTCGGCGTGGATCGCGGGCTGCGAGAACTGCCGTGGCGAGCTGCTCCAGTTCTGCGAAGCGGCCGGGTTCAGCCCGCGCATCACCTACAGCAGCGACGACATCGTCGTCGAGCAGGCGTTCGTCGCCGCCGGGCTCGGGGTGACGACCATGCCCGGCCTCGCGCTGCGCTCGCACCACGCGGACGGGGTCGTCGCCAGCGAGCTGGCCGGGTTCCGGCGCCGCATCTACCTCGCCACGTTCGGCGAGCCACCCGACCCGCCGGCCACGGCCGCCTTCATCACCGCCCTGCGCACCACCGTCAGCGCCCTCGATTGAGGGGGGGCGGTATTTTTATACCGATATCGTGCTAGAGTCCCGGTATTAAAATACCACCCCTTGTGACGTGAGGTATTCGTGATCGAGCTCAAGACGCCTGCCGAGATCCAGCGCATGCACGTGGCCGGGCGATTCGTCGCCGAGGTGCTCTCCGAGGTGGGCCGCATCGCCGACGTGGGCGTCAACCTCCTCGACCTGGAGCAGCACGTCCGCGACATGATCAAACAGCGCGGCGCGGAGTCGTGCTACTGGGACTACTCGCCGTCGTTCGGACGCGGGCCCTTCCGCAACGTCATCTGCCTGTCGGTCAACGACGCCGTCCTGCACGGCCTGCCGCACGACTACACGCTGCGCGACGGCGACGTGCTCAGCGCGGACCTCGCGGTCGGCATCGACGGCTGGGTGGCCGACTCCGCCCGTACGGTCGTCGTCGGGACCGCCGCCGAGGAGGATCTGCGGATCATCCGCGCGACCGAGGAGGCGCTGGAGGCGGCGATCGCGGTGGCCCGCCCCGGCAACCGCGTGGGCGACCTGTCGGCGGCCATCTGGGCGGTGGCCCGCGACTACGGCTACCCGGTCAACACCGAGTTCGGCGGCCACGGCATCGGGCGCACCATGCACGAGAGCCCCCACGTGTCCAACATGGGCCGGCCGGGACGCGGCCTGACGCTCCGCCCGGGCCTGACCCTCGCCCTCGAGCCGTGGTTCGCCCGCACCACCGACCGCATCGTCTACGACCCCGACGGCTGGACCATCCGGTCGGCCGACGGCTCCCGGACGGCGCACTCCGAGCACACGGTGGCCATCACCGAGGACGGCCCCTTGGTGCTCACGCGGCGCGAAGAGGAGGTCCCGCCGCCGGTGCGCGCCTGAGCCCGGCCGCTCCCCGCAGAGCGGTCGGCGGTGAGCGTGATCTTGACGCAACGGCCGGTCACGGGGCAGGGCGCGGGCCGGCGCCACACCGAAGGCGGCAGCGGGCGCGCGCCAGCGCACTGGGGAGCGTGCCAGTCGCGACGGTGACCCCCTGGTAGCGGGTGCCGTCGACGGCCATCGCGCCCGTGCCCACCGGGTGCACCCGCCCGCCGGCGGCTCGGCGTTCATCCGATCAAAGGAACCCGTGGATCCCGCGCCACGCAGGCCTGCGAGCCGCCGATCCATGGCCAAGAGGACGCCGGAAAAATTGTCGGCCGGAGTTGTCGGATCCGGGCCGCGCCGTTCGTAGCCAGGATGAACGGGCGCCCACGAGGGCGCTGGGGACGATCGAGAGAGAAGCCGACCGATGCAGCAGCACCCGCAGGACAAGATCCACCGCATGTTCGAGCTCATCGAGCCGATCGCCACCGCCACCTTCTCCGAGGTGGCGAACGAGGCGTTCCTGGCCGTCGGCATGCGCAACTACTGGGACGGCTACTTCGCCGGCCGGGCCGCCCCGCTGGGCCAGGCGCCGGCCGAGGTCGTGCACGCCGTCTTCTACAACTTCGCCGACGGCGAGGTGGCCCGCCACATCCCCTGGGTGTGGGGCAAGATCACCCCGCAGGAGGCCATCGCCGTGCGCGAGCGAGGCAGCACCGCGGCCCTGCGCCAGATGATCGGGGAGCTCGCCGACTCCCCCTCCCTGGTCCGCGCCGCCGACCTCGCCACCCGAGCGGCGCTCAGCGCACCGACCGAGGGCCGGCCCCTGTACGCCGGGCTGCGGGCGCTCGACGTGCCCGAGGAGCCGCTGGCCAGGCTCTGGCACGCCACGACGCTGCTGCGCGAGCACCGCGGCGACGGCCACAACGCCGCCCTCGTCGCCCACGGCATCGGCGGCAGCGAGGCCCACGCCCTCATGGCGGTCTCGCTCGGCATGCGGGCGGAGGAGTTCGGCCGCATCCACCACCTGCCCAAGGCGCGGCTGGCCGCCGTCGTCGACGGGTTGCGCCGCCGCGGCCTCCTGGACGCCGCCGGCCGCTTCACCGACGCCGGCCGGCAGACCAAGCAGCGCATCGAGGCGCTCACGGACGAGCTGGCCGCGCCGGCGTACGACGTGCTCAGCGCGGACGAGCTCGACGAACTGGCCGCGGCGCTCGAACCGCTCGCCGCCGCGATCCAGGCCGCCGACCACTGAGCCGGGAGCGTCAAACCGCTGGAACGGCCACACCCCCCCGGCCCCCAGGTGAGCGGGGAAGCGCCGCCTAACGGGTAAAGCGCCGCCGAGCGGGTAAGGCGCCGCCGCCAAGCGGTGCCGGGCCCATGCCTGCGCCGGCCGTGTCAGCGGCCGTGTCAGGGCGGCACCGGCCCGGCATCAGAGCGGTCCGCGACCGTGACGGCCATGAACGGTTCAGTGACCGCGGCCGCGACGCCGCGCAAGGCCTACGAGGACCACATCGTCCTGGACTTCCGCCCCGCCATGCGGGGCCCGCTGGCCTGCTACGACGCCGTGCTGGGCCGCCTCGTGGCGATCGGGATCGCCGTCGGGCTCGTGCCGGCCGGCAAGAAGGGGCCGGAGGTGCGGCCGTTGGCCCGGCACCTGTCGTTCACCTCGCTCATCGACACCCTGCGCGGCCTGCTGACCGGCCCGCCGTCGGCGGGCCCGATCCTCATGGCGATCGCGTGGTGCGCCGGGCTCACGTTGCTCGGCTGCGTGTGGGTGCGCGCCCGCTCGACGAGCGGCCGGTAACGGGGGCGGCACCTCCCCGACCAGTTGACCAGCCGGGACGGCGGCGTCGTGCTCGGGTAGTCTCACCTGGTGATCGAGAAGGCGGACACGAGAGGACGGGCATGGCGCTGATCATGGTGACCGGGGCTGCCACCGGGCTCGGGCTCGACACGGCGGCCGCGCTGGCGGAGGAGGGGCACGACGTGGTCGTCCACGTCCGCAACCGCTCCCGCCTCGCCGACGCGGGCGGCACCGAGCGGTGGAAAGGCGTCGTCACCGGGGATCTCGCCGTCCTCGACGAGATGCGCGACGCCGCCCGGCAGGCCGCCGCGTTCGGCCGTTTCGACGCCGTCGTCCACAACGCCGGCACCATGCGCCAGGGCGAGGCGGGCGAGGTCAACACCGTCGCTCCGTACGTACTGACGGCCCTGATGGACAAGCCGGCCAGGCTCATCTACCTGAGCAGCGGCATGCACCGGGGCGGCTCCACCGACCTGCGCCGGCTCAGCGCCGGCACCGCCTCCTACAGCGACAGCAAGCTGTGGGTCACCGCCTTCGCACTCGCGATCGCCTCCCGCTGGCCGGGCACCTCCGCTCACGCGGTCGACCCCGGCTGGGTCCCCACCCGCATGGGCGGCCCCGGCGCGCCGGACGACCTGACCGCCGGCAGCCGCACCCAGATGTGGCTGGCCACCAGCGGCGACGTGACCCCGCCCACCGGCGGCTACTGGTA
Organism: Nonomuraea composti; assembly: GCF_012034275.1. Lineage (NCBI taxonomy): Bacteria > Bacillati > Actinomycetota > Actinomycetes > Streptosporangiales > Streptosporangiaceae > Nonomuraea > Nonomuraea composti. Next base: position 111,649 of record NZ_JAATEP010000017.1, on the reverse strand, counting down.
CCACCAGCGGGTGCAGCAACCCCACCCCGCGGCGCGGGACGCCAGCTTCCAGGCCCAGCTTCTCGAAAGCCTGGAGCGCCACACCGGGATCCCCCTCGGCTGACCTCGGGCCCCGGCCGTCGCGGGCGGGGAGCCGCAGGTTGTACGGGCCGAGGTCGTGCGTCGTACCTTGCGTGAGATGCGGTCGGCTGGTCGGCGATCGGGCGTGCGGGAGCTCGGTCTGAGGTCACGAGCCGAGCTCCTCGGCGCGTAGCCCGAACAGTTCCAAGCAGTCGCGTACGCCGTCGGCCGTGATGCCGGGCATCCGGTGCTTCGCCCACGCGGCCGCGTCGAGCAGCATGCGATGCTCGACGACCCTTCGCCCGTCCTCGGCATAGGCGCGGCGCCCGTTGGCGGCGTAGCCGAGCTTGCGCGAGACCCGTTCGGAGGCCGTGTTGCCGTCCACGTAGGAGGTGTGCGCCTCCACCGCGCCCAGGTGGGCGAACGCCAGCTCCAGGACGGCGGCGCGGGCCTCGGTCCCGTACCCGTGGCCCTGGCGGGCCCGGGTGATCCACGAGCCGGTCTCGACCGTGCGGATGGTCGCGTAGTCGGCCGCCCACATGTTCTGCATGCCGACCGCGACGCCGTCGACGCGGATGGCGAGCTGGAGGTTCCAGCTTTCCGGCCGCCAGTGTGCGAGGGCCCTCCAGTGCCGTTGCAGCAGGTGCCGCTCCCGCTGTGGTGACGGCTCGTAGAGGTAGGCCTGCTGGTAACGGGGATGGTCAGCAGGCTGGAGGTCAGCGGAGGCGCGGGCCAAATCGAGCAGGTCGGGGGTGGTGGGGATCGCGAGTTCGAGGCGCGCCGTGGTGAGGCGCAGAGCGAGCAGCGGCCACAGGCCGGCCAGGCCGTCGCTCATGCGGTCGCGTCGCGGTCGCCGGCGGTCCTCGCGCTAACGGCAGCGGGCTCGGCGGTCGCCGCTTGCGCGACCACGCCGGCCGGCGCGCTGCTCGATGCGCCCGACAAGCCTCGGCGATCCACGACCCTCCCATCCATGACGTTGCCCCTCAGTGTGATGCTGCTGTGCACGGCCGCCGGCCACAAGGCGATGAGAAGCAACCCATCGGCAACCGAAAGCTGTCTTTACGGATCTTCGACACCGAGTCACGACTCCAGGAGCTTCGTCGACCCCGACGCCTGGGCCGGCAGATCAAGCTCCTCGTCCGCGATCACCCGTGGGACACGGTCATGGCCGAACGGTGCTTCGGCCAGGCGATCGCCTACCTCATCACTGCCCTGGAGAAGCACGGCCAGCACCTGGAGATCGGCTGCGGTCCGCTCATCGACCGCGCGGTGCACGGCTTCATCCTCGACACACGGAACTACGCCGCCTTCTGCGCCAAGTACGTCAACGGCGCGTTCCTGCATCACGTGCCCGAGATCGAGTTCAAGGTCGACGGGTCGGTGCAGAAGACCGCGCACGTCGTGGCCGGCAACGGGTTCGAGGTGGACTGGTCGCTGTGGGAGGCCGACATCGCCAAGTGCACGCCGTGCGCGCCCGGCACCGACGGCGACGAGCTGCTCGGCGAGCCCGCCACCGCGCTGGAGCTCGGCTTGGTGGCCGAGTTCGGTCATCAGCCGGGCGAACACCCGCGCGCACCGCACGGCCGTCTCGGGCGAGTCGTCGTGCAGCACCTCGCCGCCGGGCCGGAACTCCTCAGCGTGTACGGCCAGCGCGCCGGCGCCGATCACCGGCGTCAGCGGCCGGGCGCACGGGAACCCGCGCGCGGCGAGCCGGGCCTGCGCCGCGACGCAGGACGCCGCCCGGCCGTCGTCGGCGCGTGCCTTGACCACGACGTCCCGGCCGCCGGCCAGCCGCAGGCCGAACACCATCGAGACCTGCTGGGACCGGAACAGCACGCCGGCGGGTTCGCCGCCCAGGTGGTCCCGGCACCAAACCGGTAACCAGTGCGGTAGCTCGTCCAGGGGCACGCTCATCACTGTGCCGAAGAGGCCGGGCCCCCGGAAGTCAGTCGCGGTCGAGGACGAAGCCGGCCACGGTGGCGGCCACCGCTTCGGGCTGCTCGTCGGGGATGAAGTGGCCGGCGCCGGGCACGACGACCCCGGTGACGTGGTCGGCCCATGGGCGCAGGGAGGCCGCCATGTCGGGGATGGAGCCGTGGCTGCTGGAGATCCCGAGGACGGGCACGGTGAGGTGCTGCCGCTCGAGCGCCTCGTGGTTGCGGCGGGCGGACTCGGCGGCGTCCCGGTAGTAGGCGAGGCTGGCGCGCAGGCCGCCGTCGGCGGCGATGGCCGCCGCGTAGTGGTCGATCTCGGCGTCGTCGAACGTGCCGGGAGACAGGGCCTTCATTCTCAGGAACCAGCCGACGTAGTCCCGTTCGCGGCCGGCGAGCAGCGTCTCGGGCAGGTCGGGGACGAGGTGGAACGCGAAGTGCCAGGTCTTCCACGCCCGGTCCGGGTCGGTGGGGATCGCGTCCGGCAGGGTGATGCCGGGGATTCCGGCGTCGAGCAGCGCGACCCCGCGCAGGTGGCGCTCGAAGCGGAGTGCGAGGGAGAAGGCGACCCAGGCGCCGATGTCGTGGGCGGCCAGCCAGTACGCCGGCACGCCGAGAGCCCGCACCGCGGCGTGGACGTGGGCGGCGACGGTGTGCGTGTCGTAGCCGCGTTCCGGGCGCTCGGAGTGGCCCTGGCCCGGCAGGTCGATCGCGATGACGCGGAACCGGGCAGCGAGGCCGGGCATCACCTTCCGCCAGGCCCACCAGGTTTGCGGGAATCCGGCGAGCAGGACGACGGCCGGGCCGGCCGGCTGTCCGCCTTCGACGGCATGAAGGCGGACGCCGTCCGCGTCGACCCAGCGGTGCGTGAATCCGGCCAGGTCGTGCAGGGGCAGGCCGGGGACCGGGTCGCCGTCGCGGACGTGCCGGGCGCTGGTCGCAGGGTCGGTCATGGGGTCCTCCAGAGGAAGGTGGGCGTCGACGCCGCAGGTCAGCGTCCTGCCGGAGGCTAGCACATCTTGAACTGTTTAGTTCAAGATAGGATGGCGTGCAGCGCAGCCCCCGACAATCCGCACACCGGCGAGGAAGTGCCACGTGGCAGGCAAGAAGCAGTTCGACATGGACACGGCGCTCGACGCCGCGATGATCCAGTTCTGGCGCGCCGGCTACGCCGGCACCTCGCTGGACGACCTGTCCCGGGCGACCGGCCTGAACCGCAGCTCCATCTACTCCTCGCTCGGCGACAAGGACACGCTCTTCCTGCGCTGCCTGGACCGCTACGCCGCGCGCTACGGCGACAAGTACGACGCCGCCCTGTCCCGTGCGGCCACGGAGCCGCTCGAAGCCGTTCGCGCGTTCTTCGACGTCACCCTCGACCGCATCGCCGATCCCGAGCTGCCGGACGGATGCCTGATCGCCCAGACGGCCATGGCGATCCCGGTGCTGAGCCCGGGCATCGCGGCGCACGCGAGGGAGGCGCTGGGCCGGCAGCGCTCGCGCCTGCGCGCCGCGCTGAAGGCGGGCTCACTGCCCGACCAGGACGCCGAGGCTTTCGCCGAGCACGTGGCGGCCGTGAACCAGTCTCTCGCCGTCATGAGCAGAGCCGGGGCGAGCCCGGCGCAGCTCGTGGCCGTCGTGGGGGTGACCGTCGACGCGCTCTCACAGGCGTTGCGCGCGCGACGTACCGGACCAGCGTGATCTCAGCCGTTGGTGAGCTCGTTCCTGATCCAGTCCAGGACGGAGGCGTGGCGAGGCCGCCAGCCGAGCTCGGTGCGGGCGCGCTCGCCCCGGACGCGGCTGTTGGAGCCGAGGGCGAAGACAGCGGCCTCATAGCCCCACTCGTGGATGGCCGCGTCGACGTCCCAGGCTTCGACGGGGCCCAGGCCCAGTGTCTCGGCGATGGCGGCGGTCATGTCGCCGAACGACGCCTCGCCGTTCTCCACGAAGAAGAACGAGCCGGCGGGGGCCGCGTCGAGCGCGAGCAGGTAGAGGTCGGCCACGTCGTCGATGTGCACGTTCGACCAGATGTTGCGGCCGGCGCCGATCCTGCGGACCGTCCCGCTTCTGCGCGCCTGCCGGACCAGGGCGGGGATCTGGACGCTGTCGCGGCTGAGCCCGCGGCCATGGCCGTAGATGAGGGTGTTGCACAGGACCACCGACCGGACGTTCCGGCTGGAGGCGGCCAGGACGTAGCGGTCGATCGCCACCCGGGCCTCCTTGTCGGCGGCCGGCCGCCAGGGCGATCCCGCATCGAGAATGTCCTCCCCGAAGATCTCCCCGGACGGCTCGCCGCGGGAGTCGGTGCCCACGATGCTCGACCCGCTGGTGTGCAGCAGCGGCTTGCCCGATCCCGCGAGCGCCTCCACCAGCGCTTCCACGGCTCCTCGGTGGTCGCTGTCGGCGGCGTTGACGACGGCGTCGGCGGCCCGCGCCTGCTCGGCGAGCAGCGCCCGGTCGTCCAGGGTGCCCACGACCGGGGTCACGCCCCGGCGTTCGAGCAGGCGCGCCTTCTCCGGGCTGCGGGCCAGGCCGGTGACCTGGTGGCCGGCCCGTAGCAACCGGTCGGCGACGGAGCCGCCGATGTATCCCGTGGCGCCAGTGACGAAAGCACGCATGAGCACTCCCATGTACGTACAACATTTGCTTATGCATAGGTTGTCCATGCATGGAATCCGTGTCAAACTGGTCACCCGAAGGGAGGGCCATTGGGACGCGTCCCGCGCATCGAGCTGCCGTCGGGCCTCGAAAGACGCTGGCAGGCGCTCAGGCACCTGGAGGCCGCCGTCCAGGAGGCACTCGACCGCGCCCTGCAGAACGAGCACGGCCTGTCCGTCTCCGAGTACACCGCCCTCGCGGCGCTGGCGTACTCCGACGACGACGGTCATCTGCGCCAGCAGGTCCTCGCCGAGGCGATCCCGCTCCGGCAGAGCTCGGTCAGCCGCCTGGTCGCCCGGCTCGAGCGGATGGGCCTGACCGAACGCTTCCACTGCCCGACCGACCGGCGCGGCGTCTACACGCAGATCACCGATCGCGGCCGCGACGTCGTCACCGCCGCGCGCGCCACCTATGTCGGCGTCCTCCAGCAGGCTCTTGGCGAGCTCAGCGGCGATCGGCGACTGGCCGCCCTGATCGAGCAACTCCACCGGGACACGGACCCGGCCAACCCTCCGCAGGGCTGACGTGGCCGCCGGGCGGCCGGCCGCGTCCCGGCGATCATTCGTGATCGTTTCCCCGCAACTTTTCCCGGGGTTGCGCCGTCGAAGCAGACATGACGAAGACGATGATCGGGGCCTCGCTCCTCGCCGGCGCGCTGATGGTGTCCGGCGCCAACGCCGCTGTGGCGCAGGCGAAGCCGACCCTGGGGCCGTACGGATACGGTGCGGTGAAGCTCGGCATGACGGCCAAGCAGGCCAAGGCGACGGGGGCCGTGGTGAGCAAGCTGCCGGGCGGGGGCGGCTGCTCCGGGTGGGACTTGAAGGAGTTCCCGACGCCCAAGGACCAGATCGGCGTCTACATCTCACCGCGCGTGGGAGTGGCCGCGATCTTCGCCGCGAAGGGGATGAAGACGCCGGAAGGCATCAAGATCGGCGCCACCCTCCAGCAGCTGAAGACGGCCTACCCGAAGATCAAGAAGGACTTCCACGGCTACTACGTGATCACCGTCCCTGGCAACAAGAAGGCCTACTACAGCTTCGGCGTCAACCGCGGCAAGATCACCGAGTACGGCATCGCGCTGAACAAGCAGGACTGCTTCAACTGAGGCCTTTTCGGCGTTGGCGGGCCTTCGCCCGCCAACGCCGGCGCGGCCCACTGAAACGCCCGGGCTGTCACGCCGCTGAGCCGATCTGGACGTCATGGGCCGCTTGCCCCAATAATCGGGGCTGTCATCCCAAGGACCGACCGGGGGCCTGCCGTGAGACTGCTGCTCCGCACGGCCTTACTGCTTGCCCTCGTGGCGTCGCCGCTGGCGGTGGCGCATCCGGCCGGCGCGATCAGCACGAAGAAGGTCTTCGTGCGTTACGTCGTCGACCGCTGCCCCATGGAAGAGGGCGAGCCCTGTACCGTTTGGCGGCTGAGGCTGAGCGACGGGCGGATGATCCGCCTGCCGGACGCGGTGGCCCCGGTCGCCACGCCGCACGGCAGCCAGGTGGCCTACTACCGCAGGAGCGACGGCGCCCTGGTCGTCCATGACGTGACCACGGGGAAGATCCGCGCCGTACCGGGCAGGTGGTCGCCCTCCGCGAGCCCGCTCGAATATCTCTCCCCGGCCGGCCGGTTCGCCGTCGTCGGGGCGTCGTACCAGGTGGTGGACACCTCTACCGGGCAGGTCCACACGCTGCCCTTCACGCCCGACCGGGCGATCTCCTTCAGCCCCGACAACGCCTACCTCATCGCCCGCCGCCCGCCGGTGGCCGGCCGGCCGGAGGTGGCCGAGGTCTTCTCCACCACGACGTGGACGGTGGTGCGTCGCGGTTCGAAGTTCGGCGCCCTGCGGACGGGCGGCGCGGCCGTCGCCTACATCGATGCGGAGACCAGCGGCAAGCCCGCGTACATCCGATTCTGGGACCTGACCACCGACAGGCCCGCCGGCACCCCCGTAACGGTCCCCGCCAGCGAATCCCCCCAAGGGCTGTTCTGGGACCGGGCCGACCATCTCGATGTCGTGAGCTACCTGCCCAGGAAGTTCCACCACGGAATGATCGTGCGCGGCAGCGGCTACCGCTGGCGCCGCGCGAACGACCACCTGCGCATCCTCGACACCGTCATCCCCAAGGAACGCCGGACCAGCGCCGTCAAGGGCAGCGTCACCTACTGACGGTGACCGGGCTCGGCGATCCCGGCCCTCGGGGTGGGGGTCAGCCGAGCGGCTGCACGGCGGACGACGGTGCGACGGATTCACGGATGCGGACGGGCATCGCCACCCGGTGCACCTCGCCCACCCGGTCGCCGTCCGTACGATCGCGGTCGATCTCGGCGAACAGCACGTCAACGGCCTTGCGCCCCAGCTCGTAGTGCGGCAGTGCCACGGTGGTCAGCCGGGGCCGCATCCACGAGGCGATGGGGTGGTCGTCGAAGGAGACGATGGAGACGTCCGCGGGCACCTTGAGCCCGAAGTCGTCCAGCGCCTGGTAGGCGCCCATCGCGATCCGGTCGTTGAAGCAGATCAGCGCGCGCGGCTCGGCGGTGTGCAGGAGGTCGCGGGTCGCGGCCAGGCCGTACTCCGGCAGCCAGTCGGGGCAGGCGCGGGCGCCGGCCACCTTGACGCCCGCCGCGCCGAACGCTTCGCGGATGCCGACGAGCCGTTCCACCGCCGCGAGGCTCTCGGAGGGGCGGTCGCGCAGGCTCGGGCCGGCGCCGATCAGGTGGATGCCGTCGCGGTGGCCGGCGTCGAGCAGGACGCGGGCGGCGCGGCGGCCGGCCTCGACCTCGTCGGGCAGGACGGCGGGCAGGGGCGCGGGCTTCTTCGGCAGGGCGTTGAGCAGCACGGCGGGCATGGCGGTGACGGCCTTGGGCACCTTGATGGTGCGGGTGAACATCGAGGCCAGGATGAGCCCGTCGACCTGGCGGTCCTGCATGGCCTGGAGGAGGAGGTGTTCGAGCTCGGCGTCGCCCTCGGTCTCGCCGATGAACAGCATGAAGCCGCGGTCGCGGGCGGCCTCGAGCGCGCCCTTGATCATGTCGCCGGCCAGCCGGGAGGTGGCGACGGTGTCGGAGACGAAGCCGATGGTCCGGGTGGTGCCCGTGCGCAGGCCCCTGGAGACGATGTTGGGCCGGTACTGCAGCTCCTCGGCGGTTCTCAGCACCCGCCGCTCGACATCCTGGGAGATCCGCAGCTCGCGACCGCGGCCCGAGAGCACGAGCGAGGCGGTCGTGCGGGAGACGCCCGCGGCCTTGGCCACATCGGCCAGTGTGACCCGTCGTGGGCTCACCGAATCTCCGATCGTCGCGGGTGTGTTACGGGGGGTTGACATCGTACGACGCGCGTGGTGAGACTATCGGGCGCTAATCCGATTTAGCAATGGAGTTGGGGCATCTGCCGCGGGCCGATCGTCCCCGGCAGCAGAGGAGATGCACATGGCTCGTCGAGTCCGTCCCGGCAGGTCCGGGGCCGCGCTGGTGATCGCCATGGGGACGCTGGCCGCCGCCTGCGCGGCCCCCGGCAGCAACAGCCCGCAACCCCAGGCCACCGGCACGTCCGCGGTGTCCGAGGCGCCCGCCTGCGGCTCGGCGCCGATCACGATGAACGGCTACTTCGAGACCGGCTTCCCGCTGCCCAAGGCGCTGACCACCGAGTTCACCAAGCAGCACCCGAACGTGACGTGGAACGTCCGCGAGGACCAGTTCGCGGTCATCACCCAGAACGCGCCGCGCGTGCTGGCCGACAACCCACCCGACCTGATGCGCCTGCCCCAGGTCTCCGAGCTGGTCAAGGACAACCTGCTGAAGAACCTCGACGGCTACGCGACGGCGTTCGGCTGGGACAAGTGGCCGGCCTCCCAGCTCGAACAGCTGCGCCTGGGCCAGGGCGGCCGGCCGCGCGGCGAGGGCTCCCTGTACGCCCTGGGCCTCAACATGAGCATGACCGGCGTCTTCTACAACAAGAAGCTCGCCGCGCAGATCGGGATGACCACGCCGCCCGCCACGCTGGCGGAGCTGGACGAGGTGCTGGCCAAGGCCAAGAACGCGGGCATCACCCCGATCGTGCAGTTCAACGGCGGCGCGACCGGCGGGCTGGCGTTCCCGCTGCAGAACCTCATGGCCTCCTACGGCCCCACCGGGCCCATCAACGACTGGATCTTCCAGAAGCCGGGCGCCACCATCGACACCCCGTCGAACCAGCAGGCCGTCCAGCACCTGGAGAAGTGGATCAAGGCGGGCTACTTCCAGAAGGACGTCAACGCGGTCGACTACGCGACCATGATGAGCCGCTTCATCGACGGCCAGGGCCTGATCATGTTCAACGGCGACTGGGAGTCCGGCAACCTCGACAAGCAGATGCCGGGCAACGTCGGCTTCACCCTGATGCCGCCCGCCCAGCAGGGCGGCAAGCGCGCCGCCATGTCGGCGCCGCTCACCTTCGGCATCGCCGCGAACGCCAAGAACGCCGACTGCGCCGCCTTCTTCCTCAACTGGGTGGCCACCGACAAGCGGGCCCGCGAGATCGGCGTCGAGATCGGCGGATCGCGGCCGATGGGCCCGGCGGACGCGTACATGCCGGAGGTGGCCGCGGACAAGGTCACCGCGAGCACCCTGGAGGCCGGGGCGGACATCGCCAAGGACAACGGCGCGATGGACTTCATCGCCAACGCCACCGGCGCCATCTACGCCAAGAGCTGGACCCCCAACCTGCAGAAGCTGGTGGCCGGGAAGCAGACGGCGCAAGGGCTGCTGACGGCGGTCCAGGCCGACTACGCCCGCCAGCTCGAAGGGAACTGATCAGGTGCCCCGGTCCGCGCATCGGCGGCCGGCCGCCGGCAGGCTACGCGGCGCGCGCGGCCTGGCCGGCTGGCTGTTCGTCCTGCCCGCGCTCGCCTTCTACGCGGTGTTCGTCCTGCGCCCGATCGCCCTGACGTTGCAGTACTCGCTCTACGACTGGGACGGCATCGGCCCGTCCACCTGGGTGGGCGCGGCCAACTACGGCAAGGTGTTCACCGATCCCGACCTGTTCGACTCGCTGGTCAACGCGTTCAAGCTGATCGTGTTCTTCAGCGCGATCCCTGTGGTGCTGGGCCTGGCCATCGCCGCGACGATCCGGCGCATCGCCGCCAGCCGGCTCGCCCTCGTGGCGCGCACCGTGCTGTTCCTGCCGCAGGTCATCCCGCTGGTGGCGGCCGGCATCGCGTGGAGCTGGCTGCTGGCCTCCACCGGAGTGATCAACCAGCTGCTCTCGCTCGTCGGCCTCGGCGGGGTGACCCGCGCCTGGCTGGGCGACTTCGCCACCGCCCTGCCGGCGGTCGGCATGATCGGCGCGTGGGTGCTGCTCGGCCTGTGCACGCTGCTGCTCCTGGCCGGCATGAGCAAGATCGACCCGGCGTTGTACGAGGCCGCCCGGCTCGACGGCGCCGGCCCGTGGCGGGAGTTCGTCTCCATCACCGTGCCGAGCCTGCGCCAGGAGATCGCGGTCTGCGTCACCGTGACCGTCATCGCGGCCCTGGCCAGCTTCGACATCATCTACATCGCCACCCAGGGCGGCCCCGGCAACACCACCATGGTGCCCGGCCTGCAGATCTTCTACCTGGCCTTCTCCGAGCGCGAGGTGGGCACCGCCTCGGCCCTGGCCGTGGTGCTCATGGTCCTGGTGATCGCCTGTGCCCTGCCCATCCAGTGGTTCGCGAAGGACGGCAACAAATGATCACCGCTCGGCGGGAGGCCTGGACCGGCCGGCTGCTGCTCATCGTCCTGATGGCGGTCACGCTCCTGCCGTTCCTCAGCCTGTTCGTCACCGCCCTGCACCCCTCGGGCACCTACCCGGCGGGGCTGGCCTGGCCCGGCGACCCGCAGTGGGGCAACTTCCTGCGCGCCTTCGAGGCCGCGAACATGGGCGCGCTGCTGTGGTCGAGCGTCCTCATCGTGCTGGGCGTGGTGCCGATCTCGATCCTCCTGGGGACGATGGCCGGCTTCGCCATCGGCCACCTGCGCGTCATCGGGGCGCGCGTCGTCTTCCTGCTGTTCGTGCTCGGCCTCACGCTGCCGTTCGAAGGCGTCATCACGCCGCTGTACTACCAGGTGCGCGACATGGGGCTGCTGAACACGCGCTGGGCCATCATCCTGCCGCTCATCGGCCTGTTCATGCCGTTCAGCGTCTTCTGGATGCGCGCCCACTTCGTCAACATGCCCGCGGAGCTGTCGGAGAGCGCCCGGATGGACGGCGCGAACGTGTGGCAGCTGTTCCGGCGCATCCACGTCCCCCTGGCCATGCCGGCGATCTCGTCCCTGGGCATCCTGCTGTTCCTGTGGACGTGGAACCAGTTCCTGCTGGCGATCGTGCTCGTGGACGATCCGGCGAAGCGCACGATGTCCGGCGCTCTGGGCGCCTTCCAGGGCCAGTGGGGCACCGACATCCCGCTGCTGTGCGCCGGATCGCTGCTCATCCTCACCCCCACGCTGGTGATCTTCCTCATCTTCCAGCGGCACTTCGTCAAGGCCCTGCTCCAGGGCTCCCTGAAGGGCTGACGGCGATGACCCACGACCCGGCTCCACGGCGGGATCAGCCCGGCCACCACTATCGGCGGCGTGTCACGTGAGCGGTGACCGGCCGGCGCGCTGGACCCGCCGCCACCTCGACCTGCTCGCCGAGAGCGGCGCGACCACGGCGCCCGCCTTCGACCCGGCGGCCGCACCGCGGATCCTGCCCGGCCACGACGTGTGGGACCTGTGGCCGGTCCAGGAGGAGGACGGCTCGACCAGCGTGTCCGGCGGCCACGAGCTGTGGATGGCGCTGTCGGCCCCCGCCCTCGGCCACCCCGAAGGGCGCCACGACCGGGCCAGGATCCGTCTGCTCGGCAGGAACGGCGACACGTGGCACGACCTGGGCAACGCCTTCGCCGACGGCGCCTCGCCCGGCAGCCGCGAATGGTCAGGCTCGGCGGTGCGCCGCCCGGACGGCACCGTGTCGGTGTACTACACGGCCGCCGGGCGGCGCGGCGAGGCACGCCCGACCTACCGGCAGAGCGTCGTCGAGGCCCGCCCCGCCCTGCTCGCCGACGGCGACCGGATCACGCTGCGCCAGGACGCCGGGCATCGGGAGATCCTGCGCTCCGACGGCCGCACGTACCTGCCGGCCGACGAGGCCGACGGGGCGCCGGGCCGGATCAGGGCCTTCCGCGACCCCGGCTGGTTCCGCGACCCCGCCGACGGGCGGGACCGTCTCCTCATCGCCGCCTCCACCGCCTGGGACGACACCTTCACCGGCGCGATCGCCCTGGCCGAGCCGGGTGCCGGCGGCTGGAGGCTGCTCCCGCCGCTGCTGGTCGCCGAAGGCGTCAACCACGAGCTCGAACGACCGCACGTCGTCGTCCACGACTCCCGCTACTACCTCTTCTTCTCCACCCAGCGCCACTCCTTCCACCCGCCCGGCAGCGCGCCCACCGGGCTCTACGGCTTCGTCGCCCCCACCCTGACCGGACCGTACGAGCCTCTCAACGGCTCCGGCCTCGTCATCCAAAACCCTGCCGCCGCACCGGACCAGGCCTACGCGTGGCTGGTGCTGCCCGGCCTCGACGTGGTCGGCTTCGCCAACTACCGATCACCACAGGGCGCGGACCTGCGGCACGCGGACGCCGGGCAGGCACGGGCGAACTTCGGCGGGACCATCGCGCCGGCGCTCAGGCTCGTCCTGGAGGGGACGGCCACGTCCGTCGTGCCCGCTCGGGATCCGCGCGGAGCCCGGTGAGGTGCAAGCGGACGAAACGACGCCACGGTGCGTCGTCCCCGTCGGGTGAAGCGGCGACCACTGCTCGGATCGCGATGATGAGCGCCTTGATGTCGTCCGCGGTCACGTCCCGCGCGAGATATCCCGCCTCGACCGCCTTCCGCGTGAGCTGCCGGATCCGGTCGGCCGTCCGCGTGCTCACCTCGTCGTCGCTGGGAACCCGATCGGCCAGGGACGCCGCGTAACGACGCTCCTCCGCGTTGAAGGAGCCGACGAAATCGAGGAACCGCTCAAGACCGGCCGCCGGGTCGGGGTCCGCGAGCGCGGCCGCGGCGGCCTGGTCCATCTCCTCGGCGATGAGCCGCGCGATGGCGTCGAGGAGGGCGTCCTTGCCCGTGAAGCGCCGGTAGATCGTGCCGACGCCGAGGCCGGCGCGCGCGGCGATGGTCTCCATGCTCGCCTGCGGCCCCTGCTCGGCGAACACCGCGCGGGCGGCCTTGATGACGATGACGTCGTTGCGCAGGGCGTCCCGGCGCGGCGCGCGCGAGGCGCCCGGAGGACTGGGTCGTGAGCTCATCGGCACCAGTGTATCCAAAACGGAATCCTCATTCCGAAATGTGTTAAGGTGAATTTAGATTCCGTTTTGATGAGGGAGACCTGCTATGAGGAGCACGACCGGCTGGCAGAGCCTCGACCCGACCGGCAACACGCTGACGCGCGTGACCTTCGAACGGCGTGATCTGCGGCCTGACGACATCGCCGTGCGGATCGACTACTGCGGTGTCTGCCACAGCGACCTGCACCGCATCCACGGAATGCTCGGCGAGAAGGACCTCGTCCCCGGGCACGAAGCGACCGGCGTGGTCGTCGCCACCGGCCAGGCGGTCACCGGCTTCGCCGTGGGCGAGCGGGTCGCCATCGGCACGATCGTCGACTCGTGCGGCGAGTGCGCCATGTGCCTGGCCGGGCAGGAGAACTACTGCTACCACCGCCCGACCACCACCTACGGCGGCACCGACCGCATCGACGGCACCCCGACCAAGGGCGCCTACAGCCGCGAGTACGTCCTGCGCGAGAAGTTCGCCTTCCACCTGCCTGACGGGCTCGACCCGGCCGCCGCGGCCCCGCTCATGTGCGCCGGCGTCAGCGTCTGGGAGCCCCTGCGGGCCGCCGGCGCCGGCCCCGGCAGCCGCGTGGCCGTCGCCGGCCTCGGAGGGCTCGGCCACCTCGCGGTGAAGCTCGCCGCCGCGCTCGGGGCCGAGGTCACCGTTCTCAGCCGCACCGCGGCCAAGGAGCAGGACGCCCTGAGGCTGGGGGCGGCCGCGTTGCTCGTGACCACCGACGAGGCCCAGGTCGCCGCCGCGCGGGGCCGCTTCGACCTCGTCCTCGACACCATCGCGGCCGACCACGAGCTCACGCCGCTCATCGGCATGCTGGGCCTCGACGGGACCCTGTGCGTCCTCGGGAACCCCCTGCTGGCCGGCCCGCGGCTCTGGAAGCTCGGAGCCGGACGCAAGAAGCTCACCTCCTCCGGCACGGGAGGGCTGCGGCAGACCGTGGAGATGCTGGAATTCTGCGCCGAGCACGGCATCACGGCGGACGTCGAGATCCTGCCCTCCAGCGAGGTCGAAACCGCCCTGAACCGCCTGGCCGCGGGCGACGTTCGCTACCGGTTCGTGCTCGACCTGTCCGACCTCGACAAGTAGACGACCGTCCCCCGTAGCGGTGCCGGGCACCGGCGGAAGGACTCACCGGCCGGGGTCGCCGGCCAGGGCGGTCAGGCAGAGGGTGCGCAGGTCGGCGAAGGCTTGCAGGAGGTGCGCGTCCAGGCTCTGGGAGGAGTCGTCGATCCATGCCTGGGCCGCCTGGTGGAAGGTGGCCCAGCCGATGTGCGCGGCCAGGCCGGCCGGCCGGGCGGGGACGCCGCGCCGCCGCAGCGCCTCCGCCGCGGCTTCGGCGATCGAGGCGGCCTTGGCCAGGTCCCGCTCGCGCAGTGCGGGCGTCGCCGCGATGACCTGCAGGCGCGGCTCGGCGAAGGGGCGGTTGTCCTCAAGGAGGTGCTCGACCTCGCGGAAGGCGTGGAGGAGCAGGTCGAGCGGCTGCAGGCCGTCGGGCGCCGCGGCGATCGCCTGGGTCAGGGCGGCGCGCAGGTCGGCTTCGCCGTCGAAGAGGACCTCGCGCTTGTCGGGGAAGTGCCGGAAGAACGTGCGCTCGGTGAGACCGGCCCGGGCGGCGATCTCGGCCGTGGTGGTGCGGTCGAAACCGCGTTCCCGGTACAGCTCCAGAGCCGCCTGCTGAAGGCGGCGGCGCGCTTCTGCTCCGCTGCGTGGCACGCTCCGCAGAATACCCCATATGTCAGTGACTGGCGCTACTTGACGCCAGTCACTGACGCTACCTACAGTCGGCAACTGGCGCTACGTAGCGCCAGTCACTGACGTTATGGGGAGAGTTCCATGCATGTCTTCGTCACCGGGGGAACCGGCCAGACCGGGCCGGCGGTCGTGGCCGAGCTCATCGCGGCCGGTCACACCGTCACCGGCCTGGCGCGCTCGGACGCCGCCGCCGCCCGGCTGCGATCGCTGGGCGCCACGCCACACCCCGGCTCCCTGGACGACCTCGACAGCCTGCGCAGCGGCGCCGAGGCCGCCGACGCGGTCCTGCACCTGGCGTACGGCGGCGACTTCTCCGATCCCGACGACATGATGCGGCGCGACCGGACCGCGATCGAGACGCTCGGCCGGCCGCTGGAGCACTCGGGCAAGCCGCTCGTCGTCACCTCGGGCACGCTGGTCATGCCCGCCGGCCGGGAGAGCACCGAGCACGACGAGCCCGACCCCACCGGCATCGCGGCCTTCCGCGTCGCCGGCGAGCGGGCCTGCCTGGGCTTCGCCGTCCGGGGCGTGCGCGCCGGCGTGGTGCGCCTGGCGCCCACCGTGCACGGCCCCGAGGACCACGGGTTCATCCCCATGCTCATCGCCACCGCGCGGAAGACCGGCGTGTCGGCCTACGTGGGAGACGGGAGCAACCGGTGGCCCGCGGTGCACCGGCTCGACGCGGCCGTCCTGTTCCGCCTGGCCTTGGAGAAGGCGCCCGCGGGCAGCGTCCTGCACGGAGTGGCCGAAAGCGGCGTCACCTTCAGGAGCATCGCGGAGACGATCGCCCGGCGCCTGGGTCTGCCCACCGTCTCGCTGACCCCGGACGAGGCCGCCACGCACTTCGTCAGCCCGTTCATGGCCGTCGTCTACGGCTTCGACGGGCCCGTCTCCAGCTCTCACACCCGGGAGCTGCTCGGCTGGTCACCCGTTCATCCGACCCTGCTCGAAGATCTGGAGCACGGCGACTACCTGACAGAAAGAGGCCCGGCAGGCCTTTCCTAGAGGTCGATGACGACCTTCCCGTGCACGTGCCGGCCCGCCTGGAGCTCGACCGCAGCGCGGATCTCCTCGATCGGGAAGCGGGCCGCGATCGGCACGCGGAGCCGGCCGGCCGCGACCAGGCCGGCGATCTCCTCGATGGCGCCCGGGGCCGCGTGGGCGCCGTTGGCCGGCGTGATGCCGTCGATCTGGGCGGCGATGGTGGTGATGCGCTCGTCGGGCACGCCCAGCTCGCGTGCCGCCTGCGCGGTGTCCGTCCCGTGCAGGTCCATGGCGGCGGTGACGCCGGCGGGAGCCAGCGCGCGGACGCGGCCGGCCAGGCCGTCGCCGTAGGTGACCGGCTCGGCCCCCAGGGCTCGCAGGGCATCGGCCGAGGCCGCCGACCCCGTGCCGATCACCCGCGCGCCCGCGAGGCGCGCGAGCTGGACGGCGAACACGCCCACCCCGCCTCCGGCGCCGCCGATGAGCACCGTGTCGCCCGGGCCCGGCTTGACCACGGCCAGCGCCGCGGCGGCCGTGCAGCCCGCGATCGTCAGGGTGGCGGCGGTGCGGTCGTCGACGCCGTCAGGGGTGTGGTGGGCCTGGCCGCCTGCCGCGATGGTCCCCGTCTCGTCCACGACGACGTGGTCGGCGACCGCGCGGGACAGGGCGCCGCCGAACACCCGGTCACCGGCCGCGAACGTGCGCACGCCGTCTCCGACCTCGTCCACCACGCCGGCGTAGTCGGTGCCGAACCCGCACGGCAGGCTCAGTCCGAAGCGCGCGGCGGTCTCGGCGTCGGAGGTCATGAACCAGTCCATCGGGTTCAGGCCGGCCGCGGTGACCCGTACGCGGATCTGCCCCGGGCCGGCGTGCGGCACGGGCACCTCGCGGAGGTGCAGGGCCTCCGGTCCGCCGAACGATGTGAACTGGACCGCCCGGCTCGTGGTCGCCGGCGTGTCGAGGTTCGGTTCTTTCATGCTCACCTGTCCCCTGTCGCGGCTCGCGAAGCAGCGTAAACGAACTATGCTCCGCTTTCAGGAACCCAAGCTAGCACAAGTGGAGCGTGATCCGTTTTGGCCGCCGCAGAGATCCGCAGACCACGGGCGGACGCGACCCGCAACCGCGAGCAGCTGCTGGCCGTGGCGACCCGCCTGTTCGCCTCGGCCGAGACCGAGCCGTCGATGCGGGCGATCGCCAACGCGGCCGGGGTCGGCATCGCCACGCTCTACCGGCACTTCCCCACCCGCGAGGCGCTGGTCGACGCGGTCTACCGCGACCAGGTCTCGCGGCTCACCACCGGCGCCCGCGAGCTGCTCGCCCAGCTCGACCCGCCCGCGGCGCTGCGGCGCTGGATGGACCTGTTCGGGGAGTGGATCGCCACCAAGAACGGGATGCTCGGCACGCTGCTCGCGATGATCGAATCAGGCGAGATCGCCCATGCCCACACCCGGACCGAGCTGCTGGGAGCGATCGACGACCTCCTCGAAGCCGGCCGCGCGAGCGCGCAACTGCGCACCGACGTGCCGGCGGAGGACATCGCCGCCGCTCTCATCGGCATCTTCACCGTGGCCGGCTCGCCCGAGCACGAGGCGATGGCGGCTCGCCTGCTGGACCTCCTGTTGGACGGCCTGCGCCCCTGCGGCCACCCCCATCCGGGCTGACCGCGCTCACCGCCGCACCGGCGCCGACGACGCCCGGTCATTGACGCGGTCGATCACCTGCCGGCTCCACGCGTGGATGGCCTCGGCCTGCTCGGGCGTGAGCGTGTCGAAGAAGTAGCGGCGGATGTTGTCGGCGTGCCCCAGGATGGCGCCCTCCACGACGCCGCGCCCCTTGGCGGTCAGCCCGATGCCCACCCGGCGGCCGGAGCGGTCCTCGGTGCGGTCCACCAGTTCGCGGCTCTCCATCCGCGTCAGCTGGTGCGCCACGCGGCTTTTCTCCCAGGCGAGTGACTCGGCGAGCTCGCTGACGCGCATCCGCCCCTCGGCCGCCCGGTGCAGCGTCACGAGCACGCTGAACTCGGCCTTGGAGATGCCGTGGTCGCGCTGCAGCTCACGGTCGAGCTCGCGGGCCAGGAGGCGCTGCGCCTCCATCCAGTCGCTCCACAGCTCCCACTGCTCAGGCTCCAGGGTGCGGGGCTCGGCCATGGCCCGATCGTAATGCCTCAGAGTTGACGTGACAACTCGCCTCGTGCTTAGAGTTGTCACGTCAACTTCGACGCTGTCGCATGACGGCGAGCCGCTGAGGAGCGAGCATGAATCACGTGGTGATCGTCGGGGGAGGTTACGGCGGGTCGCTGGTCGCCAAGGAGCTGGACGCCGAGGCGGACGTCACGCTCATCGACCCCCGGGAGGCGTTCGTCAACGCGGCCGCGTCGCTGCGGGCATTGACCCGCCCGGACTGGGCGCCCAACGCGTTCTTCCCGTTCGCGACCCTGCTCCGGCGGGGCCGGGTGATCCGCGACAGGGCCGTCTCCGTGGACCCGAAGGGCGTCACGCTCGCCTCGGGCGAGCGGGTCGAGGCCGATCACCTGGTGCTGGCCACCGGCTCCGGCTACCCGTATCCGGCCAAACCGCACCCTGCGGCGACGAGCGTCGCCCGGCAACTGGACGATCTGCGCGCGACCCACCGGGAGCTGGCCGCCGCCGGGCGGGTGCTGATCCTCGGCGCCGGCCCGGTCGGCCTGGAGCTCGCCGGGGAGATCAAGGACGTCTGGCCGCACAAGCACGTCGTCATCCTCGACAGGGCCGATCAGCTGCTGCCCGGCTTCCTGCCCGAGGTGCGCAACGAGCTGCGCCGCCGGCTGGACGACCTCGGCATCGACGCGCGCCCGGGCACCGGCCTGACCGCCTTACCACCGGTCGAGGCCGGCCGGGCCGGCCGTTTCGAGGTCACCACCGACAGGGGCGAGCGGATCGTGGCGGACATCTGGTTCCAGGCGTTCGGCGTCGAGATCAACACCGGATACCTGGCCGACGGAGCCCTGTCGCCGCTGACCGAGCGGGGAGAGGTCCCGGTCACCGAGCACCTGAACGTCCAGGGTTACGAGCACGCCTACGCGATCGGCGACATCGCCGCTCTCCCCGACCCCAAGATGGCCTCCTACGCGATGACCCATGCCGCCGTCGTGGTGCGCAACATCAGAGCGCGGCTGGCCGGCGGCCGGCCGGACACCGTTCACGCACCGGCGTCCGAACGCAGGATCCTGCTTCCGCTGGGCACGCGCGCGGGCGTCGGCCAGCTGCCCACCCCGGACGGCGTCGCCGCGGCCACGGCGGAGACGGTCCACGAACGCAAGGGCGCCGACCTGTTCACCGCCCGTTTCGCCGCCCGCTTCGGCCGCGCCTGAGAGGCCGTCCCGGTGGCGGCGGCTCACCGCTCAGTCGTGCTGCTGATCACCGCCGATGCCCAGCTCATGCGCGATGTCCTCCACGTTGGTGAAGGTGCGGTCCGGCAGGGAACGCAGCGCGGACAGCACCCCCTGGGGGGCCGACTGCGACTGCGCGCGCTCCACCAGCGTCGCCCGGTCGGCGGGGAAGGCGTGCACCCCGCTGATCCAGCGCGCCAGGTCGCTGCGCCGCTCCACGTCCTGCGCGCTCATCCCCTCCGGGGAGCCCGGCTCGCGCCCATGGTCGTCACGGTCTTGAGTCATCTTTACGTCCTTTCAGCCGAGCGGATGCGGTTGGGGGCGGCGCACGTCCGCCGCCGCCGGGTCCGGCGGCGCCAGGTCCTGGTCGGGCAGGACGGCGCGCAGCACCAGGGCCGCCGGAGCGCTGGGGCCGACCAGCGTCAGGTTCCCGCCGAGCGAGCGGGCCAGCCGGCGCGCCCGCAGCATGGCGGTGGCTCCTCGGGAGTCCATGAACGTCACGCGCCGCAGGTCCACGCTCAGCCGCGGGCCGCGCTGCCGGATCACGGTGGCGAGGAATTCGTACAGGTCGTCGGCGGTGAGCAGATCGACCTCTCCGTCCACGCCGACGACGGGTGCGCCTGCGGACAGGCTGACACTGAAGTCCAGTCTCATGAAGGGTTCCTAGCTGGTGCACGCCCAGCGCTCTGGTGCGCCGGGTCCCCTCCCGTACCCTCAGCAAGTCACCTCAAGCGCATTCTCACCTCTCCCCCGCTTTCGCGGTGAGGCCCGGCCGCCGCTTCACCTCCTGGACCGGCCGCCTGCTCCAGGCACTGGGCCAGGGTCGCGCCCGCCGTCGCCGGCGGGCGGCGCCGGGCGCCGGCCCGGCCGCCGCGCGCGTACGTCTGCCCGCAGGGTCACCATCCGGACACGTCAAGGGTCCGTATTGATGCGGACGGTATTCATCCTGGGCGTCGGCGTGTCCCTTCCTTTTCCGGGGCGATCGGCGACCCGCGCGCGCCGAAGCTTGATCGCCAATCGCCTGACCGGGAGCGATCTTCGGCGCTACTGTTCGCTGTCAACAACGTCGCCGTGGAAGCGGGGAAATCGATGCGACATTCGGTTGCCGTGGTCGCGCTACTCACCGTAGCGACCTTTCTCAACGTAGTGACGGGTCAGGCGGCCGGCGCCGACGCCCGGCAAGAAAGTGCGGCCGGCTGGTACACCGAGTTACCGGCCCAGTTGAAGGTCTGCGACAGCGAGGCGTGGAAGGGCGGCCCGGCCAGCGCGCCGGCGGGCGCCGTCGTGGTGCCGGAGGGCGACAACAAGGGCTTCGACTTCGACCAGCCCGACACCACCTACTGGTTCGCGCCGGGCACGCACACCCTCGGCGACGGGCGGTACAGCCAGATCGTCACGGGCGCGAACAGCGTCTACATCGGGGCCCCCGGCGCCGTCCTCGACGGCAAGAACATCAATGTCTACGCCTTCTCCGGCGAGGCCACGAATGTGCGCATCGCCTATCTCGAGATCCGCAACTTCGGCTCGGGCGCGGACAACGGCGACGAAGGCGTCATCAACCACTCCGCCGGTGACGGCTGGGTGATGGAATACCTGTACGCGCACCACAACGACGGCGCGGCGGTGTTCCTCGGCAGCGAGAACACGCTGCGCCACAGTTGCCTGAAGGACAACGGCCAGTACGGCGCCAGCGCGTACAAGAAGCAGGTCGCGGACGACTCCGCGATCAAGAACCTCGTCGTGCACAACAACGAGATCGCCGGCAACAACCAGGACGACTGGGAGACCCGCATCCCGGGGTGCGGCTGCACCGGCGGCCTGAAGTTCTGGGACGTCAAGGGCGCCACCGTCACCGAGAACTACGTGCACGACAACCTGAGCGTCGGCCTCTGGGCCGACACCAACAACATCGACTTCCTGTTCGACCGCAACTGGATCGAGCACAACGAGAGCGTCGGCCTCTGGTACGAGATCAGCTACAACGCCACCATCACCCGCAACGTCTTCAAGCGCAACGCCTGGGCCGGCGGCGTGAAGAACCAGGGCTCACCGGCGCCGGCGATCTACATCTCGGAATCGGGCGGCGACGCCCGGCTGGCGAGCGCCACCAGCGGCAGCACGAACCTCACCATCAACGACAACTACTTCGAGGACAACTTCTCCGGCGTCTCGATCTTCGAGAACGCCAACCGCTTCTGCAACTCCAACGCGAACACCAGCAGGTCCTACTGCACGCCGCTGGTCGACCCGAAACTGATCCCGCCGCCCTACGACGAGGACTACGTCGACCCGGTCAACGCCACCCATCCCTGCTACACCTCCGTCAAGGACGAGCCCTACCGCAGCGACTGCCGCTGGCACTCGCGCAACGTCAAGGTGTTCGGCAACGAGTTCCGCTTCGACAGGGCGAACGTGCCCTGCGCCGGCCCCTACTGCGGCGCCCAGGCCCTGTACGCGCAGGGCGCCGACAACCTGCCCTGGTCGCCGTACACGGTCGCCGGGATCCAGCAGGACGTGATGTTCAACGGCGGCAACAGCTTCCACGACAACACCTACATCGGTGACTGGAAGTTCGCCAAGGGATGGGGTGAGACCGTCTCCTGGGACACCTGGCGCTCCGCCCCCTACAACCAGGAGGCCGGCAGCACCCTCAACGGCTCGTCGGAAGAGCCGCCCGTGCCCAACGCGCTCGACGCCGACACCGCGACGCTGGAGAACTCGGCCGGCAAGTGGACCGCCTGGTACGGCAGCACCGTGCAACGAGCCGCCGAGGCGGCCCACGCGGGCTCCTACGGGCTGCGCATCGAGGCCACCGGCGGCAGCGGCTGGGGCGTGACGCTCAGCAACTGGCCCGGCTTCACGACCACCCCGGGCGCGAAGCGGTTCAGCCTGTGGGCCAGGCAGGGCAGCGCCGGGATCACCTCCGCGACCGTCAGCGTGCAGTGGTTCGACGACACCCAGCAGCTGCTGCGGACCGATCCGGTCGCGGTGGGCGAGCTGAGCGGGAGCTGGCAGGAGTTCGCGGCGCAGCTCACCGCCCCCGCCGGGACCGCGAGCGTCAACCTGGAGGTGCGCAGCGCGGGCGGCAGCGCCGGCAGCTCGCTCCACCTGGACGACGTCGTGCTCGCCGACCTGGAGTGACGGCGGGCCGGGCATGACGTGATGGTCGTGCGTGCCGGCGCACGGCCATCACCCCGGCCACGAGGACGGTCTGTCAGCCCAGGGCGGCGACGAAGCGGTCCATGGCCGTGGTGGCGTCCACCAGCATCCGGGCCGACTCCACCGCGTCCTCGCCCTCCAGGCCGTGATCGGCGCCGGGGATCTCGACGTACTCGTGGCCGGTCGCCACCGCCGTCTTGCCGTCCCACGACCGGTCCGCCCCTCCCCCGACCAGCAGCGCGGGCTCGCGGCTGCGGCGCAGCGCGTCCGCGACGAGCGTGTAGCGCAGGAGCGGGGTCAGCCAGATCGCGGGCAGCCCCCGCTCGGCGACGAGCGGCGCCGCGAACGAGCCGAGCGACTTGGCCACGAGCAGCACCCGCGGGACGTCCCCTTCGGCGTCGAGCGCCGCCCGCGCCTGCTCCAGCACCCAGGCGGCCATCTCGTCCTGGTCCCGCGTCTCCGGCGTCTCCCACCAGATCTCCTGGACCGACCAGCCGCGCCGGACGAGCACCGTCCGGGCGAAGTGAAGCAGCGGCCGGGCGGGCACGTACGCCGCTCCGGGCAGCAGCACGGCCACCTTGTCAGAGTCGCGTTCCCATCGGGTCGGCACCCCGAACACCGTTTCAGGAGCCATGCCTGGAGTATAGGGTCGCGCCTGCTTGATCTCGTGGACGTTTTCCCGAGTCTCCGCGCAGGTCTTGCCGCCGGCCCGGCGCGCACCCAGCCGCCGACGCCCCGCGGCCACGGACCCGGCGCCAAGGGTGCATGACCGGCCCCGGAGCGTCAGCCGTAGAGCTTGACGTTGTCACCGGAGGGGTGCACGCATTGGCCGTGGGGCTTGGTGTCCTGAGCCCGCTGCACCGTCATGCACTCCCACGGAGCTCCGTCCACCTGCACGGTGAAGCTCACCAGATCGTCCGGCAGCGCCTCCCTGGAGGACGGGAACCCGTTCTGATAGGCCACCGCCACGTCCATGGCGATCTCGCACGCCTGCGCCCGGTCGCCCTCCATCTCCGCCACCACCGCCGCGCCGTCCGGTGACCGGCCGCACGCGTGGTCGGCCGCAGTCGCCGGAGCCGTGGCGAACGTTCCCGCCGCGGCCAGTGCCGCGGCGCAAGACCCGATGATCGCGAACATGCGGTATCCCCCTATGTCCTGCTTGATCCGGACACCTCCAGGGTCCCCCGGCACGTCCTCATGCAGGGTCACGGCACGGTGAGGACTGCACCCGGCGCCGTTCACGCCCCACCCCGCAACGGCGATCCAAACCTGCCGATGTGCCAGCGGTCCACCGGAACGAGCCGGCGGGCCGGCCCGGCAAAGACGTCTGACCCTGGTGGCGATGGCCCTCGCCGGGCCACTCCCGGCCACGCCCGCCCAGGCCGCGCCGGACCGGCAGATCCCGTGCGGGGCCGGCTTCAACGGCCAGGAACTGTCCATCGCGAGCGCCAGGAGCAGGAGCGCGGCCTGCGCCACGACGGCGAAGGTGTCGGACGCCTACGGCCAGGCCGTCGGCGTGGGCAGCACGGTGCCGTTCACTGCCACCGGACCGGCTCCGTCACGCACTGAACGGCGCGCGGGCGGCACTGAAGGACGCGCTCACGCCCCTACCGTGAACGCGCGAGAACCGACTTTTTTGAACGTGCGATCCAGATAGGCCAGGGTGCGGCCATGGCGAGGACCCGGGAGTTCGCCACCGAGGCGGCGGTGAGCCGCGCGATGGAGCTGTTCTGGACGCGCGGCTACGAGGCGACCACCGTGCGCGACCTGACCCGGCACCTGGGGCTCGGGCAGGGCTCCTTGTACGCCGCGTTCGGCGACAAGGACGGCCTCTACCGGGCCGCGCTGGAGCACTACCGCAGCACGCTCGCCGCGGATGCCCTGCGCCGCCTGGAGGAGGGGGCCGATGCCCGCTCGGCGATCCGCGCGATGCTGGCCGCGCGGCGCGGCACGACCCGCACACGCTCGCCGCGTTCCTGGTCACCTTTCTCAACGGCCTGCTGGTGTCCGCCAAGATCACGCCGGACGCCCGTGCCCTCGAATCACTCGTGGAGGTGGCGCTCGCCGCCCTCGAGAGTTTTTTTCATGCCCCAAATCTGTATCAAGCGATCCACAATAAGGAGTACCCGTGTTCGGCCACGACGGAACCCCCGTCCGCACCAGCCGCGCCGCCGTCAACGGCACGAGCCTGCACGACCGCACGGCCGGCTCCGGGCCGGCGGTGGTGCTGCTGCACGGCGTGCCGAAGACCGGTTGCCACTGGCGCCACCTCGTCCCGAAGCTGACGCCGCACTACACCGTCATCGTCCCCGACCTGCGCGGGCTCGGCGACTCCGCGCGGCCCGCGGGCGGATACGACTCCGCGACGATGAGCGACGACATCGCCGCGTTGATGAGCGCGCTCGGCCACGAGCGCTACGCCGTGATCGGCGAGGACTGGGGAGCGGTGATCCGCTACCAGCTCGCCGCCCGGCACCGCGAGCACGTCACCGCCCTCGTGTTCGCCGAGGCGCTGTTCCCCGGGTTCGGCGCGGCGGAAGCTGGACATCCCCGTGCTGGCGCTCGGCGGTTCGGCGTTCATCGGCGAGCGCAACGAGTCACAGATGCGGCTCATGACCCACGACGTCACCGGTCACGTCTTCGACGCCGGCCACGACCTCGCCGAGGAGGTGCCCGACGAGATGGCCGGCGTCGTCCTGCCGTTCCTGGCGGCGCAGTCGGCAGCCGCCGCCTGAGCGCGACGCCCCACGGGCCGCCGTCATGAGGCCTCCAGCTCGATGGTGGTGCCGGCGGGGCCGGAGTACAGCGTGAGCCGGGCGACGTTCTGCCGGGCCAGCCAGAGGCCCCGCCCCTCCGGGCTGCCGGGATCCGGAAGCCGCTCGGGGTCCGCGGCGCCTCCTGGCCCGCTATCGTCGATCCGGCAGTAGAGCCGCCGGCCGACGTGCCACAGGCGCAGCCGCCCGCTGCCGCCGCCGTGCCGGACGGCGTTGGTGGTGATCTCGTTGACCGCCACGACGAAGCGGTACAGGCCGAGGCCGGTCAGGCCCCACAGCCCGCACAGGCGTTCCACCTCGTGCCGGATGGCGACGAGCGTGCCGAGGTCGAAGTCGCGCAGCAGCAGGACGCGGGCGGCCTGCGCCGGCGGTGCGGCGGGTCCGCGCGGTCGCTGCGGCCCGGGCTGCCGGTCGGTGGGATGGGATGCGCTCATCACGGCTCGCCCGCCGGGCTCGGGCCGCCGAGCGGGCGGGCGGCCAGGATGCAGGTGTCGTCGTCGGGGTTGGCGTGATCGAGCTGGTTGACCAGATCGGCCACGGGGTGCGGGGCCGGCCCTGCCGTGATGCGGTTCAGCACGGCGAGCACGGGGGCCAGGCCCTGCTCCGGGCCCTGGTGACGCTGCTCGACGAGTCCGTCGGTGTAGAGCAGCAGCACGTCACCGGGCCACAGGGACGTGACGGTGGTCGGGTATTCGGCGGCCGGGAAGGCGCCGAGCAGCGGCCCGTCGGGCTGCTCCAGCTCGACGGTGACGCCCGCGCGGGCCAGCAGCGGCGCCGGGTGGCCCGCGCGCGCCCACACCAGGCGGTTGCGGCCGGGCTCGTAGCGGGCCACCACCGCCGTGGCGGTCACGGGCAGCAGGTTCGGCTGCGCCGCGACGTGGCCGTCGGCGAACAGCAGCCGGTTGAGGGCGGTCAGCAGCCGGCCGGGGTCGTCGGTGGTGGTGACGGCGAGCGCGGCCAGGCCGTGGCGGAGCTGGGCCATGGCGGCGGCCGCCTCCATGCCGTGCCCCGCCACGTCCCCGACAGACAGCAGGACGTTGCCGTTGCCGGTCGGGGTGGCGTGATACCAGTCGCCGCCGACGCGGCTGGCCTTCTCCGCGGGCAGGTAGCGGACCGCGACCCGCAGGCCCGGCAGGTCGATCGGTTCCTGCGGCATCGGCAGGACGATCTGCTGCAGCCTGCTCACGACCCGGTGCTCGGCGGCCAGGCTCTGCTGCTGGGCGCGCAGCTGCCGCTCGGCCTCGGTCAGCCGCAGGCGGCTGACCTCTCCGGCGGTCACGTCCTGGACGATGCCGTACACCTTGACCGGCCGGCCTTCGGTGTCACGCACCGCGTCGACGACGGTCCGGATGTGCTTGATCCGGCCGCCCAGACGGATGCGGTACGTCACATCGACGGCCTCGCCGCGGCCGAACGCCTCGGCGGCCCGGCCACGTACGGGCAGGTCATCGGGGACGATGAGGGCTTCGGTCTCCTCCCGGGACAGGGGGCCTTCGGAGGGGGCGCGCTCATAGACGCGGTACAGCCCGTCCGACCAGAGGACCTGCCCCGTGATGAGGTCCCACTCGCCCCAGCCGAGATCGCCCAGGCGCTCGGTCTGGGCGATGCGCTCGGCCAGGCGCGTCTCCTCGTCGTGGCGGATCCAGCTGTTGAGCAGTCCGGCGCCGACCGGCCACATCTTGACCGTGATCAGGATCTCCGCGGGCGCGCGCTCGGCCAGGCTGAGGTAGGGAAGCGGACCGATCCGCCGGGGCAGGCCGTCGCGCAGCGTCTGATGCCAGGCGTGCCAGATCGGGCCGTCCACGATCGTGGGATAGATCTCGCTCATCTTGCGCCCGACCAGCTGGGCGCCGCTGCGTCCGGACAGGTCCAGCACGGCCGGGCTCGCGGCGGCGAAGGTGTAGTCGTCGACCTGCCCCGTCGCCGTGTACCGCGGGATGAGCAGGACATGCCGGCCGGCGAGCCCGTCGAGGATCTGCTGCACCGCCCGGATCCAGGCTTCACCTGAGGGTGACCGGGGCGGGGCCGGCGCGGGATCGGCCTGCTCCTGAGCAGGTCTCAGGGCGGCCTCCATCGTCGCGGAGATGAAGGGATGCCCGCGCGTGGGTTCCCGCTCCAGCGCCGCGAGCAGTTCGGCGGCCAGCTCGTGGGCCGGCCGCTGCTGCTCGGCCGCCAGGCGCACCAGGTAGGCGTGGGCCTCGCCCAGCCGGCAGCCGGCCCGGCCGGCCAGCAGCCCGCCGGCCTGCCCCAGCACGACGTCCGGAGGCGGCTGTGCCTTGCCGATGCGGGCGTCGAGATCGGCCAGCCGGCTGCGATAACCCTCCGGATTCATCGGCCGCTGCCATCAGGCACATAGCCGCAGGTCGCCATCACCCTCGCCCTTCTCGCGCGCTCAGGCCAGGCCGAAGGCGGCCAGCAGCCCCATGGTCCTCAGCTGATCCGAGATGCGGCGGTTCGGGCCCACCACGCGGAACTCCGAGCGGGCCGCGTTCGCCATGCGCATCGCGTTGACCAGCACACCGACCCCGGTGGAGTCGATGAACGTCACGGCGGACAGATCCACCCGCACGGCCGCCGGCCGGTACTCGGTCACGGCTTCCTTGATCCTCTTGTTGATCTCGGTGGAGTTGGTGAAGTCGATCTCGCCTCGCAGCGTGACCTGCAGAACCTCGTCGGTCCTCATCTCCATCGACGCCTCCTGCATGCGTTCCCCCTTCTCCGGTGCCGAGCGATGGGGCGACAGCATGAACGTGGCGATGCGATCGGACGCTCATCCTGCTCACATGGGGCGCACTAGCGGCATTGTCCCGCAACCCGCCCGTCCTGTCATGGGACCGGCTCACCCGCTCGGCCTCTCCTCTTGCTCGGCCGAGCGAGGTCCGGTCGCGGCCGGGGGCCGGCGCCGCGTCGTTGTGCGGCTTGACGGTGCTCGCCCCGGCCCGCAACGGGAGATTGCAGGGCGCGACGATGTGGTCGCCGTCGGCACACCGGCGCGGCGGGCCGCTCCACGGTGAGCGTGACCCGGGCGTAAGGCCGTCAGCTCACCACCTGCCCGGACAGGGCCGGTGAGCCCCTGGACGGCAGGGCGGCGCGGGCGATGGCGGCGCGTTCGGCCGCCTCGCGTTCGGCGGCCTCCCGCTCCGCCGCGGCCCGCCGGTCGTAGGCGGCGCGGGCCGCGGCGATGGCGTTCTGGTGCTCCTCGGTCCAGACGACCAGGGCGCGGATGGTGGCGTGCAGGGTCGCGCCCATCGGCGTCAGCGCGTAGTCCACGCGCGGCGGGACGGTCGGGTGCACGGTGCGGCTCACCAGCCCGTCGCGTTCCAGATGCCGCAGGGTACGGGCCAGCATCCGCTGGCTGACCCCGTCGATCGCGCGGCGCAGCTCGGTGAAACGCAGGCTGTGCTTGTCCAGCAGCGCGATCACCAGCAGCGACCACTTGTCGGCGATGCGGTCGAGGATCTGCCGCACCTCGCAGTCGGCGCGCTGGTCCCACTGGAGAACGTCGTCGTCGACGCCGGTATCCGCGCAGTAACCGAGGGACTCGAAAGTGCCGTCTTCCATGGTCACCGATGGTGCCCGACGATGCTGTCGGTTACAAGAGGGAACCGGCAGGCATTCGGGGAACCGCCCCGGAACCGGTTCCCGCGTCATGAGGAAGTCGGGTTCCGATGTCCAATTCCGTCACTGGATCCGCCGGTGGGCCGGGCCGCCTGACAGGGCGGGCGTGGGGCGTGCTGCTGGTGCTGTGCGGCGCGATCTTCCTGGAGGGGATCGACGTGGCGATGCTGAACGTGGCGCTGCCGTCGATCCGCGCCGACCTGGGCCTGTCCACCGGGATGCTCAGCGGGGTCGTCAGCGCCTACGTGCTGGGCTACGGCGGGTTCATGCTGCTGGGCGGGCGCGCCGCCGACCTGCTGGGCCACCGCCGGATGTTCGTGCTGTGGCTGGCGGTCTTCCTGGTCTTCTCGGGGATCGGCGGGCTCGCCACGGAGGGCTGGATGCTGCTGGTCGCCCGGTTCGTCACGGGGGTCGCGGCCGCGTTCATGGCCCCCGCCGGGCTGGCACTGGTCACGTCCCACTTCCCGGAGGGGCCCGCGCGCACCAAGGCGCTCGGCGTGTACGCGGGGACGGCGGCGGGCGGCTTCTCGCTCGGCGTGGTCGCGGGCGGCGCGCTCGCCTCGTTCGGCTGGCGGTGGGTGTTCTTCGCGCCGGTCATCCTGTCGGCGCTGATCCTCGTGGCGGCCCTGGCCCTCGTCCATGACAGGGTCGGCGACACCGGCGGCGAGCGCCCTGCGGGCGGCTTCGACCTGGCGGGCGCGTTCACCATCACGGGGGCGATGCTGCTGCTGGTGTACGGGGTGGTCCGGCTGGAGCGCGCCGGCGACGGCCCCGCTGTGACCGCCGGCGTGTTCGCCGCGGGCCTGGCGCTGCTGGTGCTGTTCACCGCGATCGAGCGGCGCTCGTCGTCCCCGCTGCTGCGGCTGGGCGTCCTGCGGTCCGCGCCGCTGGTGCGGGTGAACGTGGCCGCGTTGCTGTTCCTGGCCGCGTTCGCGGGCTTCCAGTTCCTGGTCACCCTGTACCTTCAGGAGCTGCGCGGCTGGAGCACGATGCAGACCGGCCTGGCCATGCTGGTGATCGGCATCGACACCGTCCTCGCGCCCGTGCTGACGCCGCGCCTGGTGAACCGGTTCGGCAACACCCGCGTGCTGTTCGGCGGCATCGTGCTCGCGGCGGTGGCGTACGCGCTGTTCCTTCCCGTCGGGACGGACTGGACCTACACCGCCATGCTGCCGGCGCTGGTCCTGCTCGGGCTGGCCTTCTCCCTGGCGTACGGCCCGCTGACCATGGCCGCCACCGACGGCGTCGCCGAGGACGAGCACGGCCTGGCGGGCGGCCTGCTCTACACCTCCATCCAGTTCGGCACGGCACTGGGGCTGTCGGCCGTCACCGCCGTCAGCGTCGCCGCCGGCTCCGGCCTGGACGCCCTGCGCACCGCGCTGGTCGTGCCCGTGGCGGCGGCGGCGCTCGGCGCGGCCGTCATCGCCTTCGGCCTCCGCACGCCCGCCCCGCAGGGCACCCCGTCACCGGCCGAGCCCACCTCGACCACCGCCTGAAAAGAGGAGACGAAACCGATGGCCACTCGAGTGACGTCGTTCGCCGAGATCGCCGACCAGTTCGACGCCTACATCGGCGACATCGTGTACGCGACCATGACCACCGTCGACGCCAAGGGACGGCCGCGCGCCCGGGTGCTGATCCCGGTCTGGGAGACCGTCGAGGGTGCCCCGCTGGGCTGGCTGGCCACGTACCGGACGCCGGTCAAGGCCGCCCACCTGGCGGGCAACCCGCACACCACCTTCTCCTACTGGACGCCACGGCAGAATGCCGTGAGCGTCGACGCCGTCGCCGCCTGGGTCGACGACCTGGAGACCAAGCGGCACGTGTGGGACCTGTACCGGCGAACGAGCCCGAAGGGCGCCGGGTACGACCTGGGCAACTTCTGGCGCGGCGGGCCCGCTGACCCGCAGCTGCACGTCCTCCGCCTGGAGCCCTGGCGCGTCCAGGTGATCAGGGGGACGGACCTGCACAGCGGGATCTGGTACGCCCCGGGAAAACGCTGACACGTCGCACCCGCCGACTGTCCGGCAGGTCAGTCTCCGAAGGCTGCCTGATGGGCGGCGGCGCAGGTGTGCGGGAGGTCGAGCGGGACGACGACGCCGCCGGTGATCGTGGTCTGAGGGGTGAACGGGATCGCCCGCACCCGGGTGGAGCGGATCTCCGCGACCTGGCCGGCCGGCAGCGCGGTCCAGCTACGCGGGTTGAAGCCGACCTCGACGATCGTGTCCTGGGCCGTGACCCGGCGCGGTGAACGGTCCAGCAGCCGGGCTCCGAGCTCCCGTTCGAGCTGGGCGATCCGCCTGCTGACCGCGGGCTGGGCGATGTGCAGCCGCTCGGCGGCCCGCCCGAAGTGCAGTTCGTCGGCCTCCGGCCTCCCGCAGGGCGGGGACGGCGGCCCTGATGCCGAGCATCGGCCCGCGCAGGTGGACGGCGAAGGTCCGGTCGGCCGCCGCGATCGCGCGCGGGTCCTCCCAGGGCAGCGTGCCGCCGGTCCCGGCGTTGAGCACGGCTCCGTCCAGCCGGCCGTACGTCCGGACGGCCAGCTCCACGGCGGTCTGGTTGACCTCCTCCTCCGCCGCGTCGCCCGCGAGCGTCACCACCTCCGGGAGGTGGCGCAACGCGGCCAGGGCGTCGGCGTCGAGGTCGACCGCCACGACGCGAGCCCCCTGTCAACATTACCTACTTGATTTACATGAAATTTGCTTGCGACCCAGCGTCAGCCTGGCCTAGATTTCCTACTATGCCTACGGGGAACATCGCTAATGCCGGACGTTCCCCGGCCCGGCTCTCGCGGGAGGGGAGGGACCGGACCGGCGGCATCGCCCTCAACGGCGCGGGCGGGAGCACCGGACCGGATGGCTGATCGGGGCCGGGCCGACCGGACGACCGGCAGGATCGTCACGGGGCCGGAACAGGCCACGGGCGGCGCGGTGCCCACCGTTCGCGGCACCGCGCAGAACGCGCCAGGCTGGGGCGCCCGCCCTGCCCGGCCCCGACTCCCCCGCCTCCGGCGGGACGGGCATGGGCCTCGGGGTGACCTCAGCCGGAGGGGCGGAGCCGGCGCCCGGCATGGCCGACGCCGCTGCCGGGCGGGCCGCCGTGGCCGCCGGCGGCTCGCAGGCCGGTACGGCTACGGCTTGACCTCGCTGAGCCGCCCGGTCGTGACGTCGTAGACGAACCCTCTGATCGCGTCCTTGTGCGGGATGAACGGGTCCTCCCTGATGCGCCGGATGGACTGGATCACGTCCTCCTCCGGGTCGGTGAAGGCTTCGGCGGCCCAGTCGGGCTTGATGCCGACGTCGCGGTAGACGTCCTGTTTGAAGCCGTCGTCGGTGAAGGTGAGCATGCCGCAGTCGGTGTGGTGGATCAGGATGATCTCGCGCGTGCCCAGCAGCCGCTGGCTGATGGCCAGGCTGCGCCGCTCGCCCGCCGTGATGACGCCGCCCGCGTTGCGGATGACGTGCGCGTCGCCCTCCCGCAGGCCGAGCAGGCCGTAGACGTTGAGCCTGGCGTCCATGCAGGCCACCACGGCCACGCGTTTGGCGGGCGGCAGGGCGAGAGCGCCGTGCTGGAAGGACTCGGCGTAGCGTTCGGCGTTGGCGATCAGCTCGTCGGTGATGCTCATCGAACCTCCCCTTGACCGGTCCTCCCACCATTACCCCTAATCCCGGCATGGTCAACCGGGATAATGCGGCCCTGATTTCCACGTCCCGACGGAGGACACGCGCCCGGCCGGCACGACGGTGGCGAGCCAGGCGACGCCTTCGAGGCCCTGGACCGCCTCGCCGGAAGGCTGGGCACGGCCCTGCCGGCCGTGGCGGCTGTGGCCGGGTGGGCGGCGCGTGGGAACGCGACGGGTCGGGCCTGACCGGCATCCGCCGCCGGGTGGAGGCACACGACGGCACGCTCACCCTGACCAGCCCCCCGGGCGGCCCGACGAGGATGAAGGTGGAACTACCGTGCGCATCGTGCTCGCCGAGGACGGCGCCCTGCTGCGCGAGGGCCTGGCCATGCTGCTCGGCGGAGAGGGCTTCGAGGTCGTCGCGGCCGTTGCGAACCCGCGGGAGCTCCTGGCCGCGGTCGCCCGGCACTCCCCCGACGTGGCGGTGGCGGACGTCCGCATGCCGCCCACCCACACCGACGAAGGCATCCGCGCCGCGGTGGAGGCCAGGCGCTCACCGCCGGGGCTGGCCGTGCTGGTGCTGTCGGCGTATGTCGAGCAGGCGTTCGCCGCCGAACTGCTGGCCGACGGCGCCCGCAGCGTGGGCTACCTGCTGAAGGCGCGCGTGGGGACGTTCAAGGAGTTCCTGGACGCGCTGGAGCGGGTGGCCGCCGGCGGCGTGGCCATCGACCCTGAGGTGGTCGCGCGGCTCTTCTCCCGCCGGCGCGGCCCGCTGGACCGGCTCACTCCCCGTGAGCGGGAGGTGCTCGCGCCGATGGCCGAAGGGCTCGGCAACGTCGTCATCGCCGAGCGCCTGCTGATCACCGAGGGCCGGTGCACAAGCACATCAGCAGCATCTTCGGCAAGCTCGGCCTGGCCCTGACCGACCGTGTGAGCCGCCGGGTCACGGCGGTCCTGCGCTGTCTAGAGGAGTGACCGGCTTCTCGGGCGGGATCGAGGGCCGCCGGGTCAACTCCCGGCCTACGCACGCCCGGCCGCGCTACTGCGAAAGGCCGACGCGATTTCACACCCCGGATTGACGAAGGCGCTCGCCCCGGCTGCCTAGCATGCCGCTGCAGACGATCTGTTCGTGCCGGTCGGAAAAGGGTGCGTGGGATGAGTCGCTGGCTTCGGCAGTCGATGGTGCGCATGGTCCGGCTGAACCGGTACGTCCTCGTGCGCTGGGGTGCGCTGGCGCTGACGCTCGTGCTGATGAGCACGGCCGACTACGGCGCCGCCGGGATGGTCGCGCAGTGGCAGGCGTGGCGGCATCGCGAGGTCCACGGGCTGGAGCAGGTCTGGGGTGCGGCCGGCGAGGCCGGCGGCCACGTCGTGGGGGGCACGCGGAACGACCACCGGCCGGCGACCTTACGGGCGCGCTATCCGCTGACGGCGATCCGGCAGGGGACGCCGCCGCCGGACAACCCGGTCGAGGTGGGCGACGCGCCGGTCACCGAACCGGCGGCGGGCGCGGGGTTCGATCCGGCGACCAGCCGGGAGATCCCGGAGCGGCGTGACGCCTACGTCCGGACGTTCGCCAACGCCGACGGCACCGAGTCCACCGAGGTGTCGGCCCGGCCGGTCAACTACCGCCGCCCGGACGGCACGTGGGCGCCGATCGACACCAGGCTCGTCGGGGTGGGCCGGCGGGGCGGCGATGGGGCCCCGGACGGGGGATGGCGGAACGCGGCCGACGCGGTGGACATCCGGCTCGCGCCGCGCGCCGACGCCCGGCCGCTCGTGCGCGTCGGCCTGGACGACGCCCACCAGGTCGGCTACGGCGTTGACGACGGTGCGGCGGTGCCCGGACGGGCGACCGGAAAGCGCGCGGTCACCTATGAGGGGGTGTGGCCGGACACCGACCTGAAGATCGAGGCGGGCCCCGGCGGGGTGAAGGAGACGATCGTGCTGCGATCGGCCGCGGCGCCCCGCACCTTCGTGTTCCCGCTGAGCCTGCGGGGCCTGACCGCCAGGATCACCGCCGGCCAGGTGGAGTTCGTGGACGAGGCCGGGCAGGTGCGGGCGGGCGTCCCGGCGGGGTTCATGACGGACGCGGCGGCCACCCCGGCCGTCTCGACCGCCGTCGCCTACAGCCTGGTCGAGGCGGGCGGCGGCCCGGCGTTGCGGGTGAGCGTGGACCCCGCCTGGCTGGCGGACCCCGGCCGCCGTTTCCCCGTGCTGGTGGACCCGTCGGTGGAGACCGGCAAGGCCGGCAACAGCGTGTCGGTCGGCGACGGCGGCACCACGGGCGGCGGGCAGACGCTGAGCATCGGTTCGCGGTCGGCGGCGTACGTGACGTTCCCGAGCCTGGTGAACGAGCTCAGGTACCACCGGATCTTCGGGGCGTACCTGTGGATGGTGAACTACGAGGCGGTGACCTGCCAGGCGCGTCCCGTGACCGTGCATCCGGTGACGGCGGCGTGGTCGAGCAGGACCACGTATCCGGGTCCGAGCGTGGGCAGGGCGCTGGTGCGCAAGTCCTTCAGCCATGGGTACATCGCGTTCGGATCGAGCACCTCGCGCTGCCCGCCGAAGAAGGGCGAGCTGTTCGATCTCGGCAAGCGGGGGCGTGACCTGGTGCAGCGGTGGGTGGACGACCCGTCCGCGAACTTCGGGCTGTCCATCCGCGACGCCTCCTCCGACGCCAAGGGGTTCAAGAAGTTCACCGGCCACGACACCGCGAACCCGCCGCGGCTGTACGTGACGCACAGCCCGTACAACGCCTCGTACGCGATCACCAGCCCCGTGCCCGACCCGCCCGTCACCCAGGCGCAGCCGGGCAGGATCAAGATGACGGTGACCAACACCGGCGCCGCCGCCTGGGCGCAGGGCGACTACTACCTGGCTTACCGGGCCTACGACGGCAAGGGCAAGCTGGTCACGCAGCAGCGCTCGGCGAACCTGACGGCGAGCGTGCCGCGCGGCGGGAAGGCGCGGCTGGACGCCGAGATCAAGCCGCTGAAGCCGGGCACGTACAAGCTGGACTTCACGATGGTGCGCGCCGGCGGCAAGGTCTTCACCGACGAGTACGTGCCGCCCGCCCGCCTCATCATCAAGATCATCGACATCGCGCCGGTGCTGCAGGAGTTGTACCCGTTCAACGGCTACCAGGCTCCGACGCTGACGCCGCAGCTGTGGGCCAGGGCCGTGGACCTGGACGCGCCGCCGTCCTCGTCGCTGAGCTACAAGTTCGAGGTCTGCGAGAAGGCGGCGGACGGCTCGGCGGCGGGCTGCTTCGACTCCGGCTATCTGCCCAGGCACGCCTGGACGGTGCCCGCCGGCCGGCTGTCGTGGACGAGGACGTACCTGTGGCGGGTGTTCGTCAAGGACACCGGCAACGAGGTGCCCTCGCCGCGCGTGATGATGCAGACGTCGGTGCCGCAACCCGAGATCACCTCGAAGCTGGCCGAGGCCAGGGAGCGCGGGTTCGACCCGATGGCCGGCAACTACTCGACCTCCGCCGTGGACGCCTCGGTCGCCACCGTCGGCCCGAGCCTGAGCGTGGAGCGCGTCTACAACAGCCTGGACCCGCGGCGGGACTCCCCGTTCGGCGCCGGCTGGTCCACGCCGTTCGACATGAAGCTCACCGAGGACGGTGACGGCTCCGGCAACGTGGTGGTCGGCTACCCCGACGGGCAGCAGGTCCGCTTCGGCCGCAACCCGGACGGCAGCTACGGCTCCCCCCAGGGCCGGCAGGCCACGCTCACCCTGGGCGCGGGCCAGGGCAGGCTGACCGACAAGGCGGGGTCGGTCTTCGAGTTCGTCAACGGCCGGCTGACCAGGATGTCCGACGCGGCCGGGCACGCGATCACGCTGACGTACGACGCCGCGACCGGCAGGCTGGCCAAGGCCACCGGGCCGGGCGGCCGGGCGCTCACCTTCGCCTGGTCGGGCGGGCACGTGGCCTCCGTCTCGGCCGGCCCGGTGGACGGCAGGACGCTGACGTGGGCCTACACCTACGACGGCGACAAGCTCACCAGGGTGTGCGGGCCCGGCGAGCGCTGCACCGGCTACGAGTACACGCCCGGCTCGCACTACCGGACCACGGTCATGGACAGCCGGCCCGAGTCGTACTGGCGGCTGGGCGAGGACGAGGGCGACGCGGCGGCCAGCCAGGTCGCGGTCAACCTCGGCGCGGACGCGGGCACGTACCGGAACGTCACGCTGGGCGAGCCCGGCGCGGCGGCCGGGAGCGGCGACACGGCGGCGGTGTTCGACGGCACCGCCGCCCAGGTCGTGCTGCCGAACGGCACGCTGAAGAAGAGCCGCGACCTCGCGGTGGAGGTCTGGTTCAGGAACCAGGCGACCGGGCCGGGCGGGCCGCTGCTCGGCTACCAGGACAAGGCCCTGGACGGCACGCCGGGTGTGGGCGTCCCGGTGCTGTACACGGGCGCCGACGGCAGGCTGCGCGGCCAGTTCTGGAGCGGCGGGACGATCGCGCCGATGACGTCGCCGGTCGCGGTGAACGACGGCAGGTGGCACCACGCGGTGCTGTCGGCGATGGGCTCGGCGCAGACCCTGTACCTGGACGGCAAGGCGGTCGCGACACTGTCGAACCAGACGCCCGACCACCTCGGGCTGACCTTCAACCAGATCGGCGCCGCGTACGCGACCACGCCCGGCTCCTGGCCCGGCTGGGGCACCACGCCGCGCCGCTTCTACTCCGGCACCATCGACGAGGTCGCCCTCTACCAGCACCCGCTCGGCCCCGAGCAGGTCGCCGCGCACCACCGGGCCGGCCTCGCCGCCGCCGACCAGCTCGCCGTGGTGACGCTGCCCAGCGGGAAGGTCGCCGCGGAGGTCGAGTACGACACCGCCGCCGACCGCGTGAGCGCCTACACCGACTCCCAGGGCGGCACCTGGAAGCTCGGCACGCCGGTCGTCTACGGCGGCGACGACGACCTGCGCCGCGCGGTGGAGCTGCGCGACCCCGCCGACCGCCACCACCTGTACGAGCAGGACGCCATCACCGGTCAGATCGTCCGCGTCGGCATCCCGCTGGGCCTGGCCACGCGCGAGGAGGACCGGCCGGACTGGCCGCAGTCGCCGTCCCCGGCGCCGTCGCCCACCGTGACGTGCACCAGCCCCGATCCGGGCGACCCGCGGTTCTGCACGACGCTGCCCGGCTCGCCCGGACAGGAGCCCGACTTCATCGGGCGCGACGCCGACGGCATGGGCATCCGCACCTTCGACTACGACGACCGCGGCTTCCCCACGAGGATCGTCGACGAGAACGGCGACGCCGTCCAGCTCGCCTACGACAGCCGGGGGAACCTGACCAGGCGCGTCTCCTGCCGGGCCAAGGACTCCTGCCAGAGCGCCTACTACACGTATCCGGCGTTCACCGACCCGGCCGACCCCCGCAACGACCGGCCCGTCGAGTATCGCGACGGCCGCTCGTCCGGCCCGGCCGACGACCGGTACAAGACCACCTACGCCTACACCGCCCCGGGCAACCTGCTGACGCAGACCAACCCCAGTGGCGGCGGGCAGCTCAGGTACACCTACACCAACGGCTCCGAGGCCGCGATCGGCGGCGGCGCCACGCCCGCCCACCTGGTCGCCACCATGACCGACCCGCGCGGGGCGGTCACCAGGTACGCCTACACCGCCGCGGGCGACCTGGCGCAGGTCACCGAGCAGTCCGGGCTGATCACCAAGTACACCTACGACGCGATCGGCCGCCTCAAGAGCACCGTGGAGGTCTCCGACAGCTTCCCGGCGGGCGTCACCACCGGTTACGGCTACGACGACTGGTCGAACCTGACCAGCGTCACCGACCCGGCCACCACCGACGCCGTCACCGGGGCGCAGCAGCAACGGCGCACGGACCTCGGCTACGACGCGGACGGCAACCTCGTCAGGACCCAGGTCGTCGACAAGCTCGCCGGCGGGGAGCCGCGCACCACCACCTACGGCTACGACGACCACAACCGGCTGGACGAGGTCGTCGACGCCTACGGCCACGAGACCGCCTACGGCTACGATCGCTTCGGCAACGTCGTGGAGATGACCGACGCCGGCGACAACGAGTACGCGTTCGCCTACACCGCCCGCAACATGCTCGCCTCGGTCACGCTGCGCGACTTCGACGGGGATCCCGACGGCGCGCCGGGCGCGGGTGACGACCTCGTCCTGGCCTCCTACGCCTATGACTACGCGGGCCGCCTCGTCCGGGGCACCGACGCGATGGGCCGCCGCACCGTCTACGACTACTACACCGACGACCTGCTCAAGTCCGCCACCCTCAAGGACTTCCGCGACGCCGGCGGCACCGAGCGCGACCTCGTGCTGTCGGCCACCGAGTACGACGGCGCGGGCCGGCCCACGAAGCAGACCACCGGCAACGGCCTGCGCGTCACCGAGAACACCTACGACGCCGCCGGGCGGCTCGCCACCGCCACCCTCGACCCCGGCAGGCTGAACCGGCGCACCACCTACACCTACGACCTCGGCGGGAACGTCACCCGCGTCGCCCGCACCGGCAACCCCTCCAACCTTCCCTGGCCCGTCCCGACGGCCGCCGAGACCGTCGACTACGCCTACGACCTGGCCGGCCGGCTCGTCCGCGAAACCGTCACCGACGGCACCAGGTCGCTGGTCACCGGCTACGGCTACGACCAGCGCGACCTGCTCACCTCGGCCGTCGATCCGCGGGGCAACGTGACCGGCGCCGACAAGGCCGCCTACACCACCACGTACACCAACGACGAGCTGGGCCGCCCGGTCAGGACCGTGCTGCCGCCCGTGCGGGCCGAGGAGGGCGGGGCCCCGCCGGTCACCGTCCGGCCCGAGACCGTCACCGGGTACAACGCCTTCGACGAGGAGACGGCGACCAGGGACGCGCGCGGCGCCGTCACCAGAACCGAGTACGACCTGCTCGGGCAGCCGGTCAAGCGGATCGCGCCGGCGTACACCCCGCCGGGCGGGAGCACCGCGCTGACCCCCACCACGGTGCTGCACTACGACCCGCTGGGCCGGCCGGTCAAGGTCGTGGACCCGCGGCAGAACGAGACGCTCTACACCTACGATCGGCTGGGCCGCGTCCAGGTCGTCGACGCCCCCGCCGGGACCGGCGACGACCGGGCCCAGTGGCACTACGACTACACGCGTACCGGCAGGACGCTGTCGGTGGTGGACCCGAACGGCGCCCGCACCGAGGCCACCTACGACGACCTGGACCGCCAGGTCACCGGCACCCAGATCGAGCGGGTGCCCGAGCCCGCGGCCCACACGACCCGCTACACCTACGACGACGCCGGCTCCCCCCTCACCGCCACCACCCCGAGCGGCGCCGTGACCCGCAATGCCTACGACGGCACGGGCGCCCTGACCAAGGTCACGGATCCGGCGGGCGTCGTCGTCCAGTACGGCTACGACGGCCAGGGCCGCCAGGCTCGCCTCAGCGACGGCATGGACCGCACCACCA
This sequence comes from Nonomuraea composti, assembly GCF_012034275.1. Lineage (NCBI taxonomy): Bacteria > Bacillati > Actinomycetota > Actinomycetes > Streptosporangiales > Streptosporangiaceae > Nonomuraea > Nonomuraea composti. Next base: position 71,922 of record NZ_JAATEP010000017.1, on the reverse strand, counting down.
AGCTGACCTACGACCCGGCCGGCCGGCTGACCACCGTGGCCGATCTCAAGCCCGACGGCACCGAGCTGCGCAGCCGCGGCTTCGCCTACGACCCGGCGGGCAACCTCACCGAGGCCGTGGACGCGCTCCAGCACCGGACGACGTTCGAGTACGACGCGCTCGACCAGCTCGTCAAGCAGGTCGAGCCGGTGAGCGGCGGCTCGTCGATCACCACGGCCTTCGGCCACGACGCCGCGGGCGACCTCACCCGTCTCACCGACGGCCGCGGCAACAGCACGATCTACACCTACAACAGCCTCGGCCTGCCCGAGTCCACCATCGAACCCGCCACCACGGCCCATCCAGGGGCGGCCGAGCGCACGTTCATCACCGGCTACGACGCGACGGGCAACCCCGTCAGCGTCACCGAGCCGGGCGGCGTCGTCCGCAGGCGCACCTTCGACGCGGGCCGGCGCCTGCTCGCCGAGACCGGCACCGGCGCCGCCAGGGCCACCCCCGACAGGACGTTCGGCTACGACGCGGCCGGCCGCCTGACCCGGGCCGGCTCCGACGTCTACGGCTACGACGACCGCGGCGAGCTGGTCTCGGCCGACGGGCCGTCGGGCGAGGCGGCCTGGGCCTACGACGGCGACGGCCGGCCCACCACCCGCACCGACGCCGCCGGCACCGCCACCTTCTCCTATGCCAAGGGCCGGCTGACCGGCGTGCGCGACGCGATCACCGGGGTCGCGCAGACCCTGCGCTACGACGCCTCCGGCCAGGTGGACGAGGTGGACTACGGTGACGGCCGCGTGCGCGCGCTCGGGTACGACGACCTGGCCCGCATCACGTCCGACACCCTGAAGAACGGTGGCGGCCAGGTCGTCGCCTCCACCGCCTACGGCTACGACGACAACGACCGGACCACCTCCAAGACCACCACCGGCCTGGCGGGCGCGGGCACGAGCACCTACGGCTACGACCACGCGGGCCGGCTCACCTCCTGGTCGGACGGCACGACGACCACCGCCTACGAGTGGGACGCCGCCGGCAACCGCATGAGGAGCGGCGCCGACGCCGCCACCTTCGACCAGCGCAACCGCCGGCTCACCGACGGGGACGACACCTACACCTACACCGCCAGGGGCACCCTGGCCACCAAGACGTCCTCCGGCACCGTCACCGCGTACGACTTCGACGCCTTCAACCGCCTGACCAGCGTGGGCGCCACCACCTACACCTACGACTCGCTCGACCGCCTGTCCGCGCGCGGCACCAGCACCTTCACCTACGCGGGCCCCGGCGGCGAGCCCGTCGGCGACGGCACCACGACCTTCGGCCGCGGCCCGGGCGGCGAGCTGCTCTCGGCCGGGCAGGGCGGCGCCGAGCTGATCTCCCTGCTCGACAAGCACGGGGACGTCGTCGGCGGCTTCGACCCGGACGGCGCCCTGTCGGCGCTGACCGGCTCCACCGCCTACGACCCCTTCGGCACCCCCACGGCCGGCGCCGGCTCCAGGATCGGTCTCGGCTACCAGGGCGACTGGGCCGACCCCGGCACCGGTCACGTCAACATGGGCGCCCGCTGGTACGACCCGGCCACGGCCGCGTTCACCACCCGCGACGACTGGAACCTCAGCCCCGTCCCCGACTCGGCGGAGGCCAACCGCTACACCTACGCGGGCGCCAGCCCGCTGGACCACGTGGACCCCACCGGCCACGACCCCTGCTCCCCCGGCGGCGGGGGCGGCTCCCAGCTGGCCAGTTACGGTGGCGGCTGCTGGTACGGCTGGTGCTTCGACAACGAGACCGGCATGTACTACCCCTGCGGCGGCCCCAAGCCGCCGTGCGTCGCCCCGCTGTCGATGCCGTCCGGCACCACCATGGCCGCGGGCCGCTGCGACGGCGGCGGCGGCAGCCCCGGCGGGGGCGGCGGCAGCCCGGGCGGAGGCGGCGGCGCCAGGCCGGGCGGCGGAGGCGGAGGCGGGATCTCGCCGGAGGAGCAGCGGCGCCGCGAGAGGGAGCGCCAGCGCAGGAGGACGGAGGCGGGCAAGAAGCGCCAGGAGCGGCACGCCCGCCGCGACCCGGTCGCGCCTCCGCCGTCGGCCGGCCGGCCGCACTACCCGGACCCGCGCGACAAGTTCCCCGGCGCCCGCCAGCCGGCGCCCATCACGCAGCAGAACAAGAACGTCGTCAAGGACACCACGCAGTCGCTGAAGGACATGAGGGACAAGGCGGTCAGGGAGGCCGGGCCGATCGTCGGGCAGACGGGGCTGCCCGGGATGTCCGCGCCGGAGATCTCCCCGGCCGGCGGCGGTCAGGGACCGGGCGGCTCAGGAGGCGGCACGGCGCCTCAGGCCGGCGGGGAACGGGGTGAGGGCGGCGAGCCCGGTCTGGGCGCGCCGGAGCTGAAGATGCCGGAACTGGCGGCCCCCGAGCTCGGTTGCAAGCCGATGCAGCCGCAGTGGATGTGCGGCTTCAGCAAGTGGTGGGAGAAGACCAAGCAATCGGCCCGCTGGCTGGGCGGTGCCATCGGCAAGGGCATCGACTACCTGGGCACGCACATCGGTGCGTCGATCTCGGCGTGCGCTCTCGTCTGCGGGACCGTGACCGTCCAGGACGGCGAGATCTGGTTCGCCTGGGGCGGGCCCGGCCGCAACGTCACGAAGCCGGGGGTCCTCGATCCCTTCCGTCTGAAGAACAACTTCGGCCTTTCCCTCGGAGGGCAGTGGACGAGCAAGTCGCCCGGCGACCAAGGCCCGCAATACCAGCAGTACTGCCTCTACTACCGGGTCGGCGGCTGCTACATGAACGACCCGGACAGCGACTGGTGGGGGCTCGGCGTCGGCGGCGGCTTCGGAGCACAGGCCGGCCCGATGCGTCAGTACAAGATCTGGGACATGTGGGACCGCCGATGGCCGTGGAACTACTAGCGGGCGGCGGGTTTGACCAGGCCGCAGTCGTAGGACAGCACGACCGCCTGCGCCCGGCTGGTCAGCCCCAGCTTGGCCATCAGCCGGTTGAGGTGCGTCTTGATGGTGCCCTCGCTCACCGACAGCCGCAGCGCGATCTCCTTGTTCGACAGCGCCTGGCCCACCAGGCGCAGCACCTCGGTCTCGCGGACGGTCAGCCCGTCGAGCGAGGGGGCCGGCGCGGGCGGAGCGATGAACGCCTCGATCAGGCGCTTGGTGATGCCCGGCGCGAGCAGCACGTCTCCCGCGGCGACGGTGCGGATGGCCGCGATGATGCGTTCGGGAGGGGTGTCCTTGAGCAGGAAGCCGGAGGCGCCCAGGCGCAGGGCGTTGTAGACGTACTCGTCGAGGTCGAAGGTGGTCAGGATGAGGACCTTGGGCGGCATGCCCTTGGCGGCGGCCAGGATGCGCTCCATGGCGGTGATGCCGTCGAGGCGCGGCATGCTGATGTCCATGAGGATCACCTCGGGCGCGCGCTCGGCGGCCAGGCGCACGGCCTCCTCGCCGTCAACAGCCTCGCCCACGACGTCGAGCCCCGCCGCGCGCAGCAGCGCTGCCAGACCGGCGCGGATGAGCACCTGGTCGTCCACCACGAGGACTTTGATCATCACCCCGCCTCAGGCTCACCCTGCGTCTGCGGGAGGCTCACGGGCAAGGTCACCAGAACCTCGAACCCGCCCTCGGAGCGTCCTCCCGCGGTGATCGTTCCCTGGTAGAGCCTGACACGTTCGGTCATGCCGATCAACCCGTGGCCGCCAGGGCGGGGCCCGGCCGCGGCACCGGTGTCAGGGCCGGCGCCGTCGTCGGTGACGCGCAGGGTCAGCGTGCCGGGAACGTAGGCCAGACGGACCTCCGCGCGGGAGGCCGCGGCGTGCTTGAGCACGTTGGTCAGCGACTCCTGGACGATCCGGTAGGCGCACTGGTCCAGCCCGGGAGGCAGCTCCACGGGCCGCCCCTCGACGCTCAGGCTGACGTTCAGCCCGGCCGCCCGCACGCGCTTGACCAGGCCCTCCAGCTCGCTCAGCCGCGACATCGTCAGGTAGCGGCCCTCGTCCTCCTCGTGGGCCTCGATGCGCAGGATCGACAGCAGGCGCCGCATCTCGGTCAGCGCCTCGTGGCTGGTGTCCGCGATGACGCCGAGCGTGGTGTGCGCGGTGGCGGGGTCGGACAGCGCGACGTAGCGCCCGAACCCGGCTTGTACGGAGATGACCGACATGTGGTGGGCGACGACGTCGTGCAGCTCCCGGGCGATGCGCACCCGTTCCCGGGTCACGGCCCGCAACGCGGCCGCGTCGCGCTCCTCCGCGAGCTGCCCGGCCAGCGCGGCGAGCTGCCTCTGGCGCGCGCCGAGCAGGCGCACGATCGTTCCCGTGGTGAACGCCCAGGCGGCCACGATGAGCGACTGGCCCAGCGCCGACCACAGCGCGACGCCGGGTTGCATGGCCGAGGCGTGCGTCCACTCGGCCACCACCGGCACCGCCCCCGCCACGCCGGCCTGCCAGGAGGCGTGCGCCGCGACCGAGTACAGCGCCAGCAGCGGGCCGATGTCGTTGAGCCCCGGATGGTGACCCGCCAGATGGAAGATCGCCGCCGCGCCCACGGAGACCAGCAGGACGGTGAACGGCGCCCGCCTGCGCCACGCGAGAGGGCCGTTCACCAGCACGGTCAGCCCGAACGACAGGGCGTCGGCCGGCCGGCCCTTGCCCGGCTCCAGCACCTCCCACAGCCAGGTGCCCCCGGTCAGGGCGAGCGCCAGGGCGCCGTCGAGCAGCCGCGCGTCCAGTGCGGACCACCGCCGGGCGAACATCGGGAGCCTCACGCGCACCCTTCACCCCCGTACCGTCTCGACGCCGCGCGCTCGCCGCGGCCGCCGCACCGCTTCCACGGTGCCCGGCCGCGGCGAGCGGCGCAACAGGTGCCCGCCGCTACTTCGGCGGCTCGGGCACCTCCTCGCGGCTGAACGTCACCGCGGCGCCCTCCTGCCGCTCCAGAGCGGACAGCTGGGTGCTCACCTGGTAGACGCGGGTCTGGTGGTCGGCGTTACGGTACAGGAACGCCCATGAGGAGCCGCCCGCGTTGCTGAAAGCGAAGGCGGTCGGATCGGTGGCGCTCTCGTCACCGGCGAACGTGACCTGCTGCCACGGACGCCACGTGCCCGAGCCCTGAACGGTCTCGCCGGTGCTGTGGATCATGCCGTCCGCGGTGCGGGCGACGATCTCCGTCTTGCCGCTCAGCGGGCTCAGCAGGGCCGACGGCCGGCCTGCCGCCGTGAGCCCGGGCACCTGCTCCCAGGCGTCGGGGAAGGCCCCCGTGTCGTCCTGCCGCTTGGTGAGCACCGTGCCGTCCGCGCCCCGGACGAACAGGCGGATCCGGCTGCCGGGGTAGACGACGGCGGCGGGCGTCGCCGTGAGGCCGGGGTCGCTGATGCTCGTGCAGCCGGTGACGGCGCCGTTCGCGTACACCATGGTGCGCAGCACCCCGGCGCTGTCGAGGACGAACAGCCTGATCCCGCCGCTCACCGTCGCGGCCACCGGCGTGGCGCCCGAGAGCCCGGCCACGCCGAGGCTGATCCACGAGGTGTACGGGCCGGCCGCCGCCGTCTGGGGCAGCGCCCACAGCAGGCCCGCGGTGTCCACCGCGAAGGCGACGGGCCGGCCGTCCTCCAGCTTCCCGATCACCGGGGGCGAGGCCATCGCGATGTCGCCGGGCCGCCACGCCTCCCACGCGGGCGTGTTCTTCGTGGCCTGCGTGACCGTCCACACCGGGCCGGCGCTGTCGTGCGCGGCGATCTGCAGCCGCCCGTCGGCCTGCTCGCCGAGCGCGGGCCCGCCCGCGTAGGCTTCCGTGCCGGAGATCACCGTCCACTGGACGGAGCCGAAGTTGTCCGGGTCGGGCTGGTGGCCGTGCAGCAGCCGGCCGATGTTGTCGGTGTAGGCGTACTCGAGCGGGCCGAGCGTGGCGCCCTGCACCGGCGTGGCCTGGAGGGCGGCCGTGGGCGTGTACGGTTCGAGCGGCACCGGCGCGGCCGCCGTGCGGACGAGCCCCGACAGCACCACGGCGGTGCCCGAGGCGGGCCCGCCGCCGGGGCCTTCGCCCGGCGACCCGACGACGGCCTCGGCCTTGCCGTCCTTGTTCAGGTCGCCGAGCGCGGCGGCCGAGCCGAAGTTGTCGCCGCCCTCCGCGACGTCACCCGCGTCCGTCTGCGTGACGCGGCGCCCTGTGGTGAGGCCGGCGGTCGAACCCGCCGCCGGCGCGCCGCCACGGAACAGGAAGGCCGCGCCGGCTCCGGCCGCGCCGTACGCCTTGCCGGGCGCGCCGATGACCAGGTCGGAGTGCCCGTTGCCGTCGGCGTCGCCCGTGGCCAGCGCGGCACCGAACCGGTCGCCCGAGGCCGCCTGCTCGGCCGCGCCGCTCTCCTGCAACCAGAACGCCGTGCCCAGCTTCGTCGCGGCCCCGGGGAGGATCACGACCGAGCCGCTCTTGACGTCGGCGCCCTGCACCTCTCCCGGCACGCCGACGGCCACGTCGGTGTAGCCGTCCCTGTCGAAGTTGCCGGTGGCGAGCGTGGCGCCGAAGTTGTCGCCGGCTTCGTTGCCCCCGCCGTTGCCCTCCTGCGTCAGCCCGAACCCGGCGGCCTTGCCCGCCGCCGCGCCCGGGATGACATAGACGCCCCCGCTGCCGGCCGGATCCGCGCCCGGCGCCTCGGCCGGGGCGCCCACCACGAGGTCGGCGTGGGCGCTGCCGGTCACGTTGCCGGCCGCCAGCGCGGCGCCGAACCGGTCGCCCGCCTCCGTGGCGCCGCCGGCGTCCTCCTGCTTGGCGTCCCAGCCCTTGACGACGCCACCGGCCGACCCCTTGTACACGTAGATCGAGCCGCCCTTGGCGGTCTCCTGGTACGGGACCTCGCCCGGCACGCCGATGGCCAGGTCGGCGTAGCCGTCGCCGTTCATGTCACCGGCGGCCAGCGCCGCGCCGAAGTTGTCGCCCGCCTCATCGCCACCGCCGCCGGTGGTCTGGTCGTACCCCCTGCCGCCGGACAGCCCGCCCGACCCACCGGGAAAGACGGCGATCGCACCGGCCCCCGCCGCCGTCCCGATCGCCTCACCGGGCGCGCCGACGGCGAGGTCGGCATAGCCATCCTTGTTGAAGTCGCCCGCGGCCAGCGCGGCACCGAACCGGTCGCCCGCCTCGATGCCGCCGCCGACGTTGCTCTCGGTGAGCCGGGTGCCCGGCGTGACCAGGCCGCCGGCCGACCCCTTGAACACCGTCACGCTGCCGCCTGCCACTCCTCCCACGGTGTCGCCGGGCGCGCCGACGGCCACGTCGGCGTAACCGTCCTTGTTGAAGTCACCGCTCACCGCCGCCGCCCCGAACCTGGCCCCCGCGACGGCGGCGGACGGCGCCACCACGCGGTGGGCGTACGGGTCGGCGGCGGCGCACGCGGTCGCGGCGTGCGCGCCGGCGGGCGCCACGCCGGTCACCGCTCCTGCGACGATCACTGTGAGAGCGCATGACCACGCGAGCCGATGAGCACGTGCCATGGATTCGACCTCCCCCTGGACAGGACGGACTTCCGGCGAACGTATCCAGCCGGCGGCCTCCGGGGCGTCAGCCGTGGGGCTGAACCTCGCTTCAGCCGATCCGCGTAGCCGCCCTGTCCTGTGTCAACCAGCGGCATAGGCGGCGGTCTCCCCACGGTGCGGAAGGCGCTGCCGCCGCTCGACGACGGCGGGTCGGTGATCCTCAACGGCCCGGTGCAGACCTCACCGGGTGCGGGTCAGGCCGGCCTCGGGACGCCGCAGCCCTTCTGGAGCAGGTAGAAGTGCTGCAGGTACGCCCTGTGGTAGTCGGCGCTCGTGATGCGGACGAATGCCTCGTCGGCCACGCGCACCGAGTCGCCGATGAGGTTGGCGCTGCCGGTGTAGACGCGCGGCGTGATGTCGCCGCCGTAGTCGCCGTCGATCAGCAGGTACTTGTTGTGCGGGTACGGCCCGGCGGTGTCGTCGCCCTGGCACTCGCGGAACCGGATGCCGGCCTGGGTCAGCCTGGAGGCGATGTCGCTGTCGATGTGGCGCGCGACGACGTCGACCCAGCAGCCCTTGCGGCGCAGGTCGGCCAGCTTGTCGGCCACCTGCGCGCGGGTGTTGTAGAAGAAGGTGTGAGCGATGCGCACGTCGGTCTGGTGCCTGGCGCCGTCGGTCCCGACGTAGGAGCAGGACACCTCGTTCAGGGCGTTCACCAGGGGGTCGCTGGCCGGGTTCGTGGGGTTCGGGTCGGGGCGGGGGGTGAAGTACGCGCGGTACGTCGAGCCGGTGCGGGTGGAGAAGTACGGGTTGGCCGTGACGTCGGCCCTGTGCCGGGTCGTGTACTCCAGGTCGTGGTAGCTCAGGTAGCCGTCGTAGACGGCGTCGTCGGCGAACGTCACCGAGTCCTGGAAGGCGCTGTCGGCGTCCCAGGCCGTGATGTTCGAGGAGGACTGGAAGACGACCTTGGAGCGGGTGGTGCCGTCCGCGAACGGGCCCGTCCGGGAGAAGATGAAGTACTTGTTGTGGTTGTAGGACCCGCGCTTGGAGCTGAGGCAGCCGCGGTCGGCGTCGTCCACGCCGTCGGCGTCCTCGAACTGGTCGTCGCAGACGACGGCCCAGGAGCGCTGGGTGTCGTCGGTGCCGAGGCCGGCCTTGAGCGCGTCGTAGGCGGGGTTGGCGTACTCCTGGTGGGTGGCGGCCACCACGTAGGTGGAGTCGTCGAGGATCACCTTGACCGACACGCCGCGCCGGTGCGCGGCCAGCAGGGCGTCCACGACCTCCTGGTCACCGATCGCGAACACGGAGCCGCGGATCTGCTCGCCCGCCGGAGTGCCGTCGATGAGCCCGACGAGCTGGCTGAAGATCGCCCTGCGCTCCTGCACCGTGCCCGAAGGGTTGTTGAACACGGGCCGGTCGATGACCGGCGGCGCGCCCGCCGTGACGCTCACGGCCGCGCCCGCCGCTGCGGGCGTGGCGCCGCCCAGGACCAGTGCTCCGGCGAGGGCGGCGAGGGATCTTCCTAACCTTTTGATCATGACCGGCCATCGTACGGCCGCGAGCGCCCGATCGGGACCGCGAAGCGCCGGTCAGCTCCTCGTGGCCTCCGCGCCGCCGGAGGTGCGGGCCCTGGCGTACTCGGCGGCGCCGCCGGCGAAGTCGTAGAGGACCACCTGCTCGTCGCCCGCCACCCAGGCGTCGTGTCCCGGCGGGCAGACGAACACCTCCCCGGGGCCGACCTCGGCCTCGGTGCCGTCGTTCATCCGGATGCGCAGCCGGCCCTGGACGACGAACCCGTTGTGGTGCACCTCGCACGAGTCTGTGCCGGCGATCGGCTTGACCGACTCCGACCAGCGCCAGCCGGGCTCGAACGTGGCCACGCCGAAGCTCAGCCCGGACAGGGCGCACACTTCCAGGTGCCCTCTGGGGAAGTCGCGGCGCTCGTCCGGCTTGTCGATGCTCTTGACCTCGATCATGACGTCCCCCTTCCGTCAGCTCCAGTCTTCCACCGCGCAAACGTCCTCACAAGGCGTCTACCTGCGCGAATGTCCCTGATCGACGTCGGGGGTGGGGCGGCGCGGGTGCGGCCGCCCCTGTCCGGCCGCGTGTCTCAGTCGCAGTGTTCGAAGTCGCTGGTGTAGGAGGCGCTGCCGATCGTGCCGCCCCACTTGACGCACACTCCCGGCGCCTTGGCCTTCACCGGGCCGGCGTAGTAGCCGTAGTTGCCCTTGTCGGTCACCCGGCTCTTGCCCTTGGGCTCGAGGAAGGCCGACACCGGGGTCGACTTGCCCACGTTGGAGCTCTTGAGGGTGACGACGCAGTTGTTGCCGTTGCCCGCGTTGTAGAGCAGGTAGGCGCGCCCGCCGGTGAGGGGGGCCGAGTCGATGACGGCGAAGCCGGCGCCGCAGACCTGCTGCGGGGTGTAGCGGTTGCCGGAGCCGGAGCCGCCGCCGCCGTTGTCGGTGGGGGCCGGGGCGGCGCCGCCGCAGGCGTTGGTGCTCTTGATGGCCTTCTTCTGGCCCAGGGACACGGTCACGCCGTTCACGGTCGGGCTGGTGTCCATCGCGCCGCTCGGGGTGCGCTGCTCGTAGTGCAGGTGGGGAGCCTGCGAGCCGCCCGTCGAGCCGACGGTGCCGATCACGGTGCCCTGGCCGACGCTCAGGGTGGCGCCGACGCCCCGCACCATGCTGGACAGGTGGGCGTAGCGGGTCCTGCTGCCGTCGGCGTGCCGGATCTCGACCCACTTGCCGTAGCTGGTGTTGCCTTCGTTGTGGAAGGTGGCGGTGCCGGCGGCGGTGGCCCGTACGGTCTTGCCGTTGATGCTCTCACCCCCGTAGTTCTGCCAGTCGATGGCGCCCGAGGGGTTGTGGCCGCCCTTCCAGTTGTTGGCGTAGAAGGTCTTGCCACAGTCGAAGGGGCTCTGGTGGGACACGGCCGAGACGCTGACGTTCTGGGCCGAGGCGGCCTCAGGGACCAGGGTCGCGGCGAGGGCCAGCAACAGAGCGGTGCCGGCGGCCTTGCGGGAGTTCGGCCAGGCCGGTCTGCTGATCGTGGGCATGCTTACCTTTCTGGGCAGGCGCTTGAAGGGGTACTGCGCAGCGCCCGGCTACGTGATGTCGACGCGGCCCGCGGTCCTGGGACGTGCGGGCCGATCTTGTAACGTAGCCGCTCTTGATCTCGTCATCAATCCGGGTCAGAAGAACTTTCGGTGTCATTTGTCGCGGCCAGAATCCTAGATGTAACCGGCCCGCATATGGGGTGAATCCGGCGAATCGGCCGGCCGGGTCCCCTCCCCCGGCCGGCCGACGCACTGCGCTCAGCGCACCCCGTACGCCTCGTGCACGGTCTGGGTGACGGTGTTGCCCGCCGCGTCGGACGCCCGCACCCGCAGGCTGACCGGCACGCCGCCGGCGGGCGCGGCCGGGACGAGGGCGCTCACCGTGCCGCCGGACGGAGGCGAGGCCGGCGCGGCCCGCCAGGTCCTCTCACCGTCGAAGCTCACCCACGCCCTGATCGAGGTGATCCTGGGCGCCTTGCCCGCCGCCGCCTCGTGGTAGGCGTGCAGCCTGATCCGGTGGGCGCCCCGGCCGGTCGTGTTGGCGAGGTCCAGGCCGAGGTCGTAGCGCAGGTACACCAGCGGCTGCACCGCGCACGGCTCCGTGGAGCCCGCCACCAGGGTGCCGACGCAGTCCAGCCGGCTCTTGTCGTCCTTCGTCGCCCGCGCGGAGGTGAACTCCCACTCGCTGCTGACCCGCCGGTCGTAGAACCTGTCCGCCAGCTCGGCGGGCACGGTGTCCAGCTCGTGGGTGAGCCGGTAACGGGCCCTGCCGGCGGGCAGCGTGAAGCCCGTGTACACGCCGGCCACCGGGGTCGGCGGCACCTCGGCCCCGTCCTTGTAGAGGTGCAGCCGCCCGGTCTGCACGGCCTCGGTGTAGAACGACTCCGTCTTCGCCTCGGGGAAGGTCAGCGGGAGCAGCGGGCTGAACACGTCACCCTGCCGGCACGCGCCGCACGCCAGCATCTCCGAGTACAGCGGCTCCTCCTCGAAGGCGCCGGGCACCGACGGCCCGCCGTACCACTCCTCATCGCTCCTCGACCCGGCCTTGAGGCGCTGGACGACGCCCGCGAGCGGCAGCTCGGCCTCCAGGGCCGCGCCGTCGAGGGTGTTGCGCTGGATGAAGCTCTTCACCGCCTGCTCGGGGTCGACGACCGGGCCGACGTACTCCTCGCGTCGCGACGGCCCGCGGTACTGGAAGCCCTGCGCGAAGCTGACCGTCTCGCGGCCGGGGATCCACTGGTGCCAGGCCGCGGTCAGGTCGAGGGGCTGCTCGGCGTGGTAGTCGCGGTCGACTCGGGCCAGCTGCCGGGTGCCCGGCTCGTAGTGCTGGTCGGCGCCCACCTGGTCGAGCTGGTAGAACTTCAGGTGATAGAGGTACGGGCTGACCGCCTGCCCCTTCACCCGTACCTGCGCCTTGCCCTTGCTCTTGACCAGCTCACGCAGCGCCAGCCCTTGTGCGGGCGGCACGGTGACGGCCGGCAGCCGGGGCCGCAGCACCCCCTCCAGCGGCGTGTCGGCCGTGCACATGTGGCCCTTCAGGAAGAGGATCACGCCGGCCGCGCCGGCGGCGTGCAGGGCGTCGAGGTACTCCTGGGGCGTGGTGCAGTCCCACTGGTTGTCGTGGAGATCGTCGTCGTGCTCCACCAGCGCCAGCTTGCCCTTGACCCGGCCGAGGTCGGCGGGGATCTGGGAGGCCGGGTCGGCCAGGCCGTGGATCGTGCCGAGGTCGACCACCTCCAGGCTCCGGACGCCGTCGAACTTCGGGACGGCCTCCCCGTAGAACTTGTACCGGGGAGTCAGCCGCAGCGCCCCGTTCACCTCCATCGTCAGCAGCGGGGCGACGGCGTCGCGGGCGTGCTGGAAGACCAGGGAGCCCTTGGCGACCTTGGGCGTGGGGGTGACCCAGAAGTCGTCGAGCCCGTACGCGAACAGGCTGGCCCAGCCCGAGGAGGAGCCGTTGCCGTCGTCGCGCATGACGCCGATCTCGTTGGTGGTGCCCTCGCTCGGCTTCGGCGTCTCGACGGTGATCCGGCGCGCCTTGGAGGCGTCGAGCGTGACCGTGACGGGCCCGCGCACGTCCACGTTCTCGGCGAGCACCACGGCCGTCTGCTGGCGCCGGTCGGCGTCGATCCACGTGACCGAGCTCTGGAACGCGTACTGGCCGGCCGTGAGCCGCACGGTCTGCGAGCCGGAGCCGAGCCGGAAGGCGCTGCGGCCGTCGTCGAGGTTCAGGTAGGACAGGGCGCCGACGGACCAGCAGCCGTACGCGTCCGTGGCGCCGCACGGCTTGCCGTCGTGGCCGATGACGTCGATGCGCACGGGATAGGACTGGGGCTCGATCAGGAAGCCGATCGGGATGCGCGCGACTGCCTGCCCTGCGGGATCGGAGGCGGTGACGGCGCCGGTGTACTCGCCCTTGGCCAGCGCCGGCACGTTCACCGAGACGGTGGCGGAGGCGGTGCCGCCGGCCGGGACGGTGAGCGAGGTGTCGCCCATGATCGCCCCGTCCGGCACCTCGCCGCCCGAGCCGGGCGCCAGCGTGGGCTTCAGCGACAGGGTGACCGGCTGCGGCCCGGTGTTGCCGAAGGTGACGGTGCGGGTGAGCGGCGCCTGGTCGAAAGCGAGGGTGCCCAGGTCGAGTGCCGGGGTCACCGCGTGCACCTGCTGCTTGACCGCTCTGGCCACGTCCAGGCGCCCGGCGCCCTGCTCGTACGCGGTCAGGCCGACGTCGGTGGCCGCGCCCATCAGCGCGGCCTTGAGCCGGGCCGCCGTCCAGTCGGGGTGCTGCTGCGCGAGCAGCGCCGCCGCCCCCGACACGTGCGGGGTCGCCATGGACGTGCCCGACATGCTGGTGTAAAGGTCACCGGGCAGGCTGCTGGCCGACGACCGGGCCGCCATGATCGCCGCGCCCGGCGCGGCGATGTCCGGCTTGAGCGCGCGCTCGGGGTACCACAGCGGGCCCCGGCTGGAGAACGGTGCCGGCTGGTCGCGCTTGTCGGTCGCCGCGACGGTCAGCGCCGACGCGGCCACCCCGGGCGACTGGATGCTCTCCTTGGCGCCCTCGTTGCCCGCCGCGACCACGAACAGGGTGCCGGTCGAGGCGGTCAGCTCGTCGATCGTCCGCGACAGCAGGTCCGGGTACTCCAGCGGGGCGTCGCCGCCGATGCTGATGCTCACCACCGGGGCGTCCTGCTCGGCCGCCCACTGCATGCCGGCGATGAGCGCGGAGTCGAAGCAGGTGCCGTCGTTGCCGCAGACCTTGCCCACCAGCAGCGACGCGCCGGGGGCCACGCCCCGGTACTTGCCGGCCGACCCGGCGCCCGTGCCGGCGATGGTGGAGGCCACGTGCGTGCCGTGGCCGTGCCCGTCCACCGCCTCCGGGGAGGTGCCGGTGAAGTCGGCCGTGGCGGCGACCCGGCCGGCCAGGTCGGGGTGCGTGCGGTCCACCCCCGTGTCGAGGACCGCGACCTTCACGCCGGCGCCGTCGTAGCCGGCCGCCCAGACCTGCGGCGCGCCGACCAGCGGGACGCTCTCGCTGAGCGAGACGTGCTTGACCCGGTCCAGCCACAGCCGGCCCACCCCGCCGGCCAGCCGCAGCTCGTCGCGGCGCGTCGCCTCGGCGGGCGGCACCTCGGCGCTCTGCAGGGCCTTCCAGAACGGGGAGCTGTCCTTCTTGGCGATCGCCAGGGCCGCGCCGTTCACGCTCGGCAGTTGCCGGCGCACCTTGGCCCCGGCCACCGCGGCCGCGCGCCGGTTCCGGTCCGCGTACTGGGCGATCAGCGGGACGTCCGCGCGCTCGGCGTCGCCGTAGCCGTTTCCTGCCAGGTACGTGACGTTGAACAGGCCCTCGTCCAGCACGCCCGAGCGGAGGTAGGGCCGGACGTCGTCCGGCACCACGTAGGTGTCGCCCCCACGGGTGTAGGTGGTGAAGTCGCTCCTGCTGCCGTCGCTGCGGGTGGCGGGGCTGACGGTCACGTCCGCCACGCCGCCGGCGTTCCTGCCGTACGTCACCGTGTCGCCGGTCACCAGCGTGATCGTGACGCGTCCGCCCGGGTCGGCGGGCCTCGCGGCGCCGGCGGCCGGAGGGACGGCAGCCGTCGCTTGAGGGACGGGGGCGGTGGCCGCGATCGCGGCCAGCAGGGCCGCGCCGGCGAGCAGCCGCCGTCCGGGCGATAACGGGAAGGTCATGGGCGCTCCCAGGGGGGTGAGGGGACGGGATGACCTGGCCCGGCAAAGGGTCCGCCGGGCAGATTCGGCCACAGGGTGACACGCGCCCGCGCCGACCGAAAAGGGTGACGGCTGGCCGGTTCCGGCGGTGACCGCCACCGGCCACGCGCGCCGAGCTCAAGTGTTGCGGGCATCGTCTGTAACCGGGCGGCGATGCCGTCGGACCGCGATCGCGCCCCGCCGCGCTGTCCCCGGGTCGGCTGAATGGCCGATCCGGGCCTGGTCCGCAAGGCGGAGATCGCCCCAGGGAAGATCAGGGTTTTCGTGGGTGGCTGCTCCGATGCCTGACCGGCCTGCCAAGGCCGATCTTGATGCGGGCGGAGGCCGAGAGCCGGGCTCCGCGCGTATCGGAGGAGGAGCGACATGAACGTGAAGCGGACCGTAGCGGCCGCCGGGGCGGGCCTGACCGTGACGATGGCGGCGGCCGTACCCGCCGGGGCCGCCACGACCGGACCCGGCGAGCCCCTGCTGCGCCCCGCCCAGCAGAAGGAGATGACGGACCTCGGCACGATCAAGGAGTACGGGCTGGGCCTGGAGGCGGGGCCCTTGCCGTGCGGCACCGCACGGGGCCACGGCGGCGGCACCCATGGCTACTCGACGGTGGCGTTCAGCTCGGCCGACGGCTCACGACAGCTCGCCCTGTCGATGACCCCGTACTCCGGCGACCCCGAGAAGGCCGCCATGACGATGCTGGTCACGCCCGACAACCGGATGACCGCCTACGCCGACCGGGAGATCACCCTGCGCGACGGCGCCGTGCTGGCAGGGGTGAACCCATGAACGCCTCTTTGATCGGGAGCGCGCCGGTGATCACCGTGCTGCGGATGCTGAACCGGGGGCGCTCGCGTCCGGAACGCGTGCGGGCCTGGCTGGTCGGCGCGGGGGCCGGGGTGGCGGCGTTCCTGGTGTGCACCGCCGTCAGCCTGGCCGACTTCCGCGACGAGGGCGGCTCGCTGACCGGGCTGGCGCTGGCGTTGCTCGCGTTGCCGGTCGCCGGGCTGGTGCATCAGGCCAACCGGCTGGCCACGGCCACGCGGGAGCGGCGGCTGGCGGCGTTGCGGCTGGCCGGGGCGGCGCCGGGCGACGCGCGGCGGCTGGGCGCGCTGGAGGGCGGCTGGCTGGCGCTGACCGGATCGCTGGCCGGCGGGCTCGTCTACGCACTCACACACCTGCCGGGGCCGCTGGCGCCGGTGCCGTTCGTGGTGGTGCTGCTGACGGCGGGCGGGGTGGTGTCCGGGGCGCGGGCGGGCCGGGACGTCATCGCCTCGCCGCTGGGCGTGACCCGCCGCCCGCGCGTACGGGGGCCGCGCGTGCGCGACCTGCTGGCCGCCGCGACGGGCGTCGCCCTGCTGGTGGCCGGCCTCACGCTGAAAGGCGGCTTCCCGATCGGCGGCAAGTACGGCACCGCGGTCGCGATGGCCGCCGGGATGGTGCTGCTGCTGTTCGGCCTGACCATGGCCGCGACCTGGCTGATCCGCGCCTGCGCCGCCCGCACCGGCCGGCGGGCCCGCTCGCCGGAGACGCTGCTGGCGGCCCGGCTGGTCGAGTCGGACCCGCGGGCGTGGGCCAGGGCGCTGTCCGTGGTGGGCCTGACGGTCTTCTTCGGCGCGGGCGCCGGCGCCCAGCAGGCCGTCACCGGCTACGGGCACGCGCACGCGCTGGTCGACATGGCGTTGCTGCTGGCCATGCTGACCTCGGCCGCCGCCCTGGTCGTGCACCAGGCCGAGGAGCTGATCGACCTGCGCCGCTCGTTCGCCGCGCTGGCCGCCGCCGGCGTGCCGGAGCGGTCGCTGGGCCGGGTGCTGGTGCGGCAGGCGGCCATCGCGGCGCTGCCCGTCTGCGCCGTGGCCGCCGCCGCGGGGGTCGGGGTGGTGGTGTTCTCCGTGCTCGACATCTACCAGGCGCGGTGGCTGGTGTGGGCGCTGACCAGGGCCGTGGCCATGACGGGCATCGGGGTCCTCACCGCGATGCTCATGGCCCTGGCGGCTCGCCCCCTGCTGCGCGGAGCCCTCCGGTTGGAGACGCTGCGGGCAGGCCGCTGACGGCTTCTGCCCCGCCCGCCGGGCCGATCGGGCCGGCGGGCGGGGACCGGAGCCCTCGGCAGGCGCTCGGCGAGCATCACCCGGTCCGGCCGTGCGGCGGGTCCTGATCGGGATGCTACGCTACTGTTCGTTCGGTAGTGGATCAGCGTGGAAGGGAGGTGAGGTTCGATGACCGCGGTGAAGACCGCTGCCCTGCGCAGCGCCCGGACCGACCTCACGTCCCGGGTCCCGGTCTGACCCTGCTTCCTCCCAGCCTCGAGCCGTCGGGCTCGCCAGGCGGGGTGACGTCCGCGTCTCGTCGGGGCCCCTTCTCCGCAAGGGTCTCACTTTGCCACACACCAACACTGATTCATCCGGCCTGTCCAGGTACGGGTGGACCGACGCGCTCGACCGCGCTTTCACCGAACACTCCGCAGCGGGCCTCGTGCCGGCCCGGGTCTCCCGGGTCGATCGCGGCCTGTGCACGGCGATCACCGCGTCGGGCCCGGCGCGGGCCACGTTCGCCGCGCCGCATCCGCCCGGCTCGCTCCTGACCCCCTGCACCGGCGACTGGGCCGCGCTGCGCCCCGGCGCCGAGCCGCATGTGGTGGCGCTGCTGCCGCGGCACAGCGCCATCGTGCGCTCGTCGGCGTCCAGGTCCTCGCACGGACAGGTGCTCGCCGCCAACGTCGACACGGTCGTCATCGCCCTGTCCCTGGCCACGCCCCTGGACGCGGCCAAGCTGGAGCGGCTGCTCGCCCTGGCCTGGGAGAGCGGGGCGCAGCCGGTGATCGTCCTGACCAAGGCGGACCTGGTCGACGCGCCCGATCCCGTCCGGGCCGAGGCCGAGGCGCTGGCGCCTGGCGTGGACGTCCTCATCACCAGCGTCGCCACCGGTCACAACGTCGACGTGCTGGCCGCGCGGCTGCGCGGCACCTCGGTGCTGCTCGGCCCCTCAGGTGCCGGCAAGTCCAGCCTCGGCAACGTGCTGCTGGGCGAGGAGGTGCTGGCCACCGGCACGGTACGCGCGCAGGACGGCAAGGGCCGGCACACCACCGTCCGCCGCGAGCTGCTTCCGCTGCCCGGGGGCGGCGTCCTCATCGACACCCCCGGCCTGCGCGGGATCAGCCTGCACGACGCCGCCGACGGCCTGGAACAGGTCTTCGCCGAGATCGAGGACCTGGCCGCGCACTGCCGCTTCGGCGACTGCGGCCACGACACCGAGCCGGGCTGCGCGGTGCAGGCCGCCATCGCGGCCGGTGAGCTGCCCGAGCGGCGCCTGCGCAGCTACCGGAAGCTGCAACGGGAGAACGCCTGGGCGGCCTCGCGGACCGACGCCCGGCT
This sequence comes from Nonomuraea composti, assembly GCF_012034275.1. Lineage (NCBI taxonomy): Bacteria > Bacillati > Actinomycetota > Actinomycetes > Streptosporangiales > Streptosporangiaceae > Nonomuraea > Nonomuraea composti. Next base: position 53,801 of record NZ_JAATEP010000017.1, on the reverse strand, counting down.
GCGCGACGAGCGCGTCCAGCAGAAGAAGGCCATCACCAGCCACCTGCGCGCCACCTACAGGTTCCGGGACCGGCAGCCATGACCGGCCGAGCCCCCTCCCGCCCAGACCCCTCGTCCATCGGCTATGACCTGCTCCCGCAGCAGGACAAGGAGACGAACCCGACCATGACCTCTTCCTGCACCACCCGTCCCGAAGGCGCCGGAGACGTCGCCGCCGTCCGCGACATCAACCTCGCCGCCTTCCCCACCCCGCACGAGGCCGACCTCGTCGAGGCGCTGCGGGCCGACCCGCTGGCGTGGCTGCCCGGCTTGTCCTGGCTCGCCGAGGCGCCCGGCGGCGAGCTCGTCGGGTACGCGCTGCTCACCCGCTGCCACGTCGGCGACGCCCCCGCCCTCGCCCTGGGCCCGTGTGCCGTCAAGCCCGCCTACCAGCGGCGCGGCGCCGGTTCCGCCGCCATCCGCGCCGCGCTGGACGCGGCCCGCGAGCAGGGCGAGAACCTGGTGGTCGTGCTCGGTCACGCCGAGTACTACCCGCGCTTCGGCTTCACCCCGGCCTCCGGGTTCGGCATCCGGCCGCCGTTCGAGGTGGAGGACAAGTACATGATGGCGCTCGCCCTCGACCCCGCGCGGCCGGTCCCCAGTGGCGTGATCCGGTATGCGGCGGCGTTCGGCGTCTGATCCGCCGGCTTCGTGAACGCGGCGCATGGCCCCCGGCGTCGTCGGGGCCATGCGCCGCGCCTCTCGTCCACCCGCGGCGTCGGCCCCAGCAAGCCGCGCGATCTTCACAAGTGCCCGGTACGGCGAAGCCTGAGGACAGTCAGTGCCCGGCCGACGTCGTGCGGCTACGATCGCCGTAGATACTCCTGAGTACGGGGAGGGATCGGCATGGACACGGCAGCGTCGGCCGGCCGGAGCACCGTCGAGCGGGAGCGGTCACGCCCGCCGATCCAGCCCGTCACCACCCTCGGCGTCGCGGGGCAGGGCGACGACTTCACCGCCCGGCGATGACCAGCCCTCCGGCCCCCAGGAAAGCGGCGGCACGCGGTGAGCGGGCCACCGCGATCGGCGACAACACCGGCATCGCCCAGCAGGGCGACCACGCCGCCGCGGGACAGGTGCGGGCCGAGACCGTGGGCGAGATCCACATTCACAGCGGGCCGCCGTCGCCGCGGAAGAAGGCACCCGACGAGGGCCGACGGCGGCTGCTCTTCATGGCCGCGGTGGGCGGCGCCTGCCTGGCCAGTGGCGCGGTCGGCGGCGGCCTCTGGTTCCAGCGGAGCCTGACAGGGCTGACGCCGGTGTTCGGCGGCGGCTGGGAGGGCCTGTTCGCCAGTGAGGAGATCGGGGACGTCTTCCGCCGGCGGGGGCTCGATGTCGACGTCAACAACCTGTCCGGCATCGACATGACCTACATCAGGGGCAAGGACCTGGACCGGTACGACTTCTTCCTGTGCCCGGCCGACACCATCGTCGCGGCGGTGAAGAACAACTTCAGGATGTCGGGACAGTCGCCCTCGAACCCCCGGCTGGTGTTCCAGGCGCCCATGGTGGTGCTGGTCCACCGGGACCTGCTGGAATGCCTGGCAAGCCAGTCGCTCGTCAGGCTCGAGAACGGCTTCTCCATGTTCGACGTCCGGCACTACCTGCGCCTGCGATTAACGGCGGCGAACTGGACCTGGGGCCGCATCGGAGCGCCGGAAGCGGTCACGCAGGGAGATTCGCAGATAGAAGTGGTCTCCGGCGCCCCGTGTTCCGCCGGCGGCGGCGACCTTTACCTGAGCCTGCTCATTCACGCGCACCGCAAGAGCTACCACGCGGACCGGCCGCGATTGATCAGCGATCTGCAGCGACTGTTCCAGAACAGCTGGCCGCCGAGCAGCTTCGGCCTTTTGCAGGAGTTCTTCTCCAGCCACCAGTATCCGATGGCCTTCGTCTACGAGCACGACGCGCTCAAGTATCTGGCGGACCAGCAGGGAATCGCGGCCGATGACTATCGCCTGCTCTACCCCGATCCCGGGGTGATCTCCAAGCACATGTTCGTCGGGCGCGACGACAAGGGCGGGAGCGAGCTCGTCGGCGACCTGCTCACCTCGCGCGACGTGCAGCGGATCATGGCGCGGCGGTTCTTCCTGCGCGGCGCCGACGCCGGGCTGTTCGAGCAGGCCGTCGTCGCCCACGGCATGACCGGCTGCATCCGGCAGGGCGACGCCCACGGGTCCCTGGCGCTGCCGAACACGTCCGACATCGCCCCGTTCCCCCGCCCGGACCTCATGATCCAGCTCAGGAACGAGATCGTGGCATGCGCCTGAACCGGCCGGCCTCCCGATGGGCGGGCATCGTGGCGGCGACGTCGCTGCTCCTGGCCACCGGGCCATGCGCACCACGCGCTTTGGGGCAGATCACGATCCTGGCCGCTCCCGAACTGATGGATCTGCGTCCCGTCCTGTCCGGCTTCGCCCGCTCCGAGGGGATCCGCATCGAGCTGCGCGAAGCCGGCGGCGCGCCCCTCTCGACGCAGCTGGGCACGCGGCCGCCCGTCGACGCGGTCTGGCTGCCGGCCGGTTTCGAGCAGAGCGGGGACGGCCACCGGCAGCTCGGCGCGGGAAGGACCATCACCTTCTCCCCCGTGCTGCTCGCGCTGAAGGCCCCGGTCGCCGACCGGCTCGGCTGGACCGGCGAGCGGGTCACCTGGAAGCAGATCGCCTCGGCCGCGCGAGGGCACCGCTTCACCTTCGGCATGAGCGCACCGGACTCGGCCTTCGCCGGGCGTGCCGCCGTCCTGGCCGCCGCCAGCGGGTTCACCGAGGTCATCGACTCGGTCGACGACGGCGACATCTATCCGGCGGCGGGCGGGCTGCGGGCGATGTCCACCGCGCAGACCATCACCGCGCCGACCGACGCCGAGCTGATCACCCGCTTCCTGCAATCCGGCGGCGCCGCCGCGGACGGGCTGTTCACCTACGAATCCCAGATCGCCCGCCTCAACGCCTCCGGCCGGCTCGGCCAGCAACTCGTCCCCATACGTCCGAGCGACGGCGTGGTCAACGCCACGTACACGCTGCGCCCTCTTTTGAAACCCCGTAGCCCCAAGGCGGCCGAGCACCTGTCCCGGCTCACCAGCCACCTGCTCAGCGCGGGCGCGCAACGCGAGATCGCCGACCGGATCCGTCACCGTCCCATCACGCCGGGCGTGCGCCCGCCCGCGGGGCTGCCCGCCGATCCGCCCAGGCTGCTCGGCATCCCCCGGGACCAGACCGTCGTCGACCGGCTCGTCGCCGTCTACCTGGGCCGCTACCGCTACGCCACCCGCACCGTGTTCCTCCTCGACGTGTCGGGTTCCATGCGCGGCGCTAGGACCGCGGACCTGCGCCGCGCCGCCGAAGCCCTGGCCGGCGCGCCCGCGGTCCACCCGTCCGGGGGCGCCGCCGACGAGCAGGCGATCTTCCTGCCGTTCGCCTCCTCCCCCGCCAAGCCGGTCATCATCGATCTGCCCGGCGCCCGCGACGCCGTCAGCGACTTCCTCGCCCGCCTCACGCCGGGGGGATACACCGCGACGTACGACGCCCTCGTGGCCGGCCTGCGGAACCTGGCCAGGATCGGCACCGGCGACCGCATTCTCTCGATCGTCCTGATCACCGACGGCATGGCCAACCGGGGCCGCACCCTCTCCGAGTTCATGAAATATCACGACACTCTTCCGCCCGATCTCAAGCGGGTGCCGGTCTACCCGGTGCTGGTCAAGGGCGCCGACGCCCGTTCCATGCGGGAGCTGGCCGACCGCACCGGCGGCCGTCTCCTCGACGCCCGCCACTCCGGCCTCGCCACCGCCTTCACCACCTTCCGAGCGCAGCAATAAGGTCCAGCGGTATGAGGTGACGACCTCGTCACAGCTCCTCGTCCGGGATCAGGCCGGCGCGGTAGGCGGCCAGCGCGGCCTGCACGCGGTTGTCGAGCCGCAGCCGCGTCAGGATGCGGTTGACGCGGCTGCGGACGCTCGTCTCCGTCAGCCCGAGGGCTTCGGCGATCTCCGGGTTGGTGTGGCCCTTGGCCAGGAGGATCAGCACGTCGCGCTCGCGTTCGGTGAGCCGGTCGACGAGGTCGGCTTCGCCGGTCGTCGCGCCGGGGCCGGCCACGGCCGAGCAGGTGAAGGTCTCGATGAGGCGGCGGGTCGTGGACGGCGACAGGATGGACTCCCCCTCCGCGACGGTGCGGATCGCCTCCGCGAGCTGGTCGGGCCGGCTGTTCTTGAGGAGGAAGCCGGCGGCTCCGGCGCGAAGGGCGGCGTGGACGTACTCGTCCAGGTCGAAGGTGGTGAGGATGAGGACCTGTGGGTGCGGGTCGGCGTGCGGCCACTGCCGGGTGATCGCCCTGGTGGCGTCGACCCCGGTCATCCCGGGCATGCGGACGTCCATGACGACGACGTCCGGCCTGTGCTCGAAGGCGGCGGCGACCGCCTGGGCGCCGTCAGCGGCCTCGGACACCACGCGGAGGTCCGCACGGCGTTCGATCACCATGCGCAGCGCCGTGCGGACGACCGCCTGGTCGTCGGCGAGCACGATCCTCAACGGCGGCCTCGTCACGCGGCCTCCGCGCCGAGGGGAAGCGTGGCGAGCAGCCGCCAGCCGCCTTCGCCGGTGGGGCCGGCGCGCAGGGTGCCCTCCAGGACTTTGACCCGTTCGCGTAATCCGGTCAGTCCCATGCCCGCGCCGCCGATGCGGCGCGGTGTGGCGCGGGACGGGCCGTTCGTGAGGGTGATGCGCAGCTCGGGGCCCCGGCGCTGGATGCAGAGCGTGACGTCGGTGGGGGCCGCGTGCTTGATGACGTTCGTCAGTCCTTCCTGCACGATGCGGTACGCGGTGAGGTGGAGCGAGCGCGGCAGCGGGTCGAGATCGCCGTCCATGCTCACCGTGAGGGTGCATCCGGCGCTTTCCGCGGCCTGGGTGAGCTGCCGCAGGTCACCGAGGGTGGCCTCGGGCGGCGGTGCGGCGGCTTCGTCCTCGGCGGCGAGCAGGCCGAGCAGGCGCCGCATGTCCGACAGCGCGGCGTCGGCGGTGCGGGCGATCGTCGCCAGCCCCTTGCGCACGGGGTTGTCGTCCGTCGCGGCTTCGACGTTGGCGTGGGCCACCACCGCGATGGCGCTGAGATGGTGGGCGACCACGTCGTGGAGGTCGCGGGCGATGTGGGCGCGCTCGGCGATGACCGCCCGGTGGGCGCTCAGCTCCCGCTCGGCCCGCAGCTGCCCGGTCAGCTCGCGCAGCCGCCGGACGTCCTCGTCGATGCGGCGCCGGCCCTGGCCGAGCAGCCAGACGCAGACCGGGAAGGCGAGCAGGATCAGGGTGCTCAAGGCGGAGGACAGCCCGTCCGGCCAGGACGAGGTGGCGACGTCGGCGAGGACGACGCCGCACAGCACGACCAGCCCCGCCAGCGACCGCGCCGGCGGGGCGTACCGGGCGAGCGAGTACAGCGCGACCGCCAGGAACACCGGGACGATCCGCACATCCGTGGCGGGGCCGATCACCATCGACCAGGCCACGCACGCGACGGCCACCGCGGCGAACGACAGCTGCGGATGAGTGCGGCGCCACAACAGCGGCACGGTCGGCGCGATCCACATCAGCACCGTCAATGGCATCGCGAATGGTCGCCACTCACCGTCCACCATCCACACCAGCAGATTGCACATGGTCGCGCCGGCGGCGAGGAGAGCGTCGCCGGCCCAGCGAGGAGGTCGCATAGCGTCCTTTGCTGAAAGCCTATGGAGCGCGTACGTCGAGGATAACGTGGGCCCGCGCCCCGGGTGCTCCTCCGCGAGAATGACCCGGCACGCGGCACCCGTTGCGCGGCAATTCCTGCTGTACGCCGAAGAGAACGTCGTGCGGGCCCGGCTAGGTTCGTCGGCATGAGCCTGAGCGACATCGGGAAAGACTGGACCGAGCTGGGAAAGAATGACCCGCTGTGGGCCGTTCTCACCGAGCCGGGAAGACGCCACGGCAAATGGTCCGACGCGGAATTCATGGCCACCGGAATCATCCAGGTGAACGACGACCTGGACTGGCTCGAAAGGCACGGGATATCCGTTCCGCGCGGGCGGGCACTCGACTTCGGCTGCGGCGCCGGGCGACTGACGAACGCGCTGGCCAAGCATTTCCCGGAGGTCGTCGGGGTGGACATCGCCGAGCCCATGCTGCGGGAGGCGCGCCGCCTGGATCGCAGCGGCGGCCGGGTGCGCTTCGTGCACAGAGCGGCGCCCGATCTGGCCTGCTGCGAGAATGACAGTTTCGACCTGGTTTATACGGATCGGGTGCTGCAACACCTTCCGCCGGACCTGGCGCGTGGATATCTGCGGGAACTGCTCCGGGTCGCCCGGCCTGGCGGAGCGGTCGTGGTGGGCATTCCCGACCGGGCGAAACATCCACTGGTGGGGTTGGGGGCGCGAATGATTCCGCCATCAGTTCTGCGTTTCGTTCAGCGTAGGGTGCTGCGTTATCCCGCTCCGATGCGTATGCATCCGATGCCCCGGCACGACATCGCGGCCGTCGCGGCCGCGCACGGCGGATCACTGCGCGGCACCAAACAGTACGGTCGTGACCCCATATGGCGGCACGTCAGGCACGTCATCCTGATGGGCGGCGGCGTGGAAACGGGTCTCCTTTCCGCCGCGTCCGCGCCCGCCGCAGCGCCGGCGCGTCCTCCTGGGCGACGCCGGCCGGTGACGCAGCCGTAGAGCGTGCGGCGAGGGCCAGGTGCTCGGCCTCACAGGAGCACGCAGCCCCGCGATCTCCCTGCCGGACGCCCGCCGCTCGCGCAGGGCGAGCCACGCTCCGAGGTGGAACCGCGCGTTGACGGCGAACTGCCGCCGGAACGCGGTGGCCCGCACTACCCAGGCACGGTGCGCGTCCTGCCGCACGGCGCGCCACGAGACGGCCGGCACCAGCAGCATGAGCGGGATGCGGTAGGCGGCGAACATGCTCGTGGTCTCCGGCCCGAAGTGGCGAGTGTCCCAAGAGGGGAAGCCGGGCAGTTCCTCCAGCGTGTGCAGGACGTAGACGCCGAACGGCTCCCGCAGCTCAGCACCGGCTGGCCGCCGGCTCGGTGCCGCAGGAGTTCTACACGGCTGCCTGAGCGGCGCCGCCCCTGACCGACAGTTGTCGTACGTGCCGTACGGCGACGAGCGGCACCGTCACACCGATCAGGTTGCAGTACGCCACCGCGGCGTAGAAGCCGTCCGCGCTGCCGGCGGCGTGTGCGGCCGCCGCGCCGACCGCGACGATCAGGCCGAAGTAGATGGCGTTGAGCGTGATGGCCCGGAAGCCGCCGCCGGTCTCCTCCATGACGGTCAGCGAGGCGAGCACGGGCCCCTGGACGGCGTAGGTGAGCGCCACGGCGCCCAGGTAACCGCCCGCCGCCGCGGCCACCCCGGCGTCGCCGCCTATCAGCCGCGCCACCACGTCATGCAGCGACCACACCAGCACCGCGATCACCACGTAGGTCGCGACGGTGACCTCGATGCCGCCGCGCATCGACGTACGGATCCGTCCCCATTCGCCCGCGCCGCGTTGCTGGTTGATGGTGATCGCCGTGGCCGTGCCCAGGACCATGCCCGGCAGCAGCACCAGGCCCTGGAGGGTGGACACGACGGTGAACCCGGCCACGGCGTCCTGCCCGTACTTTCCGAGGACGGTGATGACCGCGAAGTTGTAGGCGGAGAGCACGAGAAAGGACATGGCGATCGGTACGCCGATGCGGCGCAGGTCGGTGACCACCTCGCGCCGCCAGACCCGTACGGCCGGCGGATGCCACAGCTCGGTGCGGCGCAGCAGCACCACACCCATGGCCAGGCCGATCACGCCCGCTGCCGCCTCGGCGACGGGCACCGCCGCGATCCCGGCGCCGGCCCCGAGCCCGAGGCCGGCCACGACACCGATCCGCACGCCCGCCGTACAGATGACCAGCGCGGTGGCCTGCCGCACATACCCGTAGCCGCGCAGGCTGGACGCGCACAGCTCCACCCCGACCGCCAGCAGGCCGGCGGCGCTCGTCCAGCGCAGGAAGGAGGCGACGGTGTCGCGCAGCCCGGCGTCCACATGGAGGAGCCCAGGCACAAAGGGGGCCGCGACCGCGAGGACCAGGCACAGGGCCGCGCCGAGCCCGAGCCATACCCGGGCCAGGCTGGCGGCGTTCGACAGGACGTCCTGGGGCCGTCCGGCCCCCTTGCTGATGGCGGCGGCGACCTGGTTGCAGACCGCGAAACCCACACCCAGAGCAAGGACGATGAGGCTGACCGGCTGATACAGGGAACGCACATAAACAGCCTCGCCTCCCATGCGCCCCAGAATGGCGACAATTCCGAGCTGGGCGGCGAAATTAAGGGACTCGGCCGCAAAAAGAGGAATAGCGAGGCCGGAGACGGCCCGCCACACCCCGCTCCTTTTATGCGCGGCAAAGGAAAACATGCGAACCTCCGGGGACGCAACGGGCTCGGCACGCCAATTGACTGTGGGACCATAGCGAAATTTCTCAAGGAATGTCCACAGGGGGATGAAGCCCCGCGCAATCTCGATCGGCATCGGGACCTTCACCTCGGATACACCGCCCTCAGAACCCGATCTACACAGGATCTCGACGTCTCTTTCTCAAGAGCTGCATCTGCGTGTGATGGGCTGTCGGCATGATCGACAACGACTCTCGTTCTCGTCCGGACCCGATCGCCTACCTCGACCACGTCGCCGCCGGCACAGCAGGCCGGGACTACAAGCAGCAGGTCCTGGAATTGATGGATCTCCACCGGGGGCAGACCGTGCTCGACCTCGGTTGCGGACCGGGGACCGACCTGGCGGCGATGGCCACCGCCGTCGCCCCGGCGGGCCAGGTCATCGGGGTGGACCGGGACCCCCTGATGGTCGCCGAGGCCCGCGCCCGTCTGGCAGGACGACCCTCGGTCGAGATCCGCTCGGGAGACGTCCATGCGCTGCCGCTGGACGATGGGAGCGTCGATCGGGCACGCACCGACCGGGTGCTCCAGCATGTGGCGGATCCGACGCGGGTACTGGCGGAGTTGCGCCGGGTGGCCCGCCCTGGAGCGCGGATCGTCATGGCCGAACCCGACTGGGAGGGGCTGCTGATCGACTCCCCGCAACCGGCCATGAGCCGGGGACTGGTCCGGTTCCTGACCACGGAGATCATCCGCAACCCGGCCATCGGCCGCGGCCTGGCCCGGCTGTGCCGGGAGGCAGGACTGGTGGTGCGGTCGGTGATCACGGCCGCGCCCGTGTTCCGCGACTTCACGACCGCCGACCACCTCTTCGGGCTCCGCCGCAACGTCGCCCGGGCCATCGACGCCGGCTACCTCACGCAGGACGCCGAAGAATGGATCGACGACCTCAGCTCTCAGCCATTCCTGGCCTCGGCCTTGTTGTTCTTGGTGGTGGCCGAGATTCCTGGATGATGGGCCATCGGCTTATCAGCCAGCACCATGCTGTGCTGGGCGCCGTGCTGGCGATCAGGGCCGCTCTCTGGAGCCGTAAAAAGAAGGCTCAGGAAGAGACGCCCTCGTTAACAAGTCGGCGCCCGCTTGCCGGTGCGATTCGAGCCGCACCCGCTCGGCGCCGACCGTCAGGCTCCGGCGAGGGCGACTTGCCCGTTCCAGGGCGCGGCGGGCGTCAGTGACACGTGGGCTTACTTCAGCGGCCCCACAATTCTCAGGAGCGGCCCATGACGGGCGCCTAATCAATCGCGGGGTGAGCGGGTTTTGCTGCCGCGATGATACTACTCAGCTTCCTGTTATGAGGATTGACGCTACGCCAGGCCTCTACTGCGGACGGGCGGAGACGATGTGGAAACCCCGTAAGATCTCGTCAATGGGGTGGGAAGCACTGGCGCAGTGGGGTGACGACGTCGCCCGTATCGAACCGCTCACGGGCGGAGTAGCCAACGACGTGTGGAGCGTGCGCATCGACGGGCACCGTGCCGTCGGTCGTCTCGGCACCAGGAGCGACGCCGATCTCGCATGGGAGACCGACCTCCTCGTGTACCTCGACCGTGCGGGCATGACCGTGCCGGTGCCGATCCCGACCAAGGACGGCCGGCTCTTCGCCGACGGCCTGGTGGTGATGACCTACGTGGAGGGCGGGCCACCCGAGTCGCAGGCCGACTGGCGTCGTGTGGCCGACACGCTCCGCGAGCTGCACCGGTTGACGCGGGGCTGGCCGCAGCGCCCAGGGTGGCGATCGTCGACCGACCTCCTGCACGCCGACACCGGGACCAGGATCGACCTCGGCGCGATGCCCGCGGAGGGCGTTGCCCGGTGCCGGGCAGCGTGGGCGCGACTGTCCGGACGTCCGACCTGCGTCGTGCACGGCAACCCCAACAATCCCGGCAACGTCCGCATGACCGCGGACCAGGTCGCGCTGATCGACTGGGACGAGTCGCACGTCGACGTCCCCGACCTCGACCTCGTGCTGCCCGGCAACGCCGCCGGCCTCGACGACGCCGCGCACGACATCGCCGCTCAAGCCTCGGCCGCCTGGGAAGCCGCCGTCTGCTGGGACGACGACTACTCGGTCAAGCGACTCGCCGAGGTTCGCGCCGTCTGAGCACGCATGCGCCGAATGGCTGAGATGCTCCCACCGCGCAAGTGGACGTTCCGGGCGGACGACGTCGCATGCCCTCGCCTCTTGGGCCGATAAGCCCGCTGACACCTCTGCGCGATACTTCACCGAGGGCGAGCGGTGGTCCGGTAGCCGACCGTCCCCGTCATGACACGGAACTGCGACAGTCGTCGACGCATTCGCACCCTCCCCTGGGAACGCAGGGCTATCCGAGGAATGCCCATTGTTCGCGGAGATGCGTCTTCGTGAAGAGGCGGCGCGGCCATGCGCCGATGAAACTTTCATCAATGCCGGTGTGCGCTGGTCGAACCGACCATTCCAGAACGTGCACGTCCGACCGAAAAGGTGCGGCATAGCGCCCAGAAGTTCGCCAAGCACGGACGCGGCGACAATGGCCTTTTTAAGCTCTCGCTTCTGCGCAGAGTTCGGAATATGGACCAGAATAAATCCCGCCCCCTCCGAGCCCGAAAGCTCACCGCAGAAAGGGCCTTGTCACAACCGTTGACAGCGGTTCCCGGCAACGATCAAAGTATGCATGCTTGTCAAGCACTCGAGGGCGACTCAGCAGCGCAGTCAAATGTCCGAGCCGGTCGGTATTCGGGCCGGCCGACCCGAGGTGAGCGGAGGCAACGGCCGACAGCTTCTCGTGACAAATGGTCAATACTGCCGCTGCATTCGTATGGATCGACCAAATACCCTTCCCTGTAAGGAGAAGCATGCGAAACGTCACGTTGCTCCGCCGATTCGGCCTCGTCTCAGCGCTGGCGGTCGGCCTGGCAACCGCGCCGGCGGTCGCGCACGCCGACGGCTACGACACTCCCCGCAGCGCCACTGCTGTGGGGGCGGGCAACACCTACGCGGAAGGGGTGGCGGCGGCCGAACGCCGGGCCCGGCAGGCCGTCCTCGCGGTCGGCCACGACTGCACCCCGGGGACCTATTACACTTCCGGCGTCTACAGCTCTCCGGGTGGCGGCACCTGGGTCTTCCAGTCCACACACGAGGCGATGTGCGTGGACTGATCACGTTCCAGCAGATCGGCCTCCGCCGGCGTTGCCGGGGCGCTGCAGCGGAGGCCGTTCCACGGCAGGCGAATACGGCCAGCCTGGCGACTGCCTCACACATCCCCGGCGCGCACCGGTGAGGGTACGAGCCCGCACGCTCCCGAGACGCGCTGGCCGCGGCGTGACGGCGCCGCAGACATAGGCTTGATGGACGTGTGCACCGAATGAAGCTCCATGAGGCGCGTCAGCGCAGCTCGTCCCAAGCGACCCACGCATCAGAACCAGGTCCGCGAAGCTGCCCATGCCGCCGGAGAGTCTGAGGATGCCACGAACCGCGTACTGGAGCAGTTCGGGCGAGCCACGATCTCGGGCCTCCTCGACCTCCAGGAGGTGGCGCCGCAAGGCGTCGGCCCACCCGGTCTCGCCGACGCGGTCGAGCAACTCGATCAGGGCGACCAGCGCAGTGTGCATGCGGTCTTCCTCTAGCGGAGCGGCCATGAGTCCAGCACCTCTACGGCTGGCACACCTGAGGGGATCGATCTTGGCGGCGGTGACCGGGTTCAGGACATCGTCCCCGCCCTGTACGCCGTAGGGGGCCAGTCCCAAGGGGTCGGCGCCGGTGGACAGGGTGCTCAGGTCGCTGCCCCACAAGGTGGCGGGTGCGTGGCCGAGCAGGACACCGTCTCCTGAGGCGCCGCCGTCTCCTGTTCCTGCGGAAGCCAGGCTCTGCCGGGCGTCCATGGACGTGAATTCCGCATGGTGCCGGCCTCTCGTACCGTCGCTTCAGCGACCCGTTCGACGAGGTGGCGATGCCGCCCGGCTCGACTTTGAGCTGGAGCTCGTGGTCGGCGGCTGCTGCGTCGTGAACGGCTGGTCAGCCCGCGGCGGGCTCGGGCCCTCAAAGGGCGAGGGCTTCGCTACCACGATCGGCCCCTGGGGGGTCACACCAGACGAACGGGAGAGTCTGCGGGACGACGTCGTCGAGCTGGCCGTGGAGGGGGATCGGCGCCATCCGCGATCGGGTGGTGGCCTGGCAGGAGGACGTTCCGGCCCTCCCGGCGGCGTCAGGAGGGAGCGTGATGCCGTTCGACAGCCCTCATGGTCCGTTCGACATCCCCCGCGATGATCGCGTCCACCAGTTCGGCGTGCACGTCCAGGCGCAGGCGGAGATAGTCGGCGTCGCGGCCGTCGTCGGGGTCGGCGTGCTCCGACAGGTCGGTGATGAAGCGCGTCATGCTCAGGTAGACGGCTCTGGCCAGATGGTTGGGGCTGATCTCGGCGATGCGCTCGTGCAGGGCCCAGTTGGCTCGCATGAAGCGATCGGTGCTGGTCATCGCGCGTTTGAGGCCGGTCAGGTGCTTGCGCAGGTCGGAGATGTCCTGCCGGCTCCGGTGCTGGGCCGCGTCCGCCGCGATCAAGGGCTCCAGGGCCTCGCGCACGGCGATGGCGTCGGCCACGGTGGTGGGCATCTTCCGTACGGTGAGCAGGGTGTGCCGGAGCCGCACGATCGGGTTGGGCTGGGCCACGAACAGGCCGCCGCCGCGACCTGGCCGGATCTCGACACTGCCGCGATCGTTGAGCAGCCGGGCGGCTTCGCTGATGGTCGCCCGTCCGTAACCGGACCGGTCGCGGAACTCGTCCATGGTGCCGATCAGATCGCCGGGGCCGAGGCCTCGTTCGACGATCATCGACTCGATGTCGGCGGCCAGCGCCTCGGCGCGCGTCAGGGGTTCGGCGTTAACCACCCGAATAGTTCTAGCAGATTCCTAGCGAATCCGGCAGTCGGCCAGGTACGCTCCGCCGGAGACATAACACCCTAAACATCCGGGTGGTTAAATCGGGAGGCCGGCGTTCTGGCCTGCGACTTCGTTCGCACCAAGGAGGTTACGATGAAGCGTGTGCTCGTCAAGGGCGGCACCGTGCTCACCATGGAACCCGGCGACCGGCCGCGCCTGGCCGACGTGCTGATAGAGGACGACGTGATCGCCGCGGTGGAGCCGGGGATACAGGCCGACGCCGACGTGATCGACGCGACCGGGACCATCGTGCTGCCCGGGCTCGTGGACACGCACCGGCACGTCTGGCAGGCCGGGCTGCGCGGGCTCACCGGGGACTCGGTGCTCAAGGACTATTTCCGCAGTATCAGGTTCCAGGCCTCCGCGGTGTACCGGCCGGAGGACATCCGGGTGGGCAACCTGGCGGGCATGCTGGAGGCCATCGACGCCGGAGTCACCACGGTGCTGGACTTCTGCCACGCGGTCAGCACGGCCGAGCACGCGGACGCCGCGATCGAGGGCAGCCTGGAGTCCGGCATCCGCACGCAGTTCGCCCTCGGCTTCAGCGACGTGCCCGGCCAGGACGCGTCGCTGGCGAGCGCCGAGGGCCGGCTCGCGCTGGCGGCGAGACTGCGTGAAGGGCGGCTGGCCTCGGACGACGCGCTGGTCACGCTCGGGATCGCGCTGTCGGACCTGCCCGAGGTCGGCATCGACCGCATCCGGACGGAGCTGACGGGCGCGCGGCGGCTCGGCGTGCGCAGCACCACCAACGGCCTGGCGATCCTGTTCCACGAGCCGGTGGACGATCTGGCCGTCTTCGACGAGGCCGGGCTCCTCGGCCCCGACCTGGTGTGGGTGCATCTCAACTACGCCACCGCCGAGCAGTTGCGCATGGTGGCCGACTCCGGCGGCTCCGTGGCGACCTGCACCGAGGCCGAGATGGCCATGGGCATGGGCCGCCCGGCCACCGAGCGGGTGCTGGCGGCCGGCGGGCACTGCACGTTCGGCTGCGACGTCACGACGTCCGTCTCCGGCAACCTGCTCCAGCAGGCCCGCACCGCGATGCAGGTGGGACGCCTGCTCGCCGCCGATGAGGGCATGGCCGCCGGACGGGCCCCCGAGTCGGTGCCGCCGTCGTGCGAGACGATGCTCAAGGCCGCCACCATCTGGGGCGCCGAGGCGCTGGGCCAGTCCGCGCGCATCGGCAGCCTGCGGGCGGGCAAGCAGGCCGACGTGATCCTCGTGCGCGCCGACGCGGTGAACACCGCGCCGGTGCACGACCCGTACGCCACCGTGATCACCCAGGCGCATCCCGGCAACATCGACACCGTCATCATCGCGGGCCGGGTCCGCAAGCGCGCCGGCGCGCTGACGGCCGGGTGGGGGCCGGTGCGCGAGGCGCTGGAGAAGTCCAAGGAGTACGTGGCGGCGACCGTGGAGAAGAACGGCGGCTTCTTCCCCGACCCTCCGCTGTACCTGCCCTGGTAGTGCGAAAGGACCTTCGTTCATGACGGAACTTCCCGACTACGACGACCTGCCGCCGGCACCGGACGGAGGCCGCAGCGCCTGGGGGCTGTTCGGCGAGCAGGACCAGCTCGGCCTGGTCAACCTGCTGACCCCGGAACGGGTCGCCGCCGCCGCCAAGCTGGTACGCAAGGGGGCGAGCTTCCCGCTGGACGCGCCCCTCGGCATGTTCTCCCCGCCGCTCAACAGCAACAGGGGCAACCCCCGCCACCATGTCATCGCCCAGCCGGGCGGCATCGGCTTCGACGACGTGTGGGACAACGTCTACCCGCAGGCCGGCAGCCAGTGGGACTCCCTGGCGCACATCGGCTACAGCCGTCAGGTGTACTACAACGGCGCCACCTCGGACGACATCGTCTCCGGCCGCCGCAACACGATCGACCGCTGGGCAGAACACGGCATGACCGGCCGGGGCGTCCTGCTCGACATGCCCGCCGCGATGCGGGCCCTGGGCCGTCCCTACGATCCCGGCACCACCGTCGAGTTCGGCCCGGAGGAGCTGGAGGTGGCCCGGCGGATGGCCGGCGTCGACTACCGGACCGGCGACATCCTGCTGCTCCATACCGGCTTCACCGGCTGGTACGCCGACCAGCCGGACGACGTGCGCAAGCGGCTCCCGCGGGAGCTGCGCGCGCCTGGCCTGGCGCACTCGGAGGAGGTGTGCCGCTACCTGTGGAACGCCCACTGCGCGGCCGTCGCCTCCGACACCTTCGCGGTCGAGGCCTGGCCCGCGGACACCAGCCCGCAGGCGGCGCCGTTCGGTTTCATCCATCAGATGCTCATCGGCAGCTTCGGCATGGCCCTGGGCGAGCTGTGGTGGCTGCGGGACCTGGCCGAGGACTGCGCGGGCGACGGCGTGTACGAGGGGATGCTCGTCAGCGTGCCTGCCCGCGCGCCCGGCGGGATCGCTTCGGCCCCTAACGCGACTTTCCTGAAATAGGACGTAACACGCTCTTGACCCGCAGGTCACCGGCGGGCCACACTCACTTAAAACACCCGAACCTTTAGATGGTTTTCGGGCATCGGGGGGCTTGCGGCTTCTCGTCCGGCGCCCGGCGCGCCGCATCATTTGGGAGACATCGTGCCTGATATCTACGACGTAGCGATCGTCGGTTACGGGCCTGCGGGCGAGGTGGCGGCCGCCACGCTCGGCGCGGCCGGCCACCGAGTGGTGGTGTTCGAGCGGCACAGGGAGCTGTATCCGCTGCCGCGCATGGTCACCTTCGACGGTGAGGCCTGCCGCACCGTGCAGGCCACCGGCTCCTCCGTCGACAAGGCGCTCAGCACCGCCGTGCGGCTGGACGCGTGCCACTTCGGCGACGCCGCCGCCGAGCCCCTGCTCAGCATCGACTGGAGCGGCAGCCAGTGCGGCTTCCCCGCGCACTCCTCGATCTTCCAGCCGGACGTCGAGGCGGTCGTGCGGGAGAAGGTCGACACGATGCCCAACGTCGAGGTCAATCGCGGCACCGAGGTTTTCGGCCTGACGCAGCATGACGACTTCGTCGAGCTCACGGTGCGTCCCAAGAAGTCGACCGACCCGGCCGAGCAGCGGACGGTCCGGGCCCGTTACGTCATCGGCGCGGACGGGACAGGCAGCTTCGTGCGGGAGGCGGCCGGCATCACCATGCGCGACTACGGGCTGCACGAGCGCTGGCTCAACTTCGACATGAACAAGCTCGGCGACCTGCCCGAGCGGTTCGACCGCCTCATCATGATCATGGACCCGAAGCGGCCGCACATGTACATGCCGCTCGGCACCACCCGCCAGCGCTTCGAGATCCGCCTGCACGACCACGAGGACGAGGCGGCGATGTACGACCCGCAGGTGGCCTGGGACTTCCTGCGCGAGGAGCACGGCCTCGGCGAGCAGCACATGTCGATCTGCCGCCAGGTCGTCTACCACTTCTACACGCGGGTGGCCGAGCGGTGGCGCACCGGCCGGGTCTTCATCGCCGGCGACGCCGCCCACACCATGACCCCTTACATGGGCCAGGGCGGTTGCTCGGCCATCCGCGACGGCCGCAACATCGGCTGGAAGCTGTCGCTGGTGCTGTCCGGCGCCGCGGGCGAGGACCTGCTGGACGCCTACCAGGCCGAGCGCGAGCCGCACGTGTCCGCGATCGTGTTCGCCAGCGACGCGCTGTCGCGCCTGGTCAACATCGTGGACGAGGACGAGGCGGCGCAGCGCAACCACGCCATGCGCAACAACCTCAGCCCGCCCCCGCCGCCGTTCCCCAAGCTGGAGCACGGTGTCCTGCACCGCGAGCCCGACGGCTCGATCGCCGCGGTCACCGGCTCGCTGTCCCCGCAGGGCCGCCTGCGCAAGGGCGAGGTGGAGGGACGCGGTGACGACCTGCTCGGCCACGGGTTCCAGCTCATCTCCCGCCACGCCCCGCAGCTCACCGCGGCGCAGCTGCACACGCTGGAGACGATCGGCTGTTCCATCGCCGTCCTGGAGGACCCGGCCGACCCCCACGCGGTCACCGACCTCGACGGCGTCTACAGCCGCTTCCTCAAGGACCACCACGCCTACGCCTACATCACCCGCCCGGACTGGTACGTCTTCGGCGTCGCGCTGCACTCCGGCCTCCCCTCGCTGGTGGATGAACTGGCCGCCCGGCTTCACCTGAACAACGAAAGGCAACCCGCGTGACGAACGTGCGCACGGAGCCCGACATCGAGTACGCCAACGCGGACGGCGTCCCTCTCGCGCTCGACCTCTACGTGCCCGAAACGGACGGCCCGGCGCCGGTCGTGCTCTACCTGCACGGCGGCGGCTGGCAGGTGGGCGACAAGCGCGACGGCGCCACCGAAAGGCTGGAGCGGCTGGCCTCCTACGGCGTCGCCGTCGCCTCCGCCAATTACCGCTTCGCGACTCAGGCGACCTACCCGGCGCAGGTGCACGACGTGAAGGCCGCCGTGCGCTGGCTGCGCGCCAACGGCGCACAGCACGGCCTCGCCGCCGAGAAGGTCGGCGCCTGGGGCGCGTCCGCCGGCGCCTACCTGGCCAGCATGGCCGGCCTGACGGCCAGGAACGCCGACCTGGAGGGCTCGGTCGGCGACCACCTCGACCAGCCCAGCCACGTGGACGCGGTCGTCCACTGGTTCGGCCAGAGCGATCTGCTGGCCAACTCGCGCCGCACCTGGCTGGAGAAGGAGATCCTCAACCCGCCGTTCGAAGGCCCGCTGCTCGGCCTCGGCGAGGTGTCCGAGAATCCCGCCGCGGCCCGCGTCGCGAGCCCGCTCACCTGGGTCAGCGCCGACGCGCCGCCGTTCCTGATCGCCCACGGCGACCGGGACCGGGTCACCCTCGCCTCCGAGAGCCTGGCCCTGCATGACGCCCTCGTCCGCGCCGGAGCGGAATCCACGATGATCCTGCTCGGCGGCGCCGGGCACGAGGGCGAGGAGTTCGATCGCCCCGACCACCTGCGGCTCACCGCGGCGTTCCTGCTCAGCCACCTCGGCGGCACCGCCTGACTCCGCTCCTCCGCCCGCGACCCACAGGAGAACGCACGATGACCATTGCCCACTGGATCAA
Source organism: Nonomuraea composti (assembly GCF_012034275.1). Taxonomy (NCBI): domain Bacteria; kingdom Bacillati; phylum Actinomycetota; class Actinomycetes; order Streptosporangiales; family Streptosporangiaceae; genus Nonomuraea; species Nonomuraea composti. The sequence goes on along the minus strand of NZ_JAATEP010000017.1, from coordinate 35,356 downwards.
CGGCAAGCGCGTGGCCGGCACGAGCGGGCGCACCGCACCGGTCACCGATCCCTCGACCGGCGCCGTCACGGGCCAGGTGGCGATGGCCTCCACGCGCGACGCCGACACCGCCATCGCCGCGGCCGCCGCGGCCTTCCCCGCCTGGCGCGACACCTCACTCACCCGCCGCACACAGATCATCTTCGCTTTCCGCGAGCTGCTCAACGCCCGCAAGGGCGAGCTCGCCGAGATCATCACCGCCGAGCACGGCAAGGTGCTGTCCGACGCTCTCGGCGAGATCACCCGGGGGCAGGAGGTCGTCGAGTTCGCCTGCGGCATCCCGCACCTGATCAAGGGCGAGTTCACGGAGAACGCCTCCACCCGCGTGGACGTGTCCTCCATCCGCCAGCCGGTCGGCCCGGTCGCCGTCATCAGCCCGTTCAACTTCCCCGCCATGGTGCCGATGTGGTTCTTCCCCGTCGCGATCGCCGCCGGGAACACCGTGGTGCTCAAGCCCAGCGAGAAGGACCCGTCCGCCGCGCTGTGGATCGCCGAGCTGTGGGCCGAGGCCGGCCTGCCCGACGGCGTGTTCAACGTGCTGCAAGGCGACAAGGAAGCAGTGGACGCGCTGCTCGTCTCCCCCGCGATCAAGGCGGTCTCCTTCGTGGGATCCACGCCCATCGCCCGCTACGTCTACGAGAGCGCCACCGCCCACGGCAAGCGCGTCCAGGCACTCGGCGGGGCCAAGAACCACATGGTCGTGCTGCCCGATGCCGACCTCGACCTGGCCGCCGACGCCGCGGTCAACGCCGGCTACGGCTCGGCCGGTGAACGCTGCATGGCCGTCAGCGCGCTGGTCGCGGTCGGAAACATCGCCGACGAGCTGGTCGCCAAGATCGCCGAACGGACCGTCAAGCTCCGCACCGGCGACGGCATGACCGGCGTCGATATGGGCCCGCTCATCACCCGCGCCCACCGCGACAAGGTCGCCGGCTACATCGCCGAGGGCCAGAGCGCCGGCGCCCGGCTCGTCATCGACGGGCGGGAGGTGGAGGCGGAGGGCGAGTCCGGCGGATTCTGGCTCGGCCCCACCCTGTTCGACCACGTCAGCACCGACATGAGCATCTACACCGAGGAGATCTTCGGCCCGGTCCTGAGCGTGCTCCGCGTGGACACCTACGAGCAGGCGGTCGAGCTCATCAACGCCAACCCCTACGGCAACGGCACTGCCATCTTCACCAACGACGGCGGCGCGGCCCGGCGCTTCCAGAACGAGATCGAGGTCGGCATGGTCGGCATCAACGTGCCCGTCCCCGTGCCCATGGCCTACTTCTCCTTCGGTGGCTGGAAGAACTCGCTCTTCGGCGACCTGCACGCCCACGGCATGGAGGGCGTGCGCTTCTTCACCCGCGCGAAGGTCATCACCAGCCGCTGGCTCGACCCCAGCCACGGCGGCATCAACCTCGGCTTCCCGGAGAACACGTGAGCCACGGACCGCTCGCCGGGATCGTCGTGACGGACCTCACGCGAGCCCTGGCAGGACCGCACGCCACCATGATGCTCGGCGACCTCGGCGCCACCGTCATCAAGGTGGAGACCCCCGGCACCGGAGACGACACCCGGGGCTGGGGGCCGCCCTTCTGCGACGGCGAGTCCACGTACTTCCTGTCCGCCAACCGCAACAAACGCTCCATCGAGCTCGACCTGAAGTCCGACGACGGCAGGTACACCCTCGAGGCGCTGGTCCGCAGATCCGACGTGCTCGTGGAGAACTTCCGCACCGGCGTGCTCGAACGGCTGGGCTTCGGGACGGAGCGGCTGGCCGAGCTGAACCCGCGCCTCGTGGTGCTCAGCATCAGCGGGTTCGGCCACGACGGACCGGAAGGCGGCCGCCCCGGCTACGACCAGATCGCCCAGGGCGAGGCCGGGCTCATGTCCCTGACCGGCTCGGCGCCGGACGACCCCCAGCGCGTCGGGGTGCCGATCGCGGACCTGCTGGCCGGCATGTACGGCGCCTACGGCGTGCTCGCCGCCCTCATCGAACGGCAGCACACCGGAGCCGGCCAGGTCGTGCGCACCTCCTTGCTGGCGGCCGTCGTCGGAGTGCACGCCTTCCAGGGCACGAAGTGGACCGTGGCCGGCGAGGTCGGTCACGCCCAGGGCAACCACCATCCGTCCATCTGCCCGTACGGGCTGTTCCGCACGCGGGACGGCGCCGTGCAGATCGCCGTCGGCAGCGAGGGCCTGTGGCGGCGCTTCTGCGCCGCGTTCGGCCTCGATCCGGACCGGCCGGGCATGTCCACCAACCCCGAGCGGGTCGCGCACCGCAGCGCCGTCATCGAGCTGGTCGAGGAACGCTTCGCGGAGCACGACACCGCGACGCTGCTCGGCCTGCTCGCCGAAGCGGGTGTGCCCGCCGGAAAGGTACGCGACGTGCGCGAGGTCTACGAGTGGGACCAGACCCGCAGCCAAGGGCTCCTCCTTGAGGTCCGGCATCCCGCGCTGGGGCCGATCACGCTGCCGGGGCCGCCGCTGAGGTTCTTCGACCCCGGCGGGGCCGAGCAGACCTACACCGGACATCTCCCGCCACCCGTGCTCGGCGCCGACTCCGCGGCGGTCCGCGCCTGGCTCTCCGACGAGGCCCCGCTGGCGACGCCTCGGGCGCACCCGCCCTCACCGGCGTCCGGGTGCTCGACCTGACGTGGGTGCTCGCCGAGGAGTGGACGGCGCTGCGCACGGTGATCGGCCGCCCGGACCTCGGCGACGTCGAGCTCGACCGGCCCGGCATCGTCCACCAGGCATGCCCACCGGTCCTGGTACAGGTCGAGGCTCGAACAGCCGGTGAGGATGCCCTGCGGCAGCACCAGCACGTCGGCGTCGCGCAGGTAGGTCTCCGCCTGCAGTACCACGGACCTGGTGCTGTGCTGGAAGCGGACCGCGGGCTCGGTGCCTCGCGCCTGAGCAGCGCGGTCAGCGCCCGGCCGAAGCTGGGCAGCTGTGCGTCGGAGGCGGTGACGGTGCGTCGATCGGCTCGGTCCTGGTCCGCCGCAAGGGCGCCCGGTATGCGCTGATCGCCGGGCTCGTCGTCGCCACCGCCGGGTCCGCAGCGCTGCCGGCCGCCGGACGCGGGCGATGCGGGGTTGGCGCGGCGCGTTCCGGCCCTGCCCCCTCAGGTCAGCTGGTGCCGGTCGCGAGGGTGGGTGGTCGTGGCGGGCAGGTCGCGCAGCATCGGCTCGGCGTCGCGGACGGCGTGCAACGTCCGAGGGTCGAGGTCTGCCGTGATCAGCTGGGGCTGGTCCGGGCCCGCCTCGGCGAGCGGCCGTCCGTCCGGGCCCCAGATGGCGCTGGATCCGCAGGTGTTCCAGCCGCCGGTGGTGCCGATGTGGTTGGCCATGACGGCGTAGCAGGTGTTGTCCAGGGCCCGGGCCGGGAACCAGGTGCGGGATTCGTGGTAGCCGTTGCCGGCGCTGAACAGCGCGCCGACGACGTAGGCGTGGCAGCCGTCCAGCGCCGCCGCGCGCGCGTGCTCGGGGAAGCCCGAGTCGTAGCAGATGCCCAGGCCCAGGCGCCAGCCGTCGAGTTCGAGGGTGCAGCCGGCCGTGCCCGCGCGGTAGATCTTGCGTTCCGACTTGAACAGGTGCTGCTTGTCGTAGCGGGTGACGAGCTCCCCGCGCGTACCGATGACCAGCGCCGAGACGTACAGATCGCCCTGGTCGTGGAATGCGGCGCCGACGACGGCGGCGACACCGGTCTCCCGGCACGCGTCGGTGATGGGGCCGAGCCGCGGGTCGTCCGGCTGGACGGCGTGGCGCAGCGGGTCGCTCTGGATGAGATCGGGCTCGTAGCCGCTGAGGAACTTCTCCGGGAAGACCACCAGCCGGGCGCCGGCCGCGGCGGCCTCGCGGATCATGGCCGCCGCGGTGGCGGTGTTGGCCTCGATGTCGCCGGCTCGCGCCTGAGCCTGCGCAGCGGCTATGCGGATCGGACGGGCGGGAAGCGGATGGTGGCCCGGCCCGTCGGCGTGTTCTGGCATGATGTGCATGCTAGTTCCCAGCGGGCGAGTGACGTTCAGCGGCCGGTGTCGAGGACGAACGCGTCGGCGGCCAGCTCGGTCAGGAAGGCGATCGGGTCCACCAGCTGCTCGATGTGGCGCACGCCGGCCGGCAGCCCCGGCAGGCGGCGGACGATCAGCGCGGCCGCACGGCCGGTCGCGCGGCTCTGTGAGTGCCCGCTGAAGGACGCCTGAGCCGCCCCGGCGCCGACGGTCACGGCGAAGCCGTCGCCGCCGAGGTGAATCTTCGTCAGCGCCTTGAGCAGCAGCTCTCGTGTCCGGGGACGGCGCAGCAGCCCCGCGATCGCGGGCCGCCGGGCGGCGGCCAGCAGCGTGGTGAACAGGCGCGAGTCGAGGCACAGGCCCGTGCGGGCGGCCGGCACGGCGATCGTGCGGGGCAGCGTGTACTGGTCGGAGAACGGGAAGCGATGCACGGTACGGGTTCCGTACGGCTCGGGGAAGGCCATCGTCCACGATCCTTCGAGCACGCCGAGCCCGTCGAGCGTCCAGGCGATCGCCGCGGAGCCGTGCTGCTCCCCCGAGCCGAGCAGCACGCCGATGCGCAGGTCGCTGCCCGGAGACCGCTCGGCGACCACCCGGGCCAGCAGGTTGGTGACGCCGGGGACGAGGCCGACGCTCAGGGCGGCGGTCGTGCCGTGTGCCGTGGCGAGGTCGTCCAGCTCCTCGATCGAGGTCAGCACGTCGAGGGAGGCCGACACGTCGACGTAGCCGATGCCGCGCTTCAGGCAGGCGCGGGCGACGGAGGCGTTGCCGGTCTCGGCGCACATGAGCACCGTCGTGACGCCTTCCAGCGCTCTGGCCAGGTCGGCGGGGTCGGCGGCGTCCACGCGTACCGGTGTCACGCCGGGAAGGGGCCGGGCCCGGCCGGGATGGCGGCCGGCGACGATCACCTGCGGACCGGGACGTCCTGACAGGGCCAGCGCGGCCTCGCGGCCGACCGCGCCGTAACCGCCGAGGATCAGGACGACGCCACCGCTTCCCGCACTTTTCGTAGTCACACTACAAGAATGTTTTCGTAGTGCCGCTATAGTCAAGTCGTGAGCGCGCGACGACACGGCAGCGGCCGTACCCCCGGGAAGGAGGACGGGAGGGCGGCGCGGGCCAGGTCGACCCGCGCCCGCATCATCGCGGCGGCCACCGAGCTGTTCACCACGAGCGGCTACGCGAGCACGAGCGTCAACGCCATCGCGGCCGAGGCGCGCGTCGGCGAGCAGACCGTCTACTACGCCTTCGGCACCAAGCGGGCCATCCTCGCCGCGGCCCTCGATCGGGCCGTCGCGGGCGACGACGAGCCGGTGCCCACCCTCGAACGCCCCTGGGCGCGGGAGGCGATCGCCGACCCCGACCCGCTCGGGCAGCTCCGCCGCCAGGTGGCCGGCGCGGGCGAGATCTACGCGCGGGCCGCTCCCCTCCTCGACGTCGTGCGCAGCGCCGCCAGCACCGACCCCGACCTCGCCGAGGTCTGGGCTGCGAACGTCCGGCAACGCCTCACCGTGCAGCGCGCCTTCGCCGAGGCGCTGGCCCGCAAGACGCCCCTGCGCGACGGGCTCACCAGCGAGCCGGCGGCCGACGTCGCGCTGACGATCCTGTCCCCCGAGACGTACAACCTGCTGGTGCACAGCCGCGGCTGGAGCCGGGCGCGCTGGCGCGGCTGGGCGTTCGACGCCCTCGTCGGCCTGCTCACCACCCTGCCCCGCCCCGACCGGACGTTCGACGGCTGACCTGCCGGCCTAGCCGTCCCGCCTCCGGCCCGCGGCGGTCATGCGGTGGACGGCCTCGGCGAGCCGGTCCGGGGCGGTGGCGAGGTTGAGACGCACGAACCCGTGCCCGGGCGGCCCGAACCGCGTACCGGAGGACAGCCCGACCCTGCCGTGACGCAGGAACACCTCGGCGGGGTCGTCGTCCCAGCCGAGCGGGCGGCAGTCGAGCCAGGCCACGTATCCCGCCTGGGGCGGGTGGTAACCGATGGCGGGCAGGTGCTCGGCGAGCAGGTCGGCCAGGAGGCGGCGCTTGCCGTCGAGGCCGGTGAGCAGCCGCTCAAGCCAGGGGCCGCCGTCGGTGAAGGCGGCCTCGGAGGCGAGCACCCCGAAGAGGCCGGCCCCCTCGCTGACCTCCTCGTGGATCCGCGCCACGTCGGTACGGGCGGCGGGCCCGGGCACGGCGAGGGCGGCTTTGAGCCCGGCGATGTTCCACGCCTTGGACGTCGTGTCGATCAGACCTGCGCGTCCGTACGCCTTCCATCACCCCGGGACAAGGCGCTTCCCCGGGCAGGGATCGCGCTCACTCGGGCACGGCGGCCGGCGCCGCGCTGGGCGAGGCGAGCCTGCTGGTGACGGCCGCCAGGATCGCGCCCGCACCGGCCGCCGCCGCGGCCACGGCGAGGGCGGTGGCGCCGGTGTCGTGGGGGCCGGTGAGGTGGCCGGCGACGGCGGTGCCGAGGCCGTAGCCGGCCCACATGAACGTGTTGAGCCAGGCGAAGACCTCCGTACGGTAGCGGGCGGGGGCGTGGTCGGCGAGCAGGGCGGGCACGGCGGCGTCGCGCGGGCCGGTGACCAGGCCGGCGAGAGTGACGAGGACGGCGAGCGGCACGAAGCCGGGCGCCCAGGCAGCGCCGAGCAGGACGGCGGCTTCGGCGAGGGAGAGCAGGACGAGCAGGCGCCCGCCGCTGAGGGGCCAGGCCCGGGCGCCGTAGCCGAGGGTGCCCAGGAGGGCGCCGGCCGACAGCAGGCCCATCAGCAGGCCGGCGGAGGCGGCCGAGCCGGAGGCGGTGGCCGAGGCGACCGTGGCGATGCGCAGGCAGCCGAAGGTGAACGTGCCGAAAGCGGCGATGGCCAGCAGCAGGAGGGTGTGCCGGTGGGTGAGCGGCCCGGCCAGGCGCAGCCTTCCGGGCGGGGCCGGCTCGGCCTGCCGCACCGCCGGGCAGGCCAGCAACAGGGCGGTGCCGGCCAGGACGGCGGCGCCCGCCACAGTCACCGCGCCCTGGGCGGGGACGACCCAGACCAGGACCGGCACGAGCAGCGGCCCGGCGATGAACATCAGCTCGTTGACGGCGTTGTCCACGGCATAGGCGGCCGGCAGGGAGGCGGCGGGGACGAGGCGCGGCCAGGCGCTTCTGACGACGGACCCGGCGGGCGGCGTGGTGGCGCCGAGAAGCACGGCGGCGCCGATCATCAGAGCGGGCGGGGCGAGCAGGAGCAGGGCGTAGGCGAGGGTGTGGGCGGCCAGGTAGCCGGTCAGGGCGGGGCGCGGGCCGTACCGGTCGGCGAGGCGGCCGCCGAGCGGCGCGCACAAGGCCAGTGCCAGCGCGTGGCCGGTGAGCACGAGCCCGGCGGTGGCGTAGGAGCCGAGCCGGTCGACGGCGGCCAGGAGCAGGGCGAGGCTGAGCACGGGGGTGCCGAGCTTGACGAGAAGGGCGGCGGCGAGCAGGCGGGGGACGCCCGCGTGGGTGAGCAGGCGGCGATAGGGCGCGAACATGGCGGCTCCGTTACTATCTAACTGGATTACGCCTATGACACGCTGAAGGAGTGTTACTAGTCAAGTGGAAATAGCCTGTAACGTGACCCGGCAGGCCCCGCTGATCGCCGAACTGGTCAATCTCGCCACGGCACACCAGCGGGGCGGCGCCTCGGTGCGACCCCTGACCGGCGAGGACCTGGCGGCCGCGTTCGCCGCCCAGCTCGGCGAGCGCACCGGCGCCGCCCTGCGCGCCGTCCCGGACGCGGGCCGCCGCCTGGGCGAGCTGGCCGCCGAGCTGCGGCAGGCGCTGCTGGCCGAGCATCCCGCCGACCAGGCCGGGCGCATCAACGCCATGATCCGCAAGTACGGGGCGCAGCCCTACCTGGTCGAGGATGTGGGCCAGCCGTTCCACCTGCACTTCCACGGCTCGGGCGGCACCGAGGTGGAGGCGCTGGGCGGCGAGTTCGCCACCGCGCTGGCCCTCATCGTGGACGGCTACGGCCCCGGCCGGTTCGGGCGGTGCGAGGCGCACCAGTGCGAGGCCGTCTACATCGACCTGACCCGCAACGGCTCGCGCCGCTACTGCGGCGCGGCCTGCACCGCCCGCGCCAAGACCGCCGCCTACCGCAGCCGCCGTGGTGGAGGGACGACCTGATCGGCCTCAGAGCCGGTCGAGGATCTTCCGCAGCTGCTCCACCTCGGCCCGCTGCGCCGTTTCGATGGTCTTGGCCAGCTCCTTCGCCTCGGGGTTCGAGCCGCTCGACTGCTCGGTGCGGGCCATCGCGATGGCGCCGTCGTGGTGGGCGATCATCTGCTGCGCGAACAGCTTGTCGAACTCCGCCCCCTTGGCCGCCTTGAGCCTGGTCATGTCGTCCTCGGACATGACGCCGGGCATGTCATGGCCCATGCCGCCCTCGGGTGCGGCCTTGCCCCACGCGGCCAGCCAGCCCCTCATGGTCCGGATCTCCGGGTCCTGGGCGGCCTTGATCTTCGCCGCCAGCTCCTTGATCTCCGGGTCGGCGGCGCGCCCAGGCGCCAGCTCGGCCATCTCGACCGCCTGCTCGTGGTGCGGGATCATCATCTGCGCGAACATGACGTCCGCGTCGTTGAACGCGGCCGACGGCTGGGCGCTCGCGGTCGTGGCGGCGGGCGCGCTGCTGCCGCCCATCCCTTCGTGCTGCGTCATGGGGTCGCCGTTGCCGCCACAGGCGGCCACCAGCGCGAGCGCTCCCGCGGCGATGGTGACGGACGTTGTGCGGTTGATGCGCATTGCTTCTTCGTTCTCTCGATCGTGGTGAAGGTCCGGACCTGTCCGCGGGCAGGCGGGAAGCCTGCTCCGCACGGGCCGCCGGCCTATATGCGCAGCACCGAGAGAATCGCCAGGCGCCGGGACGTGAGCTTCGGCGGAGGTCTGGCGACCTGGCGGGCGGACGCGCACGTCTCGCCGTTGCCGTCGCCCCGCCGCCCCACCCGGGCCCAGGTGGCGATCAGCAGCAGGACCATGAACGTCATGAGCACGGCCAGGCAGACGTCCGTGGGGTCGAACCCGGGCATCGTGCCGTCGGGGACCAGCGCCCCCATGCCCGCCGGAACCGCGGACACGACGGCCGGTGCGGCCCGCATGCCGTGGGAGGAGCCGCCGTGCCGGCCGTCGAGGTGACCGAGCGTGTGCATGCCGCAGACGCCCAGGGCGAGGGCCACGAGCAGGACGGCCCGCAGCGCGCGCACCGCACGACGCCGCCCCATAGATCCCACCACCCCTCGCAGACTCCCGGCACTTCCCAGTGTACTAACGCTGATCGTAGAGCTTGCCGGAAGCGGGCGATCGGCCAGGCTCCCTGGCATGACGAGCAGGTTCTACGACCCCGGTCATGACCTCGCGATCGAGCCTGCGATGGGAAGGGTGCCGGCGTTCACGCCGGCTGCAGGCGGCGAGACGCCAGCTACTACGATTGACGATAGCAGTAAGCGGTCGCCTGCCGGGAAGCCGCCTGGCAGGGCGGCCGCGTTCACCGCCGTGGACCGTCAGCGGTGCGTCATGCGGGCCCGGTGGCGGTGAGGGAGCCTTCGCCGCGGTCGATGTGGTCGGCGTGGAACAGGCCCTGGGTCAGCAGCCGGCGCACATGCTCGTCGGCGGCGCTGTAGTAGACGAAGGTGCCCTCACGGCGGCCCTTGACCAGGCCGGCCAGGCGGAGCTTGGCCAGGTGCTGGCTGACCGCGGTGGGCGCGGCGTCGGCGAGCTCGGCCAGGCAGGCGACGTTGGACTCGCCCTGCAGCAACGCCCACAGGATCTTGATCCGGGTGGGATCGGACAGGAGCCGGAAGGACTCGGCGGCCAGGTGCACCTGTTCCTCGTTCGGCATGTCGAAGTCGGGCAGCGACGTGTGCATGGTCGCCAGCATACCCCGCAATCCTGCTGCTTGCGTATCTGCGTGACTGCGCATATATGCTGCCAAGGTGACTGCTGACGTGAGAACCTTCCCCGGCCCGCAGGCCGGCGACGCCGTCCCGGCGCCGCCCCGTCCCGGTGACGCCGTCCCGGCGCCGGCCGGGTCAGCCTGGCGGGCCGGGATGTGGTCGCTGCCCGAGGTGCGCTGGGCCACGGCCGCCACCCTGCTGTTCGCCGCCGGCGGGAGCTGCCAGCTGGCCGGCGCGCCGCCGTGGCTGTGGTGGGGCCTGTACCTGGTCTGCTACGCCGCCGGCGGCTGGGAGCCGGGCCTGTCGGGGCTCAAGGCGCTACGCGACAGGACCCTGGACGTCGACCTGCTCATGGTGGTCGCCGCGATCGGCGCGGCCGCCATCGGGCAGGTCTTCGACGGCGCGCTGCTGATCGTCATCTTCGCCACCTCCGGGGCGCTGGAGGCGCTGGCCACCAAGCGCACCCAGGACGCCGTACGCGGCCTGCTCGACCTGACCCCCGACCAGGCCACCCGCCTGTCCGAGACAGGCGGCGAGGAGCGGGTCGCCGCCGTCGACCTGGCGGTCGGCGAGGTGATCCTGGTACGGCCCGGCGAGCGGATCGGCGCCGACGGCCACGTCATCGACGGAGCCGGCGCGGTCGATCAGGCCGGCATCACCGGCGAGAGCGTGCCGGTCGACAAGGGCGCGGGCGACGAGGTGTTCGCCGGCACGGTCAACGGCACCGGCGTGCTGCGCGTGCGGGTATCGCGCCCGGCGGCCGAAACCGTGATCGCCCGGATCGTGGCCATGGTGGAGCAGGCCGGCGCCACCAAAGCGCGGACCCAGCTGTTCATCGAGAAGATCGAGCAGCGCTACTCGGTCGTCATGGTGGCGGCCACGGTCGCGCTGTTCGCCGTTCCGCTGGCCTGGGGCGTGCCGCTGCAGGACGCCCTGCTGCGGGCGATGACGTTCATGATCGTCGCCTCGCCGTGCGCGGTGGTGCTGGCCACCATGCCGCCGCTGCTGGCCGCCATCGCCAACGCGGGCCGGCACGGGGTGCTGGTCAAGTCCGCCGTGGTGATGGAGCAGCTCGGCACCGTCACCCGGGTCGCCTTCGACAAGACCGGCACCCTGACCGAGGGCCGCCCGCACCTGACCGGCGTACACGTCCTGCCGGGGGCCAAGCTGCCTGGGACCGAGCCAACCGGGCCCAAGCCAACCGGGCCCGAGCCGGCCAAGTCCGAGCCGGCCAAGTCCGAGCCGACCAGCGCCAAGCCGACCAGGGCCGAGCTGCCCGAGCGGCGCCTGCTCGCGCTGGCTGCCGCCGCCGAGCGGGGCTCCGAGCACCCTCTCGGCCGCGCGATCGTCGAGGCCGCCCGCGCCGAGGGCCTGACGCCTTCCCAGGCTCAGGAGTTCGGCTCCGAGCCGGGGCGCGGCGTGCGGGCCCGCGTCGACGGCCTCCTGGTGGAGGTGGCCAGCCCAGCCCACCTGCTGGGCAACGACGGGGACGGGGACGGCGGCGGCAGCGACGGTTCGGCCGCGCGGCTCGTCGCCCGCCTTCAGGAGGACGGGCACACCGTGGTCGTGGTCCGCGTGGACGGCGAGGTGGCCGGCGTCCTGGCCCTGGCCGACCGGATGCGGCACGGCGCCGCCGGGACGGTCGCCCACCTGACGGCACTGACCGGGGCCGCGCCGGTGCTGCTGACCGGTGACAACCCGCGCGCCGCCCGCCGCCTCGCCGCCCAGGCGGGCATCACCGACGTACGCGCCGGCCTGCTGCCGGCCGACAAGGTGACGGCCGTTCAGCGGTTGCAGGCGCAAGGCACCCGGGTGGCCGTGATCGGCGACGGCGTCAATGACGCGCCCGCGCTGGCCGCCGCGCACGCCGGCATCGCCATGGGCCGCGCCGGATCGGACCTGGCGCTGGACACCGCCGACGCGGTCATCACCCGCGACGAGCTGGCCACCGTGCCCGCCGTGATCGCCCTGGCCCGGCGCGCCCGCCGCCTGGTCGTGGCCAACCTCGTCATCGCCTTCACCTTCATCGCCGTGCTGGTCGCCTGGGACCTGCTCGGCGACCTGCCGCTGCCGCTGGGCGTGGCCGGGCACGAGGGCTCCACCGTCATCGTCGGCCTCAACGGGCTACGCCTCCTCCGCGACGCCGCCTGGCGACGCGCGGCCAGTCCCGCCAAACCCTGATGGCCACTCGCCCCGTGGCGGGCCTGGTAGCGATCGGCCCACCGCTCGCGGCACCCGGCGGCCGAAGGAGGCCGGCCGGGAACGACCGCCCCTCGCACACGCACGACGACCAGCCGGAGACCATCGGCGGCGCCCCAGCGCAGGCGCTCATCCCGTGCACGCTGCCGTGCGCGGGCGGCCTGATCGGCGGCGCGGGCGTCATCGCGGTGGGGCGGTGGCACGGGCCGTGCGGAATCGGGCCAGGGCGAGCAGCAGCGGGCCCGCGGCCAGCAGCGCGGCCAAGGCGGCGTAGCCGTGGGTGAGCGTGGCGGTCGCGGCGATGGCGCCGACCAGCAGGGGGCCGCCGGCGTCGCCCAGCTCGCGGCCGAGTTCGGCCGAGCCCATCGTCTGGCCGAGCCGTTCCGGGGGCGTCACGGCGGCCAGCGCGGCGAACCCGAGCGGCGTGATCAGGCCGGTTCCGGCGCCGATGAACGTGGCGGCGAGCAGCACCCCCGGCAAGCCGGGCAGCATCGCGGCCGCCAGCCCGGCGGCGGCCAGCGCGAGCCCGGCGGCCAGCCCGGCACGGGTCGTCAGCCTTCCGGCGTCCAGCGCCTTGCCCGCCCAGGGCTGCACCACGGCCGCGCACAGTGCCAGCACGGAGACCGCCGCGCCCGTGGCGATGGTGCCCAGCCCGGCGGCGGCCCCGGACACCGGCAGGAACCCGACCCCCACCGACAGGGCGGCGGTGGCCGCGGCCAGCGCGCCGGTCGGGCCGAGGAAGGCGGGGTCGGACAGCCGGCGGGCCAGGTCGCGTACGGTCTGCCGGGCTCGTGGCAGCGGCGGGACTCCTGGCACCACGGCCAGCGCCCAGCCGGCCACGGCCGCGCCGAGCACCGCCATCACCGCGAACAGCAGCCGCAGCCCGCCGGCCCACACCAGCACGCCGCCCAGCAGCGGGCCGAGGGTGTAGCCGATCGACTTGTAGAAGCCGTAGCTGCCGAACGCCCGCCCGTGCCGGGCCGCCGGGTTGAGCCGGGCCACCAGCGAGGAGGCGGACGGGGAGAACGCCGAGGCCGCCGCGCCCTGGCCGAGCCGGGCCGCCCACAGCCAGCCCGGCTCGCCGGCCAGCGCGTACGCGGCCGAGGCGAGCGCGAAGGCGGCCAGCCCGCCGACCATCACCGGCCGGGCGCCGATCCGGTCGGCCAGCGTGCCGAACAGCGGCTTGAGCAGCACCTCGGCACCGTCGTACAGGGCCAGCAGCAGGCCGAGCGCCAGCAGCGAGCCGATCGCGTCGCCGGAGAAGCCGCCCAGGTTGGCGGCGATGCCGTGGGCGCCGAAGGCGGTGGTGAACCCGGCCGCGTACAGCGGCCACATGACCCGCCTGGGTACGGCCGGCGTGCTCACCGGTCCTCCCCCGGGGCCTGGTGGAGGGCGGCGAAGACCCGTTCCGCGTAGTCCTCGCAGGCGGCCGCGCACTGCTTGAGCCGTTCGCCGGCCTCCGCCGACTGCGGCGAGCCGAACACGTCGCGCGCCATCAGCTCCCGGTGCCAGCGGCGCAGCCGCTCCAGCGACTGCTCCTCCTCTTCCAGCTCGGCCAGGGTGAACTTGGCGTTGCGGATCTCCTTGGCCAGCTCCGCCTCGTACTTGCCGCAGTCGTCCAGGAACTCCGCCCAGTCGTCGGCCCGGGCGGCGGCGAACAGCTCCCTCAGCCGTGCGGCGTCGGCGTCGGTGCGGCCGCCGGCCACCAGCGTCACCACCTCGCCGCCGGCCTCACCGGCCAGCCGGGTCGCGCGCGCCAGGCCGTCGGCGAACACCGGCACGTCCGGCACCGCCCACGTGCCCTGGCCCAGGGACAGCGCGCCGACCCGGCGCAGCTCGCGCCACACCGCCACACGGTGCCGGGAAGGAGCGGCCGGGAGCCGCACCAGCAGCACCACCCAGCCACGAGTGTCAGCAGTCACGTGAGGAAATGTAGCACTTGTTACATCCCGGCCTCGATCTGGGCCACCCGCCTGGCAGGCCAGGAACGCACCAGCCTGGCGATGGCGCGGTTGGTGACCACGCGTCGGCCGCCCGGTGAGACTAGAGGAACTCGACAGCCCGTCGGCGGGACTGGCGAGCCTGGCGCTCGTCGCCGTCACCGGCCCGGTCCCCCTCCGGCTGGCCGATCGGTGGCGGGATGGCCGTCGGCTTCGCGCCGGCCGGCCTCGCGGCGCTGATCGTCCTGGCGGTGCCGCGGAGTGCCCGGAGGCCGCAGGCTCTGGATCGGATCAGCTACGGCCGATAGTAGTGGGCCTGCCCGCCGGAATTACCCGGATCAAGGCGGTTGCCGCCATGATTTCTGTACTATTTCCGCCCAGGCGCAGAGATTTACGAGGAGGCATCGTAGTGGCCGTGTGGACGACGAGGCTCGGGCGAACAGCGGGAACCGCGGCGTTAGCCTTGATCGCACTGGCCGCGACCCCGGGCGGTGCCCGCGCCGAGCCGTCGCCGGCCAAGGTCCGGGCCAGGCTCGTGAAGCTCAACGAGCAGGCCGATCAGCTCGTCGAGCGGTACAACCAGGCGAACGAGGCGTACAAGTCGGCCAGGAAGAAGCACGACGCGCTCAACGCCGAGCTCGGCCGCAAGGACGCCCGGGTCGCCGACCTGCGCGAGGAGCTGGCCACGATGGCGAGCACCAGCTACCGGACGGGGCCGTTCGGCGGCTGGCCGGCGTTCGCGCTGCGGGGCGACCCGGAGACCGCCCTGAGCAGCATGGCCTCCCTTGAGCAGCTGGCGCGGGACCGGGCGGCCAAGATCCTCGCCTATGAGACGGCGACGAAGGACCTGCGCGACCGGCGCGCGGAGGCGCAGCGGGTCGTGGCGGCGGCCGACGACGCGCGCGACAAGGTCCGCGACGAGAAGGCGAAGGTGGACAAGCTGGTCAAGGAGCAGACCAAGCTGCTGCGCCGGCTGGGCACCTTCCGGACGGGTGACCCCAGCAGCCCCGGCATCCAGTACACGGGCCCGGCCTCCGGGAACGCCCGCCGGGCGCTCCAGTTCGCCTTCGCCCAGGTGGGCAAGCCCTACCGGTACGGCGGCACCGGCCCCGGCTCCTACGACTGCTCCGGTCTGACGCAGGCCGCCTGGCGTAGCGGCGGCGTCGAGCTGCCGCGCACGACCTGGACCCAGTGGTCCTGGGGCGCCGGCCGCCGCGTCCCCTTGGACGCGCTGCAGCCCGGCGACCTGCTCTTCAGCAAGGGGCTGGGGCACATGGGCATGTACGCGGGCAACGGCAAGATGGTGCACGCTCCGCAGACGGGGGACGTCATCAAGGTGGTCGACCTCGACGACTACTGGCGTACCCGCCTGCTCGGCGCCGTCCGCCCGTGATCCGCGTGGCGGCGACGCCCAACTACGTAGCGTAGGAGAGCAGGGCGCCGCTGCCCGCGCCCAGGAGGAGGGAGACGGCGGCGGCCAGGTACGCGATGCGCGCCGCCGTCCGAGTGACGGTGGCCGGGCCGGCGCCCTGGAAGGCGGGGGGATCCAGCGGAGGTAGGAGAAGACGCTGGCCACGGTGTTGACGACGGCGACCACGGCCGGCCAGGCGTAGCCGCCGTCCCAGGCGGCGGCGAGGACGACCGCGAAGGCGCCGAGGTTCGTGATCGCGTAGGCGCGCGACGTAGAAGAGCAGGGCCGGCTTCAGGGTCACCGCGTACCAGCGGACGACGAAACGCGAGAGGGCGTGCTCCTGGGGGTGGTTGCCGGACAGGAACGGGCGGGCGTCGAGGACCTCGTGGGGGCTGAGCAGCAGCGAGACCAGGTAGATCGCGAGCACGCCGGCGGCGAGCAGGGCGATCAGGCCGAGAACGGCCGTCCAAGGCGACATGGGCCTTCTCCCGGGGCGAGTCTACTAAGATCGATAGTTTCCCTGCCGGGTGACGGCAATCATCCGGTTGTCAAGATCCTTTGCAGGTGAGGCGCGGCTCCGGGTCGTACACGGTGTGGAAGCGCTGCTTGCGGACGACCTTCCCGTCCTTCTTGAAGATCCGCCACACGTCGATGGCGAACCCCTCGACGCCGCCCATGGGGATGCAGTCGGGGCCGGACTCGGTGAGCTCGGTGACGGGCTTGATGGCGTAACGCCCGGAGCTCTTCGACTCGATCTCGTACCGCTTGGTGCTCCAGAAGTCCACGGTGACGGAGGTGCTGGTGTAGGACGTCTTGATGAGCACGCCGTAGCGGGAGTCGTTGCGCCAGCGGAAGTCCGGCTGCGGGTAGGAGACCGTCGATTCGCGGCCGGCCGGGTAGCGGGAGATGTAGTACTGGTGGGCGCGGTGCTGCACGTCCTCGAAGCCGCCGAAGAAGACGGCGTTGAACATGGTGGTGGCGAACTGCGAGACCCCGCCGCCGACGTCGTTGACGAACCGGTTGTTGAGGATCATCGGCGCCTCGACGAAGCCGCGCGCCTTGTCCCGCTTGCCGACCACGCCGTTGAGGGAGAACGTCTCGCCGGGCCTGACGACGTGGCCGTCGACGATGTCGGCGATGCGGTGGATGTTCGTCACGCGGGGGGCGCAGCAGGGGTGCCGGGTGGTGAACGAGCTGACCTTCTCCTTGACGCCCAGCTTCCTCGCCTGGGCCGTGGTGACGCGCGGCTGCCGCGCCACCGCGGGCAGCTCGACGCGGCGGACGCCGCCCGCCACGGCCTGGGCGATCGCCGGGCCGAGCGCCTTGACGTCGATGCCACGCCCGGGACGGGACGGGACGACCTGCGGCCTCCCCTTGACGATCATGAAGGAGGCGTCCTTCGGCGCGGCGATCAGCAGGGCCTTGGCGAGCCCCGGGGCGACCTCGGCGGCGTCGAAGGACGGGCGCAGGCCGCCCTTGCCGTCACTGACGAAGCGCAGGCCGGCCGCCAGTTGCTCCCTGGACACGGTGGCTTCCTTGCCGCCGGTGGCGACCTTGAGCGGGGCGGCGACCGCCGTGCGGGCCGTGGTGACGGCGGCCGGGATGAGCACGCGCCGCGAGCGGGCCGGCCTCCTGGTGTCACCGGACGGAGCACGACGATGCCGCGTGTTTCCGGCTATCTTGGTGTGAAATGCAGGACTAAGGAGGAACGTCCATGCCACTGCCCTCGCGACCGCTGCGCAAGCTGGGCTTCTTGACGATCGGGCTGTTCGACGAGGCGGACCCGCGCCGGGGCCACGAGTCGACGCTCGAGATCATCCAGCTGGGCGAGCAGCTGGGCTTCGACAGCGCGTGGGTGCGGCACCGCCACCTGCAGTACGGGATCTCCTCCCCCGTCGCCGTCCTGGCGGCGGCCTCCCAGCGCACCAGCCGCATCGAGCTGGGCACCGCGGTCATCCCCCTGGGCTGGGAGAACCCGCTGCGGCTCGCCGAGGACCTGGCCACCGTGGACGTCCTGTCCGGTGGCCGCCTCAACCCGGGCGTCAGCGTCGGTCCGCCCCTCCACTACGACCGCGTCAAGGACGCCCTCTACCCCGGCACCGGGGACGCCGAGGACTTCGGCTACGAACGCGTCCGGCGGCTGCTCGGCTTCGTCCGCGGCGAGCCGGCCACCGGCTTTCGCGGCGCCGACGGCTTCGAGGTCTTCTCCGACCGGGTCCAGCCCTACTCCCCTGGCCTCGGCAGCCGCATGTGGTACGGCGGCGGCAGCCTGCGCTCGGCCCGCTGGGCGGGCGAACACGGCATGAACTTCCTGACCAGCAGCGTCGTGAAGGCCGAGGAGTCGGAGGACTTCGCCGAGATCCAGCTCTCCCACGTGCGGGAGTTCCGCGCGCACCACCCCGACGGCGAGCGCGCCCGCGTCTCGCAGGGCCTGGTCGTGATCCCCACGGACTCGGCCTCGTCCGGGCAGCGCGCCAAGTACAAGGAGTACGCCGACCGGCGCACGCCCCGCACGTCCTCACCGCAGGGGCCGGCCCGGATGATGTTCGCGCCCGACCTCGTCGGCAGCTCCGCCGAGATCGCCGAGCGGCTCTACGACCATGCCGCCTTCCGGGAGATCGACGAGGTCGCGTTCGCGCTGCCGTTCACGTTCGAGCACGAGGACTACGTGCAGATTCTCACCGACCTCGCCACCGGGCTCGGCCCCGCGCTCGGCTGGCGGCCCCGGCACTAGAGACTCTTCCGCCGATCACCCGTCGCGGTGCGGGCGGCCGTCCCTCCTGCTCGCGGGCACCTCTCCGACGCCGAGCGCCCGCAGCAGCTCCGCCCGGACCTCGGCGGCGCTCCGGGCGACGTCCAGGCGCTGCTCGGCGGCGATCCTGCCATGGTCGAGCACGAGCACGCGGTCGGCCAGCGCGATGGCCTCGTCCACGTCGTGGGTGACCAGCAGCACGGCCGGCCGGTGCTCCTCGAACAGCCGGCGCAGCAGGCCGTGCATCTTGAGCCTGGTCAGGGCGTCGAGCGCGCCGAACGGCTCGTCTGCCAGCAGCAGCCGGGGCTCCCGGACGAGGGAGCGCGCCAGCGCCACCCGCTGCTGCTCCCCGCCGGACAGCTCGTTGGGCCAGGCCCGCTCCCGCCCGGCCAGACCCACCTCCGCCAGGCTCCGCCGGCCGCGCTCCACGGCGCCGTCGAGACCCAGGATCACGTTGTCCAGCACCCGCTGCCACGGCAGCAGCCTGGCGTCCTGGAACACCACCGACACCTGCTCGGGCACCTCGACGAGACCGGCCCCGGCGACGTCCGCGTCGAGGCCGGCCAGGGCCCGCAGCAGCGTGCTCTTGCCCGACCCGCTCTGCCCGAGCAGGGCCACGAACTCCCCCGGCGCGATCTCCAGATCGAGGCCGTCCAGGACCGCGCGCTCACCGTACAGGCGGGTCAGGCCCTTGACGCGGATCGGCTCGCCGGCGCGCGTCGTCACGATGGCGCCCTCCTTCCCGCTCAGCTCGCCGGCGCGCGTCGTCACGATGGCGCCCTCCTTCCCGCTCAGCTCGCCGGCGCGCGTCGCCACGACGGCGCCCTCCTTCCCGCTCAGCTCGCCAGCGTGCGTCGCCATGACAGCGCCTTCCTTTCCACCAGGCGCACCCCTGCGTCGGAGAAGAGGCCGAGCAGGCCGTACAGGACGATGCCGACGAGGATCACGTCGGTCTGCCCGTACGTCCGCGCGAGGTCCATCATGTAGCCGATGCCGGTGGTGGCGTTGATGAGCTCGGCCACCACCAGGAACAGCCACGCCGTGGTGACCGCGAAGCGCATGCCGAGCAGGAACCCCGGCAGCGCGCCCGGCAGGACCACCTTCCTGATGAACGCGCCGCGCCCGAGGTCGACGGTCTCGGCCAGCTCGACGTAGCGGCTGTCGATGCTGCGCAGCCCGTTGTGGGTGTGGATGTAGATCGGCACGAGCACGCCCAGGGCGATCATGGTGATCTTCATGCCCTCGCCGATGCCCAGCCACAGGATGAGGAGCGGCATGAGCGCGAGCGCCGGGATGGCCCGCTTGATCTGGATCGGCCCGTCGATCAGGGCCTCACCCCACCGGCTCAGCCCCGACACCAGCGCGAGCAGGGTGCCGAGCGGCACGCCGAACGCCAGCCCGAGTGCCACCCGCTGGACGGAGGCCAGCAGGTTGGTCTGCAGGCGGCCGGATTCGACCAGGTCGGCCGCGGTGGTGACCACGGTCCACGGCGCCGACAGGAAGCGCGGATCCAGCAGGCCGGTCGCCGAGGCAACCGTCCAGATCGCGAGCAGCAGGAGCGGGCCCGCCAGGAAGCCGAGCCTGATCCGCGGGCCGGGCCGCAGCCGGCGCCGCTTGCGCGTGCGGACGTCCACGGCCGGGCGGGAGGCGACGAGCGTCATCACGCACCATCCTTGATCGCGTCCGCGCCCACCGTCTGGTAGCGCAGGTCGTACAGGTCCTCGGCCTTCAGCGGCGGGTTGCCGGTCTCCTTGGCCAGGATGTCGATGGTCTCCTGGTGCCTGGCGATCGCGTCGGACCAGTCGGCGGGGATGTCCGGCTCGCCCGCCAGCTCGGCCAGGTACCGGCCGTCGGCGGCGCTGAGCCCCTGGTCCTTGACGTAGTAGCCGGCGATCCACTCCTCCGGGTGCTCGTAGACCCAGCGGGCGGCCCTGGCCCAGGCGGCGACGTACTCGCGGATCGCGGCCGCCTTGGCCGGGTCCTGGAGCGTCTTCGTCCGTACGTACAGGTGGCTCGGGTCATCGCGCAGGCCGTGGCGGATGGTCGTGGCGCCGTCCTTGCCGAACTTGGCGGTGTAGCGGCGGATGTTGACGCCGCCGATCGGGGCCACGTCCACCTGCCTGGAGGCCAGGGCGTTGGGGTAGACGTCGCCGGTGCTCGGCAACTCGACCAGGGTGACGTCGTCCTTCGTCAGGCCGGCCTGGTGGAGCACCTTGAGGACGAGCGCGCCCTGCGCCTGGCCCGGGCTGTAGGCGATCTTCTTGCCGCGCAGGTCCGCGAGGGTCTTGACGGTCACGCCCGGGGCTATGCCGAGCTCGTACGTCGGGTGCTGGAGCGGATCCTTCCGGAACTTGGACGCGACGATCTTCACGGGCAGGCCCGTCCAGGTGGCGTGGATGGGCGGGATCTCCGCGACCGCGCCCACGTCGAGCGCGTCGGCCCGGAACGCCTCGCTGGTCTGGGGGCCGCCGCTGATGTTGGCCCACTCGATGGCGAACGAGAACGTGTCGATCTCGCCGGACAGCTGCAGCGCCACCTTGGTGGCCGGGTCTCCGACGATCAGCTTGGTGCCCTTGGGGACGGTGACCGGCAGCGGCGCGTCGGCCGCGAGCGCCGCCGCCGCGGTGTTGCGCTGCTCGCCGCCTCCGGCACATCCGGTCAAGGCCGCCAGCAGGAGCACGGCGAGCGCGGGTCTCATGAGAGCGGGAACAGGCATACGGCGTGGCCTTTCACGTGCGAACATGCGGATCCTTCGATGCGGGCGGGCCCGGCGTTCCTTCATCAGGGCAGCGCGGCCACCAATTCCGCGGCGCCTCGGGTCGCGTAGCGGGAGGCGGGGCGCGGCAGGCCGTAGTTTCCGCGCAGGGTGCGGCTCTCGTACTCGTGCCGGAACAGGCCCCTGCGCCGCAGCTCCGGCACGACGTGGTCGACGAAGTCGGCCAGGCCGCTGGGCAGGAGCGGAGGCATGATGTTGAAGCCGTCGGCGGCCCCGCCCTCGAACCATTCCTGGATCTCGTCGGCGATCCGCTCCGGCGTGCCCGCCACCACGCGGTGGCCGCGGCCGCCGGCCAGGCGGGCGAGGAGCTGCCTGACCGTGAGGTCCTCCCGCCTGGCCAGGTCGACGACGAGCTTGCGGCGGCTCTGCGCGCCCTCGGTCTCCAGGGGGACGTCCGGGAGCGGGCGGTCCAGCGCGTCCTCGGTCAGCTCGATGCCGGTCAGGTGGGAGAGCTGGCTCAGTCCGTACGCGGGGATGATGAGCTCTTCCAGCTCCCGTTCCAGCCGGCGCGCCTCGTGCTCGGTGGAGCCGATGATCGGCGAGATGCCCGGCAGCACGAGCAGGTCTCCGGGCTGCCTGCCGTGCGCGGCCAGGCGGCGCTTCAGGTCGGCGTAGAACTCCCGCGCCTCCGGCAGGGTCTGCTGGGCGGTGAAGACGGCCTCGGCGAACCGCGCGGCGAACTCCTTGCCGTCCTCCGACGAGCCGGCCTGCACCAGGAGCGGGTGGCCCTGGGGCGGGCGCCGGGTGTTCAGGGGGCCGCGCACCCGGAAGTGCTCGCCCGCGTGCTCGATCGGGTGGATCTTGCTGGTGTCGGCGTAGAGCCCGGCCGCGCGGTCGTCCAGGACGGCGTCGTCCTCCCAGCTGTCCCAGAGCTTGGTGACGACGTCCAGGAACTCGGTGGCCCGGGCGTAGCGGGTGGCGTGTGGCGGCCGTTCGACGCCGAAGTTGTGCGCTTCGGCCTCGCTGGCGGAGGTGACGATGTTCCAGCCGGCCCGGCCGCCGCTGATGTGGTCGAGCGAGGCGAACTTGCGGGCGACGTGGTACGGCTCGTTGTAGGTGGTCGACACGGTGGCGATGAGGCCGACGTGCTCGGTGACGGCGGCCAGCGCCGACAGCAGCGTCAGCGGTTCCAGGCCGCCGAGCGCGTTGTGCCGGACGTTGCCCCGCAGGGCGACGCCGTCGGCCAGGAAGACCGAGTCCAGCCTGCCGCGTTCGGCGATCCGGGCGAGGTCCTGGTAGTGCCGGACGTCGGCGATTTTGGCCGGCTCGGTACGGGGGTGCCGCCAGGCGGCCTCGTGATGGCCGACGCCCATGAGGAAGGCGTTGAGGTGGAGCTTTCTCGTCATGTGGTCCTCCGGGTGGAGAAGCGACGCTCGATCCTGCGCGGAGCGTGGTGAAGAGCTTCGCCGGCGGGCCGGCCGGGTGCGGTTCCCGAACTTACGAGCCCGGTTTCGTAAAGTCAATATTTCCTACTTGATATACATGGTTTATGGTGACCCGTAGAACCACCGAGCAGGAAGAGCGACCGATGAACCTCCAGCTCCTCTGGTACATCCCCAACCAGGCGCAGCCCGGCCACCGCGGCGACGCCGTCACCGCCGACCACAACAGCCTGGAGACCCTCACCACGCAGGCCAGGGCCCTGGAGGAGCACGGGTGGGGCGGGGCGCTCATCGGCACCGGCTGGGGACGGCCCGACACCTTCACGGTCGCCACGGCGCTGGCGGCGCGCACCACGACGTTCCAGCCGCTGATCGCGGTGCGGCCCGGTTACTGGCAGCCGGCCCAGCTCGCCTCCGCCGCCGCCACGCTCGACCACCTCACCGGGGGCCGGGTGCTGATCAACATCGTGTCGGGCAAGGACGACCTGGCCGCGTACGGCGACCGCGAAGGGGACCAGGCCCACCGCTACGCCCGCACCAGAGAGTTCCTCCGGATCGTCCGCAAGCTGTGGACCGAGGAGAACGTCACCTACCGCGGCGAGCACTTCACCGTCACCGGCTCCACCGTCGTGCCGCGCACCGTCGCCCGCGATGACCGCCGGCACCCCCGGCTCTACTTCGGCGGCGCCTCCGAAGCCGCCGAGCGGGTGGCCGCCACCGAGGCCGACGTCCAGCTCTTCTGGGGTGAGCCGCTCGACGACGTCGCCGAGCGGATCGACCGGCTCAAACGGCTCGGCGAGAAGCTGGGCCGCGAGCTGCCTCCGCTGGAGTTCGGGCTCCGGGTCACCACGGTCGTCCGCGACACCACCGGCCAGGCGTGGGCCGACGCCGAGGCCAAGGTCGCCCAGATGGCGAGCGGCGGCATCGCCCGCGACCCCAACCGGTTCACCGCCGTCGGCCAGCAGCGGCTGCTCGACCTGGCGGCACGGGGTGACGTGCTCGACGACAACCTCTACACCGCTCCCGGCAAGGTCGGCGGCGGCGGCGCGGGCACCACGTGGCTGGTCGGCTCGGCCGAGGACGTGGCGAAGTCGCTGCGCAAGTACCAGGCCCTCGGCATCACCCACTTCGTCCTCTCCGACACCCCCTACCTGCCGGAGATCAAGCGCCAGGGAGACCTGCTGCTACCGCTGCTGCGCGGCTGAGCACAGCGTCCGGCGCGCCACGTCACCGGCCGCCGATTCGCTCAGGGGCCGTGTCGCGGGGATAGCGGGCCCGCACGGCGGGGCCGGCGGCCGGGCCCGCGGCGAAGACGTAGGCGTCGCTGTCGTTGCCCCAGGCTGCCATCGCGACGATGACCGGCCGCAGCGAGCGGCCCAGGTCGGTCAGCACGTACTCGTGGCGCACCGGATGGGTCTGGTACGGGTGCCGCTCCAGGATGCCGTCGGCGACCAGGGCCTTGAGCCTGCTGGAAGAGATGCCCAGGTTCTTTCGGCGGCATCGACGTGCTGGTCAACAACGCCGGGCACGGCTGGTACGGCTCCGTCGAGGGCATGGACGAGGCGCGGCGCGTTCCGTACCCGCGCCTACGCCCACTTCGACGACCAGCCCGCCACCGAGACGATCGAGGACTACCGGCCGATGCTCGACGCCGTCCGCGCGACGATGGTCGCGCAGGACGGCAAGCAGCCGGGAGAGCCGGTCAGGGGCGCGCGAGCGGTGGACGCGGCGGTCGGCGGCGCCGACACGCCCCGGCGTCTGGTGCTCGGCGGCCCCGGCTACGAGGCGGTGACCCGCGAGCTGGAGGCGACGCTCGCCGACGTGCGGGCCCGTGAGCAGGTCTCCCGCTCGGCCGACCACCCCGCTGCTCGGCGAGCGGGCGTCACCAGGGCAGGAGCACCGTGCCGATGCCGAGCAGCGCACAGATGCCCAGGATGCGCAGCATCGGCCATTTCAGCATGAACGTCATGACCAGCGCGGCCACGGTGATGACGACGGCGACCAGGTTGAGGGTGCCGAGGTCGGGGACCTGCGTGTCGAACGGCCCCCACGCCCAGGTGAAGGTCCGGCCGAACAGGGTGTGCTGGGCGAAGTACACCGCCAGGTTCGCGATGACGCCGACCACCGAGGCGGTGATGCCGGTCAGCGCCGCGCTGATGGCGGCGTTGTGCCGCAGCTTCTCGACGTGGGGGGCGCCGAGGAAGATGAACAGGAAGCACGGCACGAACGTCACCCACGTCGTCAGCAACGCCCCCAGCAGCGCGCCCGCCCACGGCGTCAGCGCGCCGGGGTCGCGGTAGGCGCCGAGGAACGCGACGAACTGCACCACCATGATCAGCGGCCCCGGGGTGGTCTCGGCCAGCGCCAGGCCGCGCACCATCTCCCCCGGCGTCAGCCAGCCGTAGACCTCCACGGCCCGCTGGGCGACGAACGCCAGCACGGCGTACGCGCCGCCGAAGGTGACCAGCGCGGTGCCGGAGAAGAACAACCCCTGGGTGGTGAACACGCTGTCCGTACCGAGGAAGAGCGCTACCGCCGCCACCGGCACCCACCACACGACCAGCCCGATCGCCAGGATCCTGCCGGCCGACCGCCAGCTCGGCCGGGCGTGGTGCAGGGCGTCGTCGGGGATCAGCGGTGCCGGGCCGCCGTCGCCGCCGTGCCCGTTCGAGCGCTTGAAGACGTGCGGCGCCAGCCGGTGCATCAGCCACCCGGCCAGGCCCGCGACGGCCACCACGACCGGGAACGGCACCCCGAACAGCGCGAGCGCGACGAAGGCGGCCACGGCCAGGGCGACGAACAGCGGGTGGGTGAGCGAGCGCTTGGCGACCCGGATGACGGCCTGGGCGACGATGGCCAGCACGGCCGGCGCGATGCCCGCGAACAGCGCGGTCACCACCGTGGTGTCCTGCCACAGGATGTAGACGACCGACAGGAGCAGCAACGCCACCATGCCGGGCAGCACGAACAGCGTCCCGGCCACCAGCCCGCCCCGGGTGCCGTTGAGCAGCCAGCCGACGTAGATGGCGAGCTGCTGCGCCTCCGGGCCGGGCAGCAGCATGCAGTAGTTGAGCGCGTGGTTGAAGCGCTGCTGCCCGATCCAGCGTTTCTCCTCCACGAGCGTGCGCTGCATGACGGCGATCTGCCCGGCCGGGCCGCCGAACGTCTGCAACGAGATCAGGAACCAGGCCAGCACCGCCTGCCGGAACGGGATCACATCACGGGTGGCTTCGATCGTCATGGCAACCTTCCGGAGAGCAGGTGGACGGGCGTCAGGATCGCCGGGGAGGCCGGCCGGCGCGTCACGCCGGCTCCCGCCCCAGCAGCAGGGCGCGCCGGTGGAACTCGTACAGGCCGTCGAAGATCGGCCCGGTGATCTCCAGCACCCGCTCGTCGTCGCAGATCATCGACAGCCCGCGCAGGATCACGTCCACCCCCGGAGCCTCGGGCGCGTCGAAGCGCTCGTCGTCGAGGTCGGCCTCGTGCACGATCTCGGCCAGCTTCCACAACACCGGATCGTCCAGCTCGTACCGCCGCAGGATCGTCTCGAAGCTGCAGTCGCCGCCATGATGGGACAACTCGGCCCCGCGCATGTCGAACGGCGTCGCGTCCGAAGGCACCAGCGCCGGATCGTCCACGAACACGAACTCGGCCTGCGCATCGAGGTGCCGCCGGATCAACCAGGCGCATGCCGCCCGGTCGATGTGCACCCCTGCCCGCGTCGCCCATCTCATCCGGCGCCCTCCACCACCTGCACCAGCGCACGCACCGCCCGCTGCGCCGCCTCCCGCTCGACCGGCGGGAAGTGGTCACGCCGGCCGATCCGGCGCAGCTCGGCCTGCAACCGCTTGATGGTCCGGCTCCGCTCCCCCGGCGGCGCCGACGCGGCCGCCTCGGCCTGCTCGGCCACCGCCCGGTACTCCGCCGCCCGCGCCCGCCGCATCTCCTCGGCGATCGCCTTCTCCTGCGCGGCGCTGCCGGGCACGGCCAGCCACACGGTGGCGCTGCCGCCCATCTCGCCGATCTCCTCGGCGATCCAGTCCAGTTGCTCCCGGGTACGAGCGTCGGCGGGCAACGCCACCAGCCCGTCACCGAGCCGCGCCACGCCGAGCCGGTCGAGCTTGCGCCAGATCGTGATCCGCAGCGTGGACGGCTGGCGCGGGATCCGGTACGCGAGCAACACCCACTGCCCACTGCCAGTTGTAACCACGGTTACATACTAGATCCCTGTGCGGCTCCCCGTCACCACCCCGCGAGGTGCCGCGCTCAGGAGCGTCGCGGCTGAGCGAAGGGACGTATCGTTCATCCCGTGGAACTGCGCTTCAAGACGCGCGAATCGGACTCGCCGTGGGTCGACACCGTGTGGACGTGCACGAGCGAGCAGGTCACCACGATGACGTCCGTCGCCGGGGTGCGCTGGGGGCTGGTGTTCTGGGAGCAAGCCGGGCAGGCGTACACGACCATCACCGGCCCCGAGACCCGGGCCGGGACGGCGCCGGTACCGGAGGGCGCGAGGTTCACCGGCATCGACTTCGCCGTGGGCACCTCGTTACGGGCCGTGCCCACGCCGGCGCTGGTCGATGCCGGCATCGTGCTGCCCGACACCACGCGCCGGACGTTCCGGCTGGACGGGACGCGCTGGGAGACGCCCGGCCCCGACGACGCCGAGGCGCTGGTCGAGCGGCTCGTCCGGGCCGGGATCGTGGTGCGTGACCCGCTGTGCGGCGAGATGCTGCGGGGTCACCGCCCGGCCGTGTCGGGGCGCACGGTCGAGCGCCGCTTCCGGGCCGCGACCGGGCTGACGCAGGGCGCCGTCCGGCAGATCGAGCGGGCCCGCACGGCGGCGCGGCTGCTGGCCTCCGGCGGCGCCGCCGCCGACGTCGTCGCCAAGCTCGGCTACTGCGACGAGCCGCACCTGGCCCGCGCCCTGCGCTCCTACGTCGGACGTACGGTCGGGCAGCTGCGCGCGGGCACCGGCGGCGCGATCGGCCTCGACCTGGATCCGCGCCTCGACCTCAATCAGCGCCTCGACCTGGGCCAGCGCCTCGATCCGGGTCAGCGTTTGACGTCGTAGACCAGCTTCAGGATCCCGTTCGCGTAGCTGTCCGACTCCCGCAGCGTCAGCATGTACTTGTCCCGGTCGGCCCGGCCGAACAGGCTCTTGCCCGCCCCGAGCAGCACGGGGAAGACGAGCAGGTTGTACTGGTCGATCAGGCCCTCGTCCGACAGCCGCCGGGCCAGCTCCGCGCTGCCGTGGATGAAGATCGCGCCGCCCTCGCTCTCCTTGAGCGCGGCGACGTCCTCGGTCGAACGCAGGATCGTGATCGGCCCCCACCCGTCGATGACGGCGTCGTCGGACAGCGTGGCCGACACCACGTACTTGGGCAGCTCCTTGTAGTCGGCGTGATCCGGCGAGTTGGGCCAGGTCTGCGCGAACGACTCGTAGCTGCGGCGGCCGAACATCAGCGCCGTCGTCTCGGCCAGCTCCTCACCCTTCAGCGTCCAGGCTTCCGGGACGAACTCGAGATCCTTGAACACCCACCCGCCGCTGCGGTGCTCCTCCCCCGGCCCGCCGCCGGGAGAGTCGACGACGCCGTCGAGCGACATGAAACCGGTGTAGACCAACTTACGCACTGTGCTGTCTCCTCATGCTCGGGCGAGCTGCCGGGTCCACGCTAGATCATGGCCGTGGTCGCCGTCTTGAACGAAAACGACAACAGCGCCGCCGGAACGCGGTCAGGTGGCGGTGATGGTCAGGTTGTTGGTGACGAAGTCCTTGCCGCCGGCCGACGAGGTGATCTCGTAGCCGAACTGCACGTTGCCGATGGTGACGTCGCCGAACCAGCCGCGGTTGCGGATCCAGGCGCAGATGGCCTTGATGTCGACGGTGCCGGAGGCGGTGTTGGTGGTGCGGACGAAGGAGTAGACGGCGTTGTGGCCGTTGGAGCCGCGGTAGACGTTCCAGGTGTGGCCGCCGACCGTGGCCGTGGCCTGGAAGGTGCCGAGCGGTCCGACCGCGCCGTACTTGTTCATCCAGAGCATGATCTCGTGCTGGTTGTCGCTGGACCACACGTCGTAGGCGCTGGTGAAGGCGACCCCGCTGGTGGGCACGGTGACGTTGAAGGTGCTGCTCAGGGTGCCGAGGGCGCTGACGGGCCGGCCGGACCAGCGGGTGGAGTTGGGGTAGGCCTTGACGCCGCCGGTGTTGGGATGGTTGGCCCACACGCCCCAGTTGGTGGCGGAGTCGGCCCAGACGCACTGCGGGCCGGCGCCGGAGCCCCAGATGTTGTTGTAGAGGGTGTAGCCGCTGCTGGACCAGGTGGCCCACTGGTCGCACGACGACCAGACGGCGGCCTGCGCCGGAGCGGACACGAGGCCGGACAGGATGATCGTCAGCCCTGCCGCGAGGGAGGCCAGGCTTCTGCGGGTCATGAGCTTCGTTCCTTTCGGCAGACGGACGGTGCGAAGG
The DNA here is from genome assembly GCF_012034275.1 of Nonomuraea composti. Classification (NCBI taxonomy): domain Bacteria; kingdom Bacillati; phylum Actinomycetota; class Actinomycetes; order Streptosporangiales; family Streptosporangiaceae; genus Nonomuraea; species Nonomuraea composti. The sequence continues at coordinate 6,502 of NZ_JAATEP010000017.1, read as the reverse complement.
ACAGCGCCTGGTCGCGGACCGCCTCGGTGACCGGTCCCGCGATCCGGCGGGCACCCGGGGCCAGGACGGGGCGTGGAGGTCACGGTGTCCAGCGGACGCCGGGGTTGATGTGGCCGGTCCAGTTGAAGACGGCCATGTTGTCCCACCCGTCGCCGCTGGTGGCGAGGTCGGCCGGGTCCCAGCCGTTGCCGGGGACGGCGTACCAGGTCGGCTCCCAGTAGAAGACGCCGATGGCGCCGGCGTTGCGCGCGGTGCTCTGCACCGCCGCGAACTGCGCGCCCTGCCCCTGCCAGGTGAGGCCGTACCCGGAGCAGCCCGAGGTGACCGCGTTGGGGGTGGAGTCGGCGTCGTCGGCGGTGAACGGGTAGGCGGTCTCGGCGATGACCACGCTCTTGCCGTAGCGGGCGCGCAGGTCGGCGATGACGGTGGACAGGTTGGACAGCGTGCCGTGCCACATGCAGTAGTACGACAGGGCGGTGATGTCCCAGGGGACGCCTTTGGCGCGGATGCCGTCGTAGAACCAGCGGGCGGAGGTCAGGCTCCCGGCCAGGGCCGTGTGGATGATCACTTGGGTGCCGGAGTTGCACGCCTTGGTGGCGTTGTAGCCGGCCTTGAGGAGCAGGCTCAGGTTGGTGGAGTCGTTGTTGACGACCTTGCCGTCGTTCCACAGCATGCCGGTGTTGATCTCGTTGCCGATCTGCACGCTGTCGGGGGTGGTGCCCTGGGCCTTGAGCGCGGTGCACACGTCGTAGGTGTGGTTGTAGACGTCGGTCTGCAGCTGGGCGATGCCGTGGCCGGCCCAGGCGGCGGGCTTGTCCTGCTTGCCGGGGTCGGCCCAGGTGTCGGAGTAGTGGAAGTCGACCATGAGTTTCAGGCCCTTGGCCTTGATCGCCCTGGCCTGCTGCAGCACCTTGGCCTTGTTGTTGTAGCCACTGGCCGGGTTGTGCCAGATCCGCAGCCGGGCGTAGTTGACGCCGGCTCCCTTGAGGATGTCGAGGGGGTCTCGCCGGGCACCGCCGGCGTCGTAGTACGTGGCGCCCAGGTCGAGCGCGCGTTGCAAGGTGGAGACGTCGGCGCCGAGCATGCTGAGCGATGCGGCGGCGTGGGCGGGCTGCCCGGCGGGGACGGTCGCGGCGGCGCACAACGCCAGCACCACCAAGATCCTTCTCATGGATCCTCCGAGGTGAGGACAGGGCTGCGATCAGGGCGCTCTGTGAACGTGCACAGTAACCCGGGAAACGACGCAGCTGGAAGGAATCGCCTGCAACACGTGCAGCCACCCGCTCATCGACAACGGGCCCTCGATCGAGGGCACAGGTGCCGCCATCTGCGCCTGAACGCTCCCACGGCGATCGAAGCGCCCATCCCGGGCCGGCATGAAAGTTCCATCGGGCGCGTAGCCACCGTGCACGTTCACAGAGCCTGAGGGATCGGTGTTTCGGCCATGCGCGGATATGTCACTTATTGTGGCGATCCGTATTGCTCTGATCGGTCATAAAGCCACTGCACTGGCGATACAGGACTGTAAGCACTACGGAAAGTAACCAACATGCCGAGAAATGGAAATAAAAGAGGTGACCATATCGGCAATCCAAGGAGACGCCTCCATGGCTCCCCCCAACCCCGTCCACGGCTCACCCCCCACCGACCAGGAGCTGCTGCTCATCCACCAGGTCACCGGCACGTTCCTGCAGTCGGAGAACCAGACTGACGACACCCTCAACGACGAGGTGCAGAACGAGAACCACTGGCCGCTGCCCACCAACAAGTCCGTGGTGTGGCAGCTCCACAAGGTCGACCTGGGCGAAGGCCGGACGACGTATCTGATCGAGAACCGCGCCAAGGGCCACTACCTCACCTTCCGCCCCGGCAACACCCCGGCGGAGATCCCCACCCTCTCCCCTGTGCTGCGGCAGCGCAACGGCGACACCGGCAGCTCCGACCAGCGCTGGGACTTCCACCCGATCCCCGGCACCGACGCGGCCTACTGGGCGATCATGCCGCACGACTACGACACCTACGCCCTGAGCGTCTACAACAACCACCTGGCGGACGACCAGTGGATCGTCCCCACCCCCACCTGGAACGGGCCGCCGGCGCTCGCGCACGCGTGGGGCGTCGTCCTGCGGCACCGCTCCGGGACCGAGGCGAGCAGCAAGATCTGATGACGAGCATCTCGATCAACGGCTACTCCTTCGACCCCGTCCTGGACGCCGCGCGGCTGCCCGGCCCCGCCGCCACCGGGGGCGAGCACGTCCTGGTGCAGGTGGAGGGCCTGCTGACCGGCCCGCGCAGGGCCGAGCTGACCGGCATGGGCGTGGAGATCGCCGAGTACGTGCCCGACGACGCCTACCTGTGCCGCTACCGCGCCGCGGACCTCGGCGCCCTGCGCGCCCTGCCGTACGTGCGCTGGGCCGGCCACTACCACGCCGCCCTGAAGATCGAGCCCGCCGTGCCGGGCGGCCTGCCGGGGGCCACGCCCCCGCTGCCGCCCGGCCCGGTCGAGGTGGTCTTCCACGAGGGCGTGGACCCGGCCGCGCCCGGCCTGTCCGAGCGGCTGGCCGCCTGGACGCCGCGGGTCGGCGCGCACAAGGCCCGCATGACCCTGACCGGGGACGCGATCCGAGAGCTGGCCACCTGGGACGAGGTGCGCCTGATCCGCCGCGTCCCCCGGTACGGCCCGGTCAACAACGTCGCCCGCGTGGTGCTCAACGCCGACGTCCGCGTCGCCGACGCGACCTACCAGGGCGAGGGCCAGGTGATCGGCGTGGCCGACACCGGTCTCGACAAGGGCTCCGCCACCGACGTGCATCCGGCCTTCGCCGGACGGGTGGCCCGGCTGTACGCGCTCGGCCGGCCGGGCCGGGCCGACGATCCGCACGGCCACGGCACGCACGTGTCCGGGTCCGTCCTCGGCAGCGTCGACTCGCCGCGGATGGGCGGCCGGATCGAGGGCACCGCGCCGCGCGCCCGCCTGGTGCTGCAGTCCGTCCTCGACGACGACGGCGAGTGGAGCGGCCTGCCGGAGGACATGCGCGAGCTGTTCGCGCCGGTCTACGACGCCGACGGGGTGCGCGTGCACAACAACTCGTGGGGCCTGCGCGAGCCCGGGCTGCCGTACGACACGGCGGCGTGGGAGCTCGACGACTTCGTCTGGCACCACCCCGACATGGTGATCTGCTTCGGCGCCGGCAACGACGGCGTGGACGCCGACGGCGACGGCGTCGTCGATCCCGGCTCGGTCGGCTCGCTGGCCGCGGCGAAGAACTGCATCACGGTCGGCGCCACCGAGAACGCCCGCCCCGACATCCCGATCGCCTACGGCGACCAGCACGCCGACCACTTCCCCGCCGAGCCCATCCGCTCCGACCGGATCGCCGACGCCCCGCACGGCATGGCCGCCTTCAGCAGCCGCGGCCCGACCAGGGAGGGCCGCTACAAGCCGGACGTGGTCGCCCCCGGTACCAGCGTCCTGTCCGCGCAGTCGCGCGTCGCCGAGCCCACCACCTCGGCCGGCGTCTCCCGCGACCCGCTGCTGTCGTTCAAGAACGGCACCAGCATGGCGTGCCCGCTGGTCAGCGGCTGCGCCGCGGTCGTGCGGGAGAGCCTGATCGCGAACGGCACCCCGCAACCCTCGGCGGCGCTGGTCAAGGCCCTGCTCATCAACGGCGCCGTCGAGCTGACCGGCCAGTACGCCCCCAGCGAGGCGGGCAGCAGCCCCAACCACGACTCCGGCTTCGGCCGGGTCGACCTCGCCCGCGCCATCGTCGTCCCCGGCCGCTCCCGCGACGCGGGCTTCCTCCAGGGCGACCCGCTCGACCAGGAGCAGGAGCACAGCACGACGATCACGGTGCCGGAGCGGGCCCGCAGCACCGGCGCCACGCTGAAGGTCACCCTCGTCTGGACCGACCCGCCCGGCGCCGGCCTGCAGAACGACCTCGACCTCATCGTGCGCGCCGGCGGCGGCGAGCGCCACGGCAACATGGGCAGCGGTGCCGGCTACGACCGCCGCAACAACGTCGAGCAGGTCTGCTGGAGCGGCGTCCCCACCGGTCAGGCCGTCATCACGGTCCGCGCCCACCGCATCACGCGCGGCCCCCAGCCGTACGCGATCGCCTGGCGCGTCACCTGACAGACCCTGCGAACCTGGCCGGCCGGCCCATCTTCGGGCGCGGGCGTGCCGGCGACGATGAGAGGGGTGGCGCGAGATGCGCAGGACCGCCGCCCGCGCCTCCGGGAGGAGTACGTCTCATGCCCTCTCTCCGTCCGGCCCGCGCGTCGCGGACCGAGCAGGTGGAGCGCTTCCAGCAGGTGGCCTCCGACGCGTTCGCCCCCATGCGCATCCGCCCCACCGGCCCGGGACCCGACGGGAAGCTGCACGGCGCCCGGTCCGGCGGTCCACTCGCCTCCGATCAGCATGTCCGTACGCATCTTGCGACCTCTCCTGTTCACCTACGCGGACCGGTGAGACCTCCTTCGCCCGTCGCCATGGACGCACCGTACGACGGGCCGGGAGGGGCGAATCTCCAGTGCGCGCACGGGCGCTCTCCAACGCACGCACCCCGGCCGGGCATGGACGAGCAGGGGTACCCGCGCCGCGACCGGAGACCGAGGGGTCGTTCGGCATGGACGGCAAGTACTTGCCCTACCAGTGGTGACCGGCCCCGGGGGGCGAGGACGCCCAAAAGCAGTCGCCTCGCCGGGTGGTCCGGCGCGAAGATCTCCGGTGTGACGCTGCATGAGAACGAGGTGCCGATCGACGAGGCGACGGCCGGGGCGCTCCTGAGGGAGCAGTGCCCGCAGTGGGCCGGCCTGCCGTTGTCGCCGGCGGGGACGGGCACGGACAACGTCATGTACCGGCTCGGTGACGACCTGCTCGTGCGGCTGCCGCGAACGGCGGAGAAGGCGCGCTCGGTGCGCAAGGAGCAGGAGTGGCTGCCCCGGCTGGCGCCGCAGCTCGCGCGGGCGGTCCCGGAGCCGGTGCATGCCGGGGCGCCGGGCGCGGCGTTCCCGCTCGCCTGGTCGGTCTACCGCTGGATCGACGGGGACGAGGCCCGGCACGACACCGTCCACGACTGGGCCGCCTTCGGCGCCGACCTGGCGGCGTTCGTACGGGAGCTGCACGGCATCGACCTGAGGGGCGCGACGCGTGCGGGCGACCTCAGCTGGTACCGCGGAGGCCGCCTCCAGGACTGCGACGCGTGGGTCGCCCCGTGTTTCGCCGACTGCCGGATCGCCTCCGACGCGACGCTCGACGCCGAGACCCTGCAACGGCTGTGGCGGGCCGCGCTCGCCCTGCCCGAGCCCTCCGGGGCGCACGTGTGGCTGCACGGCGACCTCAAACCCACCAACCTCCTGGTGCGGGAGGGCAAGCTGCACGCGGTCATCGACTTCGGGTGCCTGTCGGTCGGTTTCCCCGACGCCGAGCACGCCACCGTCTGGGACCTGCCGCCCCAAGCGCGGCAGGCCTACCGCGACGCCCTCGACCTCGACGATCTGGTCTGGGCGCGCGCCAGGGCCTGGGCGATCGCGGTGGGCATCACCGGAGTCTCGTACTACTGGCACACCTATCCCGCCTTCGTCGCCGAATGCCGGGCCCGGCTTCAGGCGATCGTCGCGGCAGAGGCTTGAGAGCACGGTCACGGGGTGTCGTGGGTGACGAGCCCGTGCTCGTGCGCGTAGATCGCCGCGTGCACGCGGGTCCGGAGGCCGAGCTTGGTGAGGATCCGGTTGACGTGGGCCTTGACCGTGCCCTCCTCGAGGGTGCACGCGGCGGCGATCTCGCCGTTGCTCAGCCCCGGGCCAGCAGGCGCAGCACGTGGTGCTCGCGCGGGGTCAGCAGGTCGAGCTCGGGGGTGGCGGGGCGCGGGGACAGCGCGGCGAGGCGGCTGATCAGGCGGCCGGTGACCTGCGGGTCGATCAAGCCCCTGCGATGATCGTCTCCTTCATGGCACCTCAGCCTGGCCGACGGACCTCGCGCCGGTCGTCCACCTTTCGCTAGATCCTCGGGCCCGGTATTTGTCTGTCTTCTGGCGTAATGTCACATCGCGGGGCCTTCGCGCCTGTTAGATTCCGTTGTCATGATCAAGGAGAGGCGCGTCAGCGGCCCGGCCACGGGCCGTTGAGGCGCGCGGGGTTGCTCCACGGGGGTCTGTTCCAGGTACAGCGAGGCAGGACCGATCGAGCAGCCCGGCGGGCCCGGCGACGTGCCGATCGACGAAGAGGAGCAATGTGCTGAGAAGAACTCCCCTGCTCGCCGCCATCCTGATGATGATGGCGACGTTACTGGCGGTCCCCATGGCGGGGGCGGCCGGCGCGGAGGCGGACGAGCAGGACGTCACGGATGCCGTCGGCAGGCGCGGCATCACCTGGGGGCCGTGTGAGGAGGAGCCGAGCGTCGAGTGCGGCACGCTGGCCGTGCCGATCGACTGGTCCCGGCCGTACGGGCCGACCGTCAACCTGGCCGTGGCCCGGCGCAAGGCCACCGACCCGTCCGCCCGCG